>JBDLJY010000049.1:0-27311 GCA_039714115.1 Pseudomonadota bacterium | reverse complement strand
CCAAAAGAAGACCTGCCAGGTTTCCAAAACCTGGCAGGTCGTTGTAAGTTAAGGTAAAAATTAACCTGACAGGTTTTTGACACCTGTCAGGTTTGTCTTGATCCCTCCTTGCGTCGGGACAGGCTTAATGGCATTGACGCGGAGCGTGGGAACGAGAATATAAATCGCCTACTACGAACCTTAAGCTCCGCGTCCTGCTCCGGCAATCAATGTAGGCGATCCCATCTTGATGGCAAACCTCCTCTTGTCGGAGGCGCGATTGTTTGAACTGTGATTAGTGTAAACTTAATAGCATTGAATCATCATGTAGGGTCAATGCCATTAAGTTAAGACAAACCTGACAGGTGTCAAAAACCTGTCTTCGAGGCAAAAGTTTTCGCTAACGCGAAAACATTTGCCTCGAAGGTGAATTTTTCGACTTTAGTTTACAACGTCATGGGTTTTGGATACCTGGCAGGTCTGATTTGGGGGGGGTTATCATACTGGCATTGTCATGTAGGGTAGGTTTAGAGCAGCGAAACCCACAAAATCAACTTTCTCAAGAGAACTCTAATGAAATTAGACGCAAAAATCCCAAATGCTCCATTAACTGAAAAATGGACTAAACATCAATTCAACCTAAAATTAATTAATCCTGCTAACAAAAGGAAATATGACATCATCGTTGTCGGCACCGGACTCGCTGGCGCATCCGCAGCCGCAACCTTAGCCGAATTAGGCTATAACGTCAAAGCCTTTTGCTTTCAAGACAGCGCACGACGGGCGCACAGCGTCGCCGCCCAAGGCGGCATTAACGCAGCCAAAAACTATCAAAACGACGGCGACAGCGTTTATCGACTATTCTACGACACCCTCAAAGGCGGCGATTTCCGCGCCAGAGAAGCCGATGTCTATCGTCTCGCCCAACTCAGTAACAACATTATTGATCAATGTGTCGCCCAAGGAATCCCATTTGCCCGTGAATATGGCGGCTTATTAGACAACCGATCCTTTGGCGGCGCTCAAGTCTCACGGACTTTTTATGCCAGAGGACAAACCGGGCAACAATTATTGTTAGGCGCATACAGTGCCCTCAGCCGTCAAATCGCCAACGGCAAAGTAAAAATGTATCCACGCACAGAAATGCTCGATTTAGTCACAATTGACGGCAAAGCCCGTGGTATCGTTGTCCGCAACTTAGTCTCAGGCAAAATCGAATCGCACAGCGCCCATGCCGTCTTATTATGCACAGGCGGATATGGCAATATCTATTTTCTCTCGACTAACTGCATGGCGGCTAATGTCAGTGCCACTTGGCAAGCACACAAAAAAGGCGCTTTTTTTGCAAACCCCTCTTTTGCCCAAATCCACCCCACCTGTCTCCCAGTTCACGAAAGGCATCAATCCAAACTCACCTTAATGTCAGAATCCTTGCGAAATGATGGTCGCGTTTGGGTGCCCAAAAAAATCGGAGATAAACGCCTCCCCCATGAGATACCCGAAGCCGAAAGGGACTACTTTTTAGAAAGAAAATACCCCGCCTTTGGTAACTTAGTGCCTAGAGATGTCGCCTCACGGAGCGTCAAACAAGTTTGTGATGAAGGGCGTGGCGTTGGAATGACGGGTTTAGCCGTTTATCTCGATTTTAAAGACGCAATCGAAAGACGGGGAGAGCAAACTATCAGAGCCCAATATGGTAACCTGTTCCAAATCTACGAAAAAATCACCTCCGAAAACGCCTACCAAGAGCCAATGAAAATCTACCCCGCGGTGCATTATACGATGGGCGGACTTTGGGTGGACTATAATTTAATGACGACTATCCCCGGCTTATATGCTTTAGGCGAAGCCAACTTTTCCGAACACGGAGCCAATCGTTTAGGCGCCAGTGGACTGATGCAAACCCTTGCCGAGGGCTATTTTGTACTGCCGCGCACCATTGCCGATTATTTAGCAAAGATGCCTTATGATAAAATACCAACCGATCATCCCACCTTCAAGGCTGCCGAGCAAGATGTCAAAAATATGATCAATCGACTACTTGCGCTCAAAGGTGATAAAACGGTGGATGAATACCACAAAGAATTAGGGCTCATTTTGTGGGACTATTGCGGCATGTCACGCAATGCGAACGGTTTAAAAACGGCGCAAGAGAAAATCAAAACCCTCGAAGGGGAATTTTGGGAAAACCTCAAGATGGTTGGTGGCAACGAGGAACTCAACCAAACCTTAGAAAAGGCGATACGTGTCGCTGATTTCCTTGAAATGAGCCAGTTAATGGTAGAAGATGCCTTAAACCGCAATGAATCTTGCGGTTGCCATTTTCGAGAGGAATACCAAACGGAGGAGGGCGAAGCCCAACGCGATGATGAGAATTATGCTTATGTCGCTGTGTGGGAATACTTGGGTAAAGACAAGCCCCATGTCCTCCACAAAGAAGAATTGGTGTTTGATGAGGTGAAACCTAGTCAACGGAGTTATAAATAACAGACATCCCGCAGGTCTTTGTAAACTCAACGACAAATTAACCTGCGGGGTATTAGTTAAAAAACAGAAATGAAAAAAATAAATACCTTATTATTTAACCAAGGTGGCAAATGTTTTTACTGTAATGGTGTCTTAGATATTAATGAAGCCACTATCGATCACGTTATACCACGCGCCAAAGGTGGCACCGACGATATAAATAATTTAGTTGCCTGTTGTAAATATGCCAATCAAGCCTTTGCAGATTGCTCACCGAAACATAAAATGGTGGTGATTAAAGAATTGTGGGGTTTTCCATCAGCCTGTCAAAAAATATTTCCCAGAGAAGAAGAAAAAATGGAGGATAAGACGCAGAACGCTCAACTTGAGAAAAAGATAGAGAGTATCAGCACTCAAGTGGCTCAAATTGATAAAATGCTACAGAGTACCAACGATAAAGTGGCTCAAATTGATAAAAATATGGCAAAACCTGCAAAAGAGGAGACTAAACCTGATATTTCACTCGCGTATCGATTACTGTGTCAAGCTATAAAATCATTAGAAGATAATGGTGAAGAAGCGACGAATAGTAGTGTCAAGAAAAAAATGTTGGCTTTGAATCCGTCCTTCAAAGAATCTGATTATGGATTTAAGCAATTTAATAAATTCTTGCTTCAAGCCCTGCAAGAGAAAATTGTTACTATTAAAACGACTCCAAAAAAAGGTAATTACATCGTTTCTTGTGCCAAAGGGGCGTGAAAAATAAATGAAAAAAATAAATCCCTTATTATTTAACCAAGGTAACAAATGTTTTTACTGTAATGCGGTTTTAGATATTAATGAAGCCACTATCGATCACGTTATACCACGCGCCAAAGGTGGCACCGACGATATAGATAATTTAGTTGTCTGTTGTAAATATGCCAATCAAGCCTTTGCAGATTGCTCACCGAAATATAAAATGGCAGTGATTAAACAATTGTGCGGTTTTCCATCAGCCTGTAAAAAAATATTTCCCAGAGAAGAAGAAACGCCTGAAAAAATGGAGGATAAGACGCAGAACGCTCAACTTGAGAAAAAGATAGAGAGTATCAGCACTCAAGCGGCCCAAATTGAGAAAAAGCTACAGAGTACCAACGATCAAGTGGCTCAAATTGAGCAAAGTACTAAGGCAAAACCTGCAAAAGAGGAGACTAAACCAGATATTTCACTTGCGTATCAATTACTGTGTCAAGCCATAAAATCATTAGAAGGTGATGGTAAAGAAGTCAACAATAGTTATCTCAAGACAAAAATGTTGACATTGAATTCGTCATTCAATCAATCTAATTATGGATTTACTCAATTTAATAAATTCTTGCTTCAAGCCCAAGAGGATAAAATTGTTACTCTTAAAGCGACTCAAAGAAAAGGTAATTACATCGTTTCTTGTGCCAAAGGGGCAGAGAATCAGTACAACTAATTATGAAATAAACGAATTGAATCACTTGTCAATTGTTGTTTTTAAAAATTGCAATTCGCCTACGCTGACGCAATTTATCTTGGTATTAGCAATATACTGTGATATTCTCATGTTATCATTTTGGCTCTCACGCAATTGGTTTTAATGTGTGCGACTCGAAAACTGACAGCGCGGCTGTTACAGTAACGAAAGTGTGAACCCATCCTAATTATGATTTATGCCGTTGAATTATTTGCTGGTATCGGTGGATTTCGTCGGTGATGAACCGGATTTCTTTAGTTGCTAGAAATCAGATTTTTTGAAAAAATCGGATTTCTTTATTTTAGTTGTTGGTTTTATTCGTTGTTGAACATTAGCTGTACTCACCGCAGCGATCAAAAATTTGAACATTGAGTTTTACAAAATAAGCCAATCCCCTGTACTTAACTTAATGGCATTGAATTACCCCAGTGCCTGAGTTTAACCAATGAATGTCAAATGATGTTTATCAGCAAACTACAATTAATAAATTTCAAACGATTTACTGATCTGAGCATTGACATAAGCAAGCAAACTCCGCCCCCAAAATTGGTTTTAATCATCGGCGTCAATGGCAGCGGTAAATCCTGTATCTTTGATGCGTTTGAGGCAGTTTCATCCAAAACGAAGGATGACACAATGCCTCCGCCAAGCTATTACCGGAAAAATGCCGATAAAGAGTTTCAGGTGACAATCGAACTAAGTCATAAGATGAGGATGACTCGCCATGACAATAAAAAATGGCCTGATGATCTGAGTCCAATGGCGTTTTATGGTAGAAGCAGTTTAAGGCAAGTGCCCCAACTCACTAGAATGACACTTTGGCAAGGTGGTGCAGTTAATTTTGAAAAGGATTCTGATCGTCCAAGATTGTATATCGAAAGAGACAAGCGTTTTGAAAATGATCTTGATAAAACCGCAGAATTAATCTTAAAAGATGTTTTTCAGTCTCGGCAATATGCCTCTCAAATTGTAGAACGCTACATTAATCCCATCAATGAGGCTTTCTCCAGAATATTTGGAGAAAACAATGGCACTCAATTAACACTGTTAGAATTGATTCCGCCACTAGAAGACAAAGTCGCAAATATTCTCTTTAAAAAAGGAGATTTTAAAATCCATTACAATTATCTGGGCAATGGCGAAAAGGAAGTTTTCAACATTTTAATCAACTTGTTAAGTAGAACCCCTTTTTATCAGGATACGATTTATTATCTTGATGAGCTAGATTTACACCTGAATACCAAACTTCAATATGCTTTATTAAAAGAAATTGTTGAAAATTGGATACCAGACGGTTGCCAATTGTGGACAGCGAGCCATTCTCTCGGTTTTATTGAATATGCCAATGAACATGCCGTCATCATTGATTTTGATGATTTGAACTTTGATCATCCCCAAACCTTATTCGCGCAGCCCAAAAATCGCTATGAAGTTTTTGAAATCGCGGTGAGTAAAGAATTTCTCTCCAAAGTCGTGGAAGGGAAAACGATAGTCTTTTCTGAAAATACCGATACCCCTTTTTATAACAGTGTTGGCATAAAAGACACTATATTTTTTACAGCTATCGACAAAAATGATGTGTTTTTTAAGGCCAAAAACTTGCATTATCATGGCTTAATTGATCGGGATTTTTTGAGCGATGAAGAAATACCGTTAATTTGTCGCACCTATCCTCATTTGTTGATATTGAATTATTACAGTATCGAAAATTACTTTTATCATCCTGATAATTTGGAGGAATATTATCAAGCCAAGCAGCAGGATTTTGACAAAGCAGCGTATATTAATCGTTTGAAACAATGCAAAAACGCTAATAAAGATCTTATGGTGCTTTCCATAGTAGGCGCTAGAAACGGCTATCCTTTTTTTAAGGAAAATGAACATGCTAAGTTGAGAAAGCAGTTCAGAGACAATGCCGGTAGCATTTTAACATTGCTGCAAAGCGATGATTTTGAAACTTTTTACAAAGTTTTTCCTGCTAAGGATTTACCCGAAAGGCAAAACCTAAACAAAGATAAATTGTCTAAAACCCATTGGTTTATAAAACAAATCAATTTCATTTGTTCATGTCCAAGATAAATCTTGGACTCCTAGCGGCCTGTCGGAGAAATAATCTAGGTGCCGGACGGGGTTTGCAACTCAATGCCATTAAGTTAAGACAAACCTGACAGGTGTCAAAAACCTGTCAGGTTAATTTTTCATTGAATTTACAACGACCTGCCAGGTTTTGGATACCTGGCAGGTCTGAATTTTAGGGGTTTATCATACTGGCATTGGGTTTGCAACTGGGGTGTTAAATTTGAAGCGATTTTCCGGATTATTTTTCACCCTAGTTTTGTTCCATTGTAAATTTCACCTGACTCGATATTTGAAATCCTATCCCTCAATACTTCGGGACAAGCTTTTTGGAAAAATAGGATTTCTAAAAACGGAACAAAACCAGCTTGAAAAATATCCCCAAAAAAAGCTCAAATTTAACACCCCAGTTTGCAACCCAATGCCATTAAGTTAAGGGCAACCATAAAGGATTGCCCCTACCTTCAATGCCATTTTTCGTAGGGGCAATCCCTTGTGGTTGCCCTTAACTTAATGGCATTGAGTTTGCAACCCCGTTTTTTGTTCAGGGAAAAACGTTACAGAGCAGGTTGCAAACCTGCTCCAGCAAAATTTTTACAATAAGATTTCTCCTTTCGTCGAAATGAAAAATTTACAAAAAACCTGCAAACGAATTTATAATGTCTAGATAGCAATTCTATTGATAACTCTTGACATGTACATACTAAATGGAGTATTACTTTCAATAATTATGAATAAGGGAGGTATCAACCCTTTATCCATTCGCCTAATGAGGGCTCAGGTTACTTAAATGAAGAGTCCGCTTTTTTTTAATGTGGAAGGCTAACCACTTCAAGCAAGCGCGGTGATCCGACTAAATACAAATCCAAATGTCAAGTAAATAATCCCGGTTTTGCAATGTTGAATGAGCCCTACAAGACATTGATTTTATTAAGACAAAGTCGGACTGATTGAGAGTGCAAGGCATACCTTGCACGACAATCAATCCACTCAAGGGAGAACAGAGCATGAAAAAATATGCCCAAACAATAGCAATGGTGCCATTTTTAGTGAGCGCATTTCTTGTGCCAAGCATGTCTTTTGCAGACAAATTGTCCATACCCTTTCCGTGCCCTGGGGGTGGTGATATAACCGCTGCGGGTAGTTGGAATATTCTTAGCGGTGCGGTTGATTTTAGTCTGAAATCCACTGATTGTGTACTAAAGAACGGCGAAACGGCGTTTGTTGATGCAACTACTACAGGAATATTTAAGATAAGGCCAGAAAATGTGGAAACGGATATTATCACGCATCTTGAAGCGACCGTGACAGCCCAGGATGGTACTGTCCTTCTATCAGGTACCGTTGACAGAACAATCAAAGGGGAGTACGACTTACTCAAAGCCGAGTTAGTAGATGGCACGTTTACCAACAACAGTAGTTGGACAGCGAAGAATATACCTCTCCCCGTAGGAGGGTTGTTTGCCATCGATGAAATCTTTGATGATGTCGACTGAAAAAAAAATCAACGAATTGAATTATCAATTCGCTAACGCAATTTATCTTGGTATTGTAAAAATATTAGCAATATAGTGTGATACTCGATTGTTGTTGGAGTCGACAACGCTGCTCGCTTTGGACTCCAAGTGCCGGCAGATTTGCTGGTATTGGTGGATTTCGTCTTGCCGGTGATGAACTTGGTATCAAGACAATCTGGGCGAATGATATGCTAGAATACAAGGTTTTCCAGATAATCATTGTGAAGGAGTATCTATTTATGACCAATATGCTTTGTATGGTAATGCCGCCTCCAATGATTTGAACTTTTATCATCCCCAAACCTTATTCGCGCTGTCCAATCTAAAACCACGTCCAAGATAAATCTTGGACTCCTACCAAAATTCAAAAAAACCATGAAACTCCATCTAAAAATTTGGCGACAAAAAAACAGCGAAACCCCGGGCAAAATGGTAGATTACACCCTTGACGGGATTATTCCAGAACTCTCTTTCCTAGAAATGCTGGACATCTTAAATGAAGATTTGCTGAAAAAAGGCGATGAGCCGGTAGCATTTGACCACGATTGCCGTGAAGGCATTTGTGGCATGTGCAGTCTCTACATTAACGGCAGATCCCATGGCCCTGAACAAGGAATAACGGCTTGCCAATTACACCTGCGTAATTTCAAAGACGGAGACACTATTTATATAGAACCTTGGCGAGCCAAAGCCTTACCTGTCATTAGAGACTTGATAGTCGATAGATCAGCCTTCGATAGAATCATTCAAGCAGGCGGCTACATTTCTGTTAATACTGGCTCCGCCCCTGATGCCAACACCATTCCAATTCCCAATGATAAAGTGAAAGAGGCTTTTGAAGCAGCAGACTGTATTGGCTGTGGTGCTTGCGTGGCGGTTTGTAAAAATGCCTCCGCCATGCTCTTTGTTGCCGCCAAAGTGTCACACTTAGCCCTGTTACCGCAAGGGCAAGTGGAGAAACAAAAAAGGGTTGAAAAAATGGTAGCCCAAATGGACAAAGAAGGCTTCGGTGCTTGCACAAATACGGGAGCTTGCTCCTTTGAATGTCCAAAAAGCATTCCCTTGAGCCACATTGCTCGCCTTAATCGCGAATATTTGTTTGCAAAATTGACTTAAAACTTTTAGTGCTGGACGGGGGTTTGCAACCCAATGCCATTAAGCCTGTCCCGACGCACAATGCCATTAAGTTAAGGATTTTATGTAGGGTGGGTAACGTCTTTTTGTTGCCCACCCGCCCCTACAGCCCACCCTACAAAAGAACGTCTTTGGGGGTTTATCATACTGGCATTGGTCCCGACGCAAGGAGGGATCAAGGATAATGGTAAGTTCGTAGTCGCTAAAGCTTAAACTACGAGCCTTAATTGTGATAGCCATCATTTAGGATCAGATGGTCTTTGTTGTATTACAGCAATACAATAGCTCACAATAGATTTCCCGTCGATAATTTCCGTCTCAAACAGCGGCTGGGGTTTTTGACGGTGATCGAATACCACATAATAACCTTCATTAACCTCTTCTAACTTGAGATATTTAACCAATTGATGTTTGCCCGTTTTATAGAGGCTTTTGCCTTCCCAAATTTTGGTTTCGACAATGTACTTTTCCTCTTTGTGGAGAATGATCAAATCTATCCGCCCGCGCCCGCTGTTGACTTCGACATACATAAACCCGCCTACTTGTCGCACAAATTGATCAAGATAGGCAAACAGCAGATATTGTCCGACAAATTCTTGTGGCGTTTCTGGCACTTGCAGAATCAATGCCATTAAGACAACTCTCCCCAAATCAGACCTGCTGGGAGACCCATACCCAGCAGGTCGTTGTAAGTTAAGGTAAAAATTAACCTGACAGGTTTTTGACACCTGTCAGGTTTGTCTTAACTTAATGGCATTGACTTGCAGAATCCGATAGCCAGCACGCCCGATGAAATCACGGAAATTAGCAAGCAACGAACGTATATTAATCCCACCATCGGGAGTCAAATAATCAAAAAAACCGGCTTCAGTATCATCAGAGTGATATTTTCGCTCCAAACCATTGAGCAGCGGTTGGAAAGTCTGCACAATGCAATATTGATAAATCGGATTAGCAATTTCGCAAAATCCATCTGTGCCGCCTTTCAATACGCCATAAGTCACCAGTTCACTAATGTACTCGTTGCGGAGATTGAAAGGAATGCCAGCATCATACGAACAGATTTCCATCAACAGGGATTTAAATCGTGGATTGCTACGGATATTAGTCGTCAAATGTGAGAAATGGACATTTTGTTCATTCAAAATATCCTTGTGAGCCATCTCAAAATGAGCGACTGATATAGTTTCTTTACGCCCAATCCCCAGCTTCTCTGTCAGACATTGCGCCATTCGGTTAACGAGAAAAGGTTGCCCACTCGTTTGTTTATAGAGATTTTTAATCACTTTTGGAGCAAAAGATTGCCCAACTTCATCAGTGTACTGTTCTAATAATGTACGCACCTGTGAAAAGGTAAAATTGGGAAGCGCAAACTCGTCTTGAATATTGAATGGAGAGATTGAGCGATCATAATTCAATTGAGTGATGCTTTTGACTCCAACAATTCCGACGCTGTATGGACATCTGTTAGGGTTTTTTGAGAGATAAATTCGGCGCAAAATGTGCAAAAATTGACTGACTTCTGATTTAGGAATTCCATCAAACTCATCAATGATAATAGCAAGCCGACGGGGTTGAAGACAGTGCCCAAGTTGTTGAAAAAATGTCATCAAGGAAACGTGAGAAGTGATTGATGCGTTTTCCAAGAACTGGCGTAAAACGCCATCCGTTTGCCATTGTTTAGCGTTTTTAATTTCATGAAGAATATCTTCTTTTAAATAATGATAAAAATCTTCGGATGAAAGGCTTTGGTATGCCTCAAAATTGAGTTGAATCGGCAAATAGAATTCATCTAAGGATTCTAATGCCCAACGAAAGAATGTTGTTTTTCCTGTTTGACGCGGAGCGAAGATGACAATATAGCATCCGTCTTTGATACGTTGGACTAAATCAGCGATTTCGGCGGAGCGTGGAACAACGTAGTTGCGGGAAGGCTCTACTGGACCACGAGTTTCAAAGGTGCGTAAACGTGTTGGCATAAATTTTACCTATAATGATGTGAGTGTAGGCGATAAATCGCCTACTACGAACTTGGATCAACCCAATTTAATCGATCTCTCTGCCGGACGGGGTTTGCAACCCCGTCCGTGACGTTTCAGATATGTTCTTCAACGCAAGATTGTTGCGGGCGGAGTTGCAAACCCAATGCCAGTATGATAAACCCCTAAAATTCAGACCTGCCAGGTATCCAAAACATGGCACGTTGTAAATTCAATGAAAAATTAACCTGACAGGTTTTTGACACCTGTCAGGTTTGTCTTAACTTAATGGCATTGAGTTGCAAACCCCGTCCAGCAGATTATAGCAGATTATAGAATGCCTGCCTCGACGCGTCGTGTTGCATGAAACTATCAACCACATGGAATATAAACCTTTTCCAACATTTCTTCATATTCACTGGTGACGTTGCTATCAATCGTAATACCGCCCCCACTTTTATAAATCAATTTATCCCCCTTTCTCTCTATAAAACGAATCATCACCGCACTATCTAACTGCTTACCATCAAAGTAGCCAAATACTCCAGTAAAAAATCCCCGCTTGTAACCTTCAACAGCGTTGATAATTTCAATCGTTTTTCTTTTCGGAGTGCCGGAAATTGAGCCGGCGGGTAACAGCGAGAATAAAATATCGCCAATTCTTTCATGCCAAGTCTTTTCTAAAATGCCTGAAATTTCTGAACTGACTTGCAAAAGTGCTTTGGAGCCTGCTTCTATTTTATCTATGTATCTGAATTTATTGACTCTTACTTTTTTTGCAACGATTGAAAGATCATTTCTGAGCAAATCGACAACCATAACATGTTCCGCCTTTTCCTTTTCATCGGCTAAAATCTTTTCGTGAGCGTTTGAAATGTGGGCATCAATAGTGCCTTTCATAGGATAGGTTTTAATCAGATTGTCTTTAATTTTAATAAAGCGTTCAGGCGAAAAGGTGATAAATTGATCTTTAAAATAAAGCTTAAAAGGAGCTTGACTGGAGAGAAAGATATTTAAGAGTGAAGTATTTACTTCTATTTCTGTTGGAAAGGTTAAATTGAGTAGGTAGGTATTGCCCTCAATCATTTCTTGGATAACTGTGTTAAAAGCCTTTTTGTATCTGGCAAAACTGATGGCTTTTTTTTTTTTAATTAAGTAGTGAAACGGATTGGGTGTCACATTGGAAAATCCGTCAATTGAAAAAAAGATTTGATTGTCTAACTTGTCAAAGGGCGCGATGTAGAAATTTTTGAGATCAAAATCAATAATAAATAAAAAAGGGATTTTTTCTTTGCCCAATTGGTTTAAGCTATTTTTCATAGACTTCATGTCAAAGAAATCCGATTTTTTCAAAAAATCGGATTTCTAACAGGGTGTTTAAGCTTCACATGTCAAAGAAATCCGATTTTTTCAAAAAATCGGATTTCTAACAGGGTAGGGTTATTTATCAGCCTTTGCCTCATATAAACGATAAATATAGGCATCTTCAATATAACGCCCATTAACGCCAAGACTTGTAAATCTCTTTTCTGAGACTTCATGGCTGAGGCGCATCATTCGCAGCGATGAGACGTATTGATCATTATCGTCCGTCGCATATAGACAAACCGCTGGTAAGCTATATTCATGTTCTTGGTCAGCATCAAGGACGTTAAGAACTTTGTCATACACCTTTCTAGGGCCCTGGGTTGCCATAAGGGGAGTTACAAGATGTAAACGCCAAACTTCAGCTTCAGACGTATATAACCAGAACTTTGACCTGGCAGGTTTTGTTATGATCAGCCTGCCAGGTCTGGTTTTGAAGTTGACTAAATTATTTTATGCACGTTCCTAACTTCTCAAGGTTATGCGTATAGCTATCCCTTACCACTGGAAGCTCATGAAAATCATACTCTTTAAACTGCTTCGAGATACAGCTTTTTAAAGCACATTCAACGGCATAACCTATAAGGTAATAGGCTCCGTCAAAACACTGATTATCAAGAAGCACTTTGGCTTCTTTGACTCTAATATCAGCCAATTGCTGAAAATCATTTCTATTCATCAGACGAAGCCTCAGATTTTACTTTTTTTGCTTTCACCCTTTCTACTGCTGCCCTAATCGCCGCCAGTTTATCCTTTTCAACAACCGCTTTTTGTTTTTTAACACGGGCAACCCGTTCTTTTTTGTCGCGCTCAAGACGAAAAGTATGAAACTTATGCCGTTGCCGAGCAATATCCGCCTTTTGACGCTCGCGCTCGCTGGCACGAATTTCAGCTTTGGCATAACGATAATAGCTCACCAAGGGAATATGACTTGGGCACACATAAGCGCAACAGCCACAGTCAATGCAATCAAATAGGTGATAATCCTGCGCTTTTTGAAAATTTTTGGCTTTGGCATACCAATAAAGTTGTTGTGGCAGCAAATTGATGGGACACACGTCAGCACAAGCCCCGCAGCGTATACAGGGCATGGCTAAATGCGGCGTTTCAATTTCATCGGCACCGGAAACAATTAAACAATTCGTCGTTTTAATGACAGGCATATCATCATGGGGTAAAGCAAATCCCATCATGGGACCACCCATAATCAGTCTTTCTATCCCCGGTTTGCGCCCACACTGATCAATAACAAAGTGCATCGGTGTTCCTAACAGCACTTCAATATTTTGCGGCCTTTCTACGCCCTCACCCGTGATAGTAACGACTCGTGATACTAAAGGTTGCCCTTGTTGCACCGCCCGATAGACAGCTCTAGCAGTCTCCACATTATGCACCACAATGCCAATGCTGGGGGGGAATTGAGCGCGTCCAACTTCTTTTCCAGTCAATACTTGTATTAATTGGCGTTCTCCGCCCATGGGGTAATGACTAGGCACTTGTATCACCTCCACCCACTCTTGTGCCGCATCTAATAAGGCTTGATAAGCCGCTGGTTTATTATCCTCCACCGCAATAACACAACGTTTAGCACCGCCTAAGACATGCTTTATTATCTGAGCACCCACAATAATATCATCAGGATGTGTACGCATCAGGCGATCATCACAAGTGATATAGGGTTCGCATTCTGCACCGTTGATAATTAAAGTATCTATACCTTCAGGCTTTAATTTTATATGTGAAGGAAAACCAGCACCCCCTAATCCCACTATCCCCGCTTTCGCAATGTGATTACGCACGACTTCTGGGGCTAAGGCAGAATAGTCAACAAGCGCAGTACGCTCTGCCCATTTTTCTTCCCCATCGGTTTCAATCACAACACACTGTGCCGTCAAGCCTGACGGATGGGGGACGGGACGGGGTTCGATGGCGACTACGGTGCCAGAACTAGAGGCGTGAATGGGAACACTCATCAATAGGCTACAATCTTCCCCCCGGCAATGGGCAACGATTTGACCTTTTAGCACCTTGTCGCCCACTTGCACAATAGGCGCAGAGGACTCTCCAATGTGTTGTAAGAAGGGCAAGACTAAAAATGGTGGGAGCTTCGCCGGTGCAATTGGCTTTTCACACGAGAGAGTTTTATGTTCGTCAGGCTTGACACCACCATGAAAATCCCATAAGCGCGTCATATCAGTTATCAGTTATCAGTTATCACAAGGACTGTATTCAGGCGTACTTTGCACACCCGGATAAGGCCATTTCCAAGTCTTCACAGCTTCTGGTATCGGCACCATCTTAATACAATCAACGGGGCAGGGCGCGACACAGAGTTCACAGCCAGTGCATTCTTGGGCAATAACCGTGTGCATATGTTTAGGGGCACCTAAAATGGCATCAACGGGACAGGCTTGTATACACAAAGTACAACCAATACAATTCAATTCATCAATCTCCGCTAACATTTGAGCTTGTTCCACGCCATGCTCACTACTTAAAGGTTTAGGCTCACGATCTAATAGTGCCGCCAAGGCTAACATGCCCACCTTGCCCCCAGGCGAACATTGATTAATATCTGCCTCCCCTTTGACTATACCCTCAGCGTAAGGACGACAACCCGGATAGCCACATTTTCCACATTGTTGTTGTGGTAAAAGGGCATCAATTTGATCGACGACAGGATCACCTTCGACTTTAAAACGCACGCCGGCATAACCGAGTAATAGTCCAAAAATCAAGGCGAGTCCACCGAGCACTGCAATTGCTACTATCATAAGCCTGAAAAGCCCATAAATGCCATTGACATGATGCCCGCTGTTATAAGCGTAATCGGTGCGCCTTTAAAGACGAGGGGCACATCCGCCACCGCCAGGCGCTCTCGCATCGCTGCAAACAGCACTAATACTAGCGAAAATCCAATCGCCGCTCCAAATCCATAAATGGCTGACTCTATAAATCCATGTTTTTCTTGTATATTTAATAATGCCACCCCCAACACGGCACAGTTAGTAGTAATCAACGGTAAAAAAATGCCTAAGATTTGATACAACAATGGACTGGTTTTATGCACGACTATTTCTGTAAATTGCACCAAAACGGCAATGACTAAGATAAAGGCTATCGTGCGTAAAAATTCTAAGCCCAGCGGCACCAAGAGATATTCGTTAACCAAATAGCTGCACACCGAGGATAAAGTCAACACAAAAGTTGTCGCAAGTCCCATTCCCATAGCGGTTTCTAGTTTGGTGGACACGCTCATAAATGGGCATAGCCCTAGAAATTTAACGAGGACAAAATTATTGACGAGGACAGTACTAATAAAAATCAGTAGGTATTCGGTCATAACTCAGTGTAGCTTGCTTGCAACTTGTGCCAGACGTTTACCCAAGGCACGGCATAAGCGTTGCTCTTCCTCAGACAAGGGGTTTTTATTATCCGTCCCAGCTACATGACTGGCACCATAAGGAGTGCCCCCAGTCCGTGTGGTGAGCAAATCCCCTTCAGTGTACGGCAAACCCAATAGCAACATACCGTGATGCAATAAGGGCAGCATCATAGATAATAAAGTGCTTTCTTGTCCCCCGTGTAAACTGCCTGTAGAGGTAAAAACGGCAGCAGGTTTGCCCACGAGCGCACCAGAAAGCCACAATCCACTGGTTTGATCAAGAAAATATTTCAAGGGGGCTGCCATATTGCCAAATCGGGTGGAACTGCCTAATGCCAAGCCCGCACAGTTTTGTAAATCGTCCAAAGACACATAAGGTGGTCCAGCTTCGGGAATATCTGGGGCTGTCGCTTCACATACCTGAGACACCTCTGGCACGGTGCGGAGCCGTGCTTGACAATTGGGCACTTCCTCAATACCACGCGCCATTTTTTGCGCCATCTGCGCGACATGACCGTGTCGGCTATAGTAGAGAACTAAAATGTCTAACATGCAAATATCCTGTACACTCCTTAATGAATCATCCTAGAACCATAATAACTGACTTCCGAATCCTTTACTTCTTCAGTCAACTGATCTTGAAAACACAGTTTACACATAAACTCTATTGAAAAATCTAACTGATCGTCGGGATATTTTTCAAGGATAGCGTTGACACAATCGTCTCTCTCTTCTGGCGAAACAACCGTCTCACCAACATGCTCATCGTCACCATTGAGCCGGAAAGACACAATACAAACGAATTCTTCTCCGTGTTCAAGCTGTTGTGGGTTATATTGGATTGGCTGTTTTTTTGCTTGTTGTTTCTTTTCTTTATAATCTTCAAGCAAATCAAGCCAATCTGGGAGCTCAATATATTGCGGCTCCTTACCAGATAGCTCGCTAAAAACCAGGATTAACCTCGTTTGAGGTGTGGGAAACTCGTCTATTGGATATTCAAGCCTCACAATATCGTCATCTTCAAAGATAGCTTTGAGCTCGTCGGAGGATACTGTAATGATCTTTTGGTGCGTCTTCTTGGCTGGTTTCGACATCGGGTATAGTCCGTGATAATAAACTATTAAAGTATTGAAAATCTCGTTGAGAGTCCTATTAAGGGACAAGTCTAATAATCATTTATCTCATTTTGGAAAACCCCACTATGGATGTTTTAGAAAGAATCAAAGAGCAAGTCGAAAATAACCCGATTGTGATTTACATGAAAGGCACACCACAATTGCCACAATGTGGCTTTTCGGCGCGTGCCGCACAAGCCTTAGGTGCCAGTGGGGTAAAATTTGCCTACGTGAATGTGTTGTCTGATCCAGAGATTTTCCAAAATCTGCACAGCTATGCCAACTGGCCCACTTTTCCTCAAATCTATGTTAATGGTGAATTGATTGGCGGCTGTGACATCACTTTGGAGTTGCATCAAAAAGGCAAATTAAAGCCAATGCTTGAGCAAGCAGTGCAAAATCCTAAACAAGAAGCTGCTTCATAACAGCGGTATTTTGGAGTCCAAGATTTCTCTTGGACTCTTCACCCTAATTACTTAGCATTCATCAACGCCACAGTCGTATCCAACATTCTGTTAGAGAAACCCCACTCGTTATCGTACCACGACAACACTTTGACCAAAGTACCGTCTGTCACCTTAGTTAAAGTTGAATCATAGGTAGAAGACACAGTGGTGTGGCTAAAGTCTATTGATACCAGTGGCTCATCATTGTAAGCCAGCACACCTTTTAACTCGCCTTCCGAGGCTTCCTTCAAAATACTGTCAATTTCCGCTTTGCTCGTTTCACGCGCTGCCACAAAGCTTAAATCAACAACGGACACATTGATGATTGGGACACGCATCGCAAAACCATCCAATTTACCATTCAATTCCGGCAACACCAAACCAACTGCAACAGCTGCACCCGTCCCAGTAGGAATCATCGAATGAGTGGCGGAACGGGCACGATGCAAATCTTTATGATAAACATCAGTCAGCACCTGATCATTGGTATAAGAATGGATAGTCGTCATCAAGCCATGCACCACACCGATTTTTTCATGCAACGGTTTAACCAGCGGAGCCAAACAGTTAGTGGTGCAAGAGGCGTTAGAAATCACAGTGTCACTGGCTTTGAGGGTTTTGTGGTTGACCCCATAAACGATAGTCGCATCAACATCTTTGCCGCCCGGTGCCGAAATAATGACTTTTTTCGCCCCCCCGGTTAAATGAGCACTGGCTTTTGCCTTGCTGGCAAAAAAACCCGTACTTTCATGCACAACATCAACACCCAAATCTCCCCAAGGCAATTTAGCGGGATCACGTTCAGCTAACACGCGAATTTTATCGCCATTGACGATCATATAGTCGCCTTCGACCGACACTTCACCTTTAAAAGGCCCATGCACCGTATCGTACTTGGTCAAATAGGCATTGGTGTCGGCATCGCCCAAGTCATTCACAGCGACAATTTGAATTTCGTCTGTGCGTCCTGCTTCATAGAGCGCACGTAAAATGTTACGTCCAATACGACCGTAGCCGTTGATTGCTACTTTAATTGCCATTAAGTTTTCTCCTACTCGTTGTTTTTGTGCATGGTGGGGCAACCACAAGGGATTGCCCCTACGTTGCCTCAATGCCATTGCTACGTTGCCTCGAAAGGGGTTTTGGCAACCCAGTTGGTGAGGCCAAGTCATTTTATCAAACGCAGGAATCTACTTTAGCAAATTTGAGCTTTTAACCTTGAAATTTATTTCAAGGCTTCAACCGTCTTAACAACATTGTCCACCGTCAAACCATACTCTTTAAAGAGTTCACCAGCGGGGGCAGATTCACCAAAGCGGTTAACACCGATAACTTTGCCCCGCAAGCCAACATATTTTAGCCACCCATCAGTGACACCCGCTTCTACCGCAACCCGTGCCGTCACACCTGACGGTAACACCGATTCACGATACGCCTCATCCTGAGCATCAAAAACATTCGTGCTAGGCATAGACACCACGCGGATTTTCTGACTACCAGCCAATTGCTTAGCGGCACCCATTGCAAGGTCAACTTCAGAGCCTGTGGCAATGATAATTGCATCTGGTGTACCGTCACAATCTGACAGAATATAACCGCCCCGCTCAATCAACTCCAATTGCTCCACGGTGCGCTCTTGGTGTGGCAAACCTTGGCGCGAAAATATTAAACTGCTAGGCCCCTCTTTGCGCTTAACCGCCATTTTCCAAGCCACAGCCGATTCTACCGCATCACAAGGCCGCCAGACTGACATATTAGGTATCAAACGCAAAGTCGCCGTTTGCTCAACAGGCTGATGAGTGGGGCCATCTTCACCTAAACCAATCGAGTCATGCGTATAAACAAAGATAGATTGGATTTTCATCAAAGCCGCCATGCGTAAAGCATTGCGAGCATATTCAGAAAAAATCAGGAAAGTTGCGCCATAAGGAATAAAGCCGCCATGCAAGCTAATCCCATTCATAATAGCGGACATACCAAACTCACGCACACCGTAGTTAATATAATTACCATCGGCATGGTCTTTGATACCCTTGCTGCCAGACCAAATCGTGAGATTAGAGCCGGCTAAATCAGCAGAACCGCCTAGCAGTTCTGGCAACAACGGCCCCAAACCATTGAGGGCATTTTGTGAGGCTTTACGCGAGGCAATTTTCTCCGCCTTGGCATCCACACTCGATATAAACGTATCCGCCTTTTCCAAGAAATTCTCAGGCAATTCACCGTTTAAGCGGCGTTTTAACTCCGCAGCCAGTTCAGGATAAGCATTTGAATAGGCTGATAATTTTTCAGTCCACTCCTCTTCAAGCCGTGCGCCTTTAACTTGGGCATCCCATCCTTGAGAAATTTCATCGGGCATGACAAACGGCTCATGTGTCCAACCGATTTGTTTTCTGACTAAAGCGACTTCATCAACCCCCAAAGCAGCCCCATGACACGACTCCTTGCCTTGTTTATTGGGAGAGCCCCACCCGATGACGGTTTTACAACAAATCAGGGTCGGTTTATCATTATATGAGCGTGCATCTTCTATGGCTTGTTTAACGGCTTCACCATCATGACCATCTACATTTTCAATAACATGCCAACCATAAGCGGCAAAACGTTGCGGCGTGTTATCAGTAAACCAGCCCTCGACTTCACCATCAATAGAAATACCGTTATCATCATAAAAGGCAATCAATTTGCTAAGCCCCAGCGTCCCAGCTAATGAGCAAGCCTCGTGAGAAATGCCTTCCATCATGCAGCCATCGCCTAAAAATACATAAGTATTGTGGTCGATGATATTATGATCGGGACGGTTAAACTGTCCCGCTAAAACTTTTTCGGCAATCGCCATCCCCACGGCATTCGTGATGCCCTGTCCCAATGGCCCCGTGGTGGTTTCAATGCCGGGGGCATAACCATATTCTGGATGCCCCGGGGTTTTAGAATGCAACTGACGGAAATTCTTAATTTCCGCCATGGGTAAATCGTAACCCGTCAAATGCAAGAGAGAATAAACTAGCATTGAGCCATGTCCGTTAGACATCACAAAGCGGTCACGGTTAGGCCATTTTGGGTTAGCGGGGTTGTGGTTCATATAATCATTCCACAACACCTCAGCAATATCTGCCATACCCATTGGTGCTCCGGGATGACCCGAGTTGGCTTTTTGTACCGCGTCCATACTTAAGGCACGAATAGCGTTAGCAAGTTCTCGTCGCGATGGCATTGATTTCTCCTATGGCTAGAATGTAAATAAAATATTGTCACCGATTCATCAATAAATAAGCAAATGCTTATATAATTCAGGCATCATTATACATATAATTAAAAGATTTTAACAAGCTCATTTTTAAAAAGGATGGATTGTTATCCAGCCCCTTATAATTCCTATTTAATTAAATAAATAGGATTTGTTGCAGGACAAAACTTTTCTGGACTAAGTTGTATTAGAATATCTCTATTGGAGTTGAGTGTAAAAGAGACAATATTCAATGAGGCGATAAACTCAATTTTTGGTAACAGTAATGATGAAAAAACCATTAAGTCAACGGTTCGTCAATACGGTAACGCTGCTCTCCGTTGCCTATTTTGCGACGACCTTTTTTTTACCTAAGAGTCAAATATTACTCTGGGCAACTGCCTCCCTTATTATTTTCAATTTTAGCCTCTCATTAGTTGAATTATTTCGACAAGGGACAATTACCCGCAGCTTGGTATTCCTTAATCTCGTCCAGTTAATACTCTTTGGTCGCCTGTATCTCTTTATTTATGACATACTCGGCGCCGAATATTACTCCTCCATAGGAGAACCTCGTTGGTATGACTGGATAACATTGGTGGCGGTACATGTTCTGCGGGCACTTGATATAATAGATTTCCTGAACGATTATGACCTCCATTTGCAAAACGTCACGCAGGACAGTACTTTAGTTGGAATAACGCTTGTGAGTATGCACATTATGGTGGATATTTTTATCTTGGGGGCCATTTTGATGGCTATCAACCGGCGTGCAAGCAATCAACAGGCTTCATTCCTAAGTCGTGTTATGGAATGGTTCAATAAGCATCTTGAATTTTTTCAGCGGCTCCGCTTCTGGGTATTGTGGGTGATAATCGGGATACTGATTTTGGTTGGGATAAAAGATAATTGGTCACTAAATAATTTGTTGTTAGTGCCCATAATAAATATCATACGCACACTAGACATTGGAGATGCTTTTGAGATATTTGACTGGCAAATTCACACTGTGGAAATGGGGTTCTGGTTAATAACGCTGGTCGTTTCATTTCGACTCGTGATAAGTGTTTATGCGCTAGGGGTGGCAAATACTTTCTTTCTTTACCTGTTGGGGGGGCGTGGCAAAACGCTTGATGAATTGGCAGATATCTGCATATCGCCTGACTCTTCAGAGGAAAAACGTTATATTGCATCAAAACGCTTAATTAAATTTCGTTCATCTGCCGTTCCAGTTCTTACCACAGCGCTGGCGACGAGCAAGAGGGCTGAGGGCCGCCGTACAGTCGTTGAAACTTTAGGAGAAATTGGCCCTGTTGCTGTGACAGCCATTCCTGGTCTTGCGAAGGCATTGGTTGATCGCGATGCGCGTGTCCAAAGTGCTGCTGCTATCGCCTTAGATGAAAAAATTGATCCCAAATGGTCGCAGCATGAAGCTGTCATCGACACCATTCCCTATATTGTGAAAGTCTTGATAGACAGTCCGAGTCAGGTCCGCAGCGCCGCCGCTGAGACTTTGGGGAAAATGGGGCCAACTGCCGTGAAAGCCATCCCCGTTTTGGTGAAAGCGCTGGTAGATAATGATAATCATGTCCGCTCTCTTGCCGTTGATGCTCTCTATAAAATTGAGCCCCAGTGGAGGTTGAGCGAAGATGCTCGTAGTGCCATACCTTATCTCGAAAGAGTCGCAAGTAAGTATAGTCGCGTTGAGCGCTGTGCCTTAGCCGTTACTATCCTAGAACAAATTAACCCCGATTGGCTGTCTAGCAAAAGTGCTCGTACTGCGGTACCTTGTCTCATACAAACACTGGCAGAGAGTAATAATATTGATATTCGCCGTGCTGTCGCTGCCGTCCTAGATAAAATTGACTCCCAATGGTCGCAGAGCGAAAATGCTTTCCGCGCAATCCCTCATATCGTCAAAACACTGAACGATAGCAATGATTCGGTTCGCCGTCTCGCCACTGCTCTATTAAAGAATATTGACCCGACTGACGAAAAAACCATTCCCTATCTTGTGAAGGCACGGACTGGTAGCAATCGTGATAACCGCGAGGTAGCCGCTGAAGCTTTTAAAGTCTTAAATGATTTTGATCCTCAATGGCCGCAAAACCAGGCCGCTTTTCTCACAATCCCTTATCTCGTGACTTGCCTAGTCAAGAACGATAATGATGTCCGCTGTGCCAGCGAAGAGATTTTAATTCAAATTGACCCCTTTTGGGCGCGGCACAAACTGGCGCGTCGCGCAATTCCTTATCTCTTGAGAGCCCTGGCAGCTAAGGAGAATAATATCCGTTGTGCTGCTGCTGATGTATTAAAAAAAATGGGGCCAGCCGCTGCAACAGTCGTTCCTTATCTTGTGAAGGTGCTGAAAGATACCTCTAATGCACATGTCCATTGGGCCGTCGAAGCAGCTCTCAAGGAAATTGATCCTGATGAGCAGTGGCGGAAACAAAAAACTGAGACCATGTAGGGAATTAAGACTTGCGAGTCTTAATTAACGGCTTAAGTTAATGTTACTGGAGAATTTTTATGTTTGGATTTAATAATGACAAGAAGCTTGAAAAATGGGTTAACATCTGCACTTCGCCTGAGTTCTCTAGGGAAGAAAAGAGTCAAGCTTTCAAAGAGATAACAAAATTCAAGTCAAAAGCAGTTCCTCATCTCATAACAAGCTTGACCAATAAGGACAATAGTGGGCATGTTCGCGGTGCCGCCGCGATAGCTTTAGGGGAAATAGGGCCAAGCGCCGCCTCTGCCGTCCAGTCTCTGCTAACAGTCCTGAATGATAAGGACAATAGTGTGCATGTTCGCCAAGCCGCCACGATAGCTTTAGGGGAAATAGGGCCAAGTGCCGCCTCTGCCGTCCAGTCTCTGGTGACACTCATGAATGAGAGCGAGAGTGAGCTTAGCAGTGCCGCTAAGAAGGTTTTAAATAAAATTGATCCCCAATGGTGGTTACAGAATAGCGATATGACACGTCGCGCAATCCCTTCGCTTGTGAAAGCGTTGCTAGAGAGTGACAATGAGGCCCGCCGTGCCGCCGCTGTCGCCCTAGAGAAAATTGACCCCCAACAATGGCCGCAAAACGAAATTGAGCGTAACCAAATAATCCATCATCTAGTGATGGCTTTAGTGAAAGCCTTGCTCAATAGGAGTACAGATATCCGCCGTACTGTCACTGCGATCTTAGATAAAGTTTACCCCCAATGGTCGGAAAGTGAAACGGCTATTCGCCACATCCCGGTTCTCGTAAAAGCGAGGGGAGATAGCCATTTTGAGGTTAAAAATGGTGCTAAGAAGTTATTATTAAAAATTGATCCCAGTGCCGAAAAAACGATACCCTCTATCGTGGAAGCACGGATAGATAGCAAGAGTGATATCCGCCGCAAGTTAGCCGCATCTGCCTTTAAAGTCTTAGATGAATTTGACCCTGAATGGTCGCATAGCGAGCCTGCTCATTGCAGCATTCCTAGTCTCATAAAGGCACTTGTCAATAATGACAGAGCGATCCGCCAGATCGCCGATGAACTTTTAAAGAAAATTGAGCCCTTATGGGCGCGGGGAGAAGTGGCTCGTGAGATGATTCCTTATTTTGTGAAAGTGCTGCGGGCAGAGAGTAATAAAATGGATGTCCGCTGTGCCGCCGCCGAAACTTTGGGGAAAATGGGCCCCGCTGTGGGGGAGGACGTCATTCCTCATTTGATGCTCACGCTGAAAGAAAACAAGGCTAAAGCGAATCGTCTCCTCTTCGCGGTTGAGGGGGCATGGAATAAAATCGATCCTGATGGTGAGTGGCGAAAACAATTAAGTTTGGACTCCTAAACTTGTCGGAGTCCAAGATTTATCTTGGGCGCCCAAACTAAAGTTTGGACTCCTATGTCGGAGTCCAATATTTAATTGTAGCAAACCTTACAAACCCTTTTTTTCCTAACACAAAAACGACACAACCAATTTTACTTATACTAATATTTTCAGTATGTTATAAAATTGGACTCATTTTTGCATGGTGCAAGGTGCGCCTTGCACAACTTTAAAGGAAAAAAAGAGCATGACAATACAAAAATATACTCTGAAGGGTTTGCTGATAGTGCTTTTCGCCGCACTGCCTTCATTGGCTTTTGCTGAAGATACACTGTCGGCGGGAGACACCGCTTGGATGCTGACTGCAACAGCATTGGTGTTATTTATGACTATCCCCGGCCTTTCTTTATTCTACGCTGGTATGGTGCGTAGCAAAAATGTGTTATCAGTGTTAATGCAATGCTTTGCCATCACTTCACTGATGACGGTGCTTTGGGTTTTATATCTTTATAGCCTCGCCTTTACTGATGGCGGTGGCATAAACGCCTTTGTAGGCGGGTTGGATAAAGCCTTTCTAATCGGGGTAGGCGTGGACAGCCTCAGTGGCACCATTCCTGAAACGGTCTTTATGACTTTCCAGATGACTTTTGTGATCATTACGCCGGCGCTGATTGTGGGCGCATTTGCAGAACGCATGAAATTTTCAGCTATGTTAATATTTATGGCGCTGTGGGCAACGTTTGTGTATGCCCCCGTTTGTCATTGGGTTTGGGGCGGCGGATGGCTCGATGATTATGGTATCCTGGATTTTGCCGGTGGCACGGTGGTACATATCAATGCAGGTATTGCAGGTTTAGTCGCTGCGCTGATGTTGGGCAAACGTAAAGGTTTTCCACAAGTAGCCATGCCTCCGCACAATTTGACTTATACAATAATGGGGGCATCCATGCTGTGGGTTGGCTGGTTTGGTTTTAATGCGGGTAGCGAATTAGCCGCAGACGGCACCGCTGGTATGGCAATGGCTGTGACTCAAATTGCGACCGCAGCCGCTGCGCTGGCGTGGATGTTCAGTGAATGGGTATCGCACGGCAAGCCCAGTGTACTCGGTATCGCTTCCGGTGCTGTAGCAGGCTTGGTTGCCATTACGCCGGCTTCAGGATCGGTCGGTCCCATGGGGGCGCTGGCAATTGGTGGGGCTTCCGGTATTGGTTGTTTCTTTACCGCCACTAAGTTGAAGCGTGCGTTTGGTTATGACGATTCTTTAGATGTCTTTGGTGTACATGCCGTAGGGGGCATTATCGGTGCAATTTTAACCGGAGTCTTTGCTGCCACCAGTTTGGGGGGCACCGGTTTTGGTGAAGGTAATACTACAATGGGCGGTCAAGTGGTGGCGCAACTCATTGGCGTAGTCGCCACCCTTATCTTTACTACGATTATGAGTTTTGTCATCCTCAAGGTAATAGATATTTTTATTGGTTTACGTGTTGATGAAGAGCAAGAGTCCGAAGGTTTGGATATTGCACTTCATGAAGAACGTGGTTATATTATCTAAGTTTTAAACGATAGGAGAATGTTTTATGAAGATGGTAACAGCCATTATTAAGCCTTTTAAACTCGATGATGTGCGAGAAGCACTCAGTGAAGTTGGCGTACAAGGTATCACGGTGACTGAAATCAAAGGTTTTGGTCGCCAACAAGGTCATACGGAGTTGTACCGTGGGGCTGAATACGTGGTGGATTTTTTACCGAAAGTGAAAATTGAGGCTGCTGTGAGTGATGAGGTTCTTGAAAAAGTGATTGATGCGATTACAAAAGCGGCCAATACGGGCAAAATTGGGGATGGTAAAATTTTTGTCTATGCTCTTGAGCAGACGATTCGTATTCGTACTGGTGAAACTGGGCGGGAAGCTCTTTAACTTAAAAGGTAAAATGAACGTCGCAAGCTCCGTTACTTCGTTTCAGCCAAGACGAGATTAATAAGATCGCGCCATTCTTCAGGATCTTCAAGTCCAGAAAAAGGCGGTGCTTGGCACCCATACCTACCAGCCAACGCCTAAGTCCTTCAGAGGCAATGTAGGGGCAATCCTTTATGGTTGCCCTTTCGCTACCGCGAAGATCTCTCCTCGTACTCGACAGGCTTTTGCCTCTGAACCATATCGCATTTTATAGCCCAATGGCCACGGGGCTGATTACGCCCCTCTTAGTGCTGGCTGGTCATCGCAAGCATTAATAATGACTTTATGTCTCAACCTAACAAAATCATTGTCCCTGTCGTCATCATACATGACATGTACTTCAGGTAGATATTCAGCGGCGACCAAAACGTGGTTGCTAGGTATATTTAGTACCATGGCTACCCAACCGACATTGTAAAATGTATTGTTGTTGGAGTCGTTTAGCAGTTTTAATAAAGCTAGCAGTTTTAGTAAAGCTGTTTGTGTGTTTGCTGGTGCCATTGGCTGATTAGTTAAATGGTCTCCAAAACCATCATGTTTATTTTCGCTGGCTTGGCCTTGAGCGAATTCGTTGTCATATGCAAGATCAAGTGCGTTTTGGTCTAGTTGCGTTTGGGCTATTTTGGTCCAAGGCATATCATTGGCCTTGTGACGGCGGGTCAGGGTATTGGTGAGCGGTGTCATTGCCGTGATATTGACTTGATACCTCCTAACCCTATCCGGTTCTTTTGTGGCTTTTTTACCACAGTTTTCTTGGGTTGAATCGCCCTCTAATTTGTGGGCATCTATCCGTTTTGAGGTTAGTTTTATCCCTATCTTGCGTATCCAACCTGCCAATGCCCTATCAGACGGCGCGTCATCTTTTATTTTCGCTCCCAAGTCTGCCGCATTTACCGCATCCTTATTTACGCAAGCCCACTGATACCAGTGCGTGTCTTTCAAGTCCTTGATTTTGAATTGAAAGTCAGTATCGTATTCCCATACCCCATCATTAAGTCGGATATGTAAAAACGCCAATATGCCGTCACGGATGAGCCGCCATGCCTCGGATTTACTGGCTTGCGGCTTGTCATCAACCACTTTTGTAGTTTTGGTGTTGACCTTGTACACCCTAACCCGGTCTCGTTTTTTATCAACTTCCCCGTGTTTATTGGACTGTGATACAAGTGGGCCATTTTCTTGTCCACGATATGCATTTTCTTTCTTTATAATATTACAGGCAAGACGTGGACGCATATTTTGTCCCACTTGTGGTGTCGTTTTTCTGACAGTCGGTTCGGCTTGGGCATCTACCCGCTTTGACGATAACTTAATCCCCATAGCACCAATCCACCTATTTATCTCTGTATCCGATGGTGTGTTCCCTTGCATTCGCGCCCCCAAA
>JBDLJY010000048.1:0-27378 GCA_039714115.1 Pseudomonadota bacterium | reverse complement strand
ACGTTGTAAGTTAAGGTAAAAATTAACCTGACAGGTTTTTTACACCTGTCAGGTTTGTCTTAACTTAATGGCATTGGGTTTGCAACCCCGTCCGCAATGTTTTAGGATTACAACAAAAATCACTGTATTCCGCGAGGTTTAGTTTCGACGCCAGGATAAATCTTGGACGGGGTTGCAAACTGGATCAGAGGAAAATGTTTTTGCGGGTACTTATTCGCAAAAACATTTGCGACTCAATAAATCATATTTTTTTTCCACAAAAAAAATACTTTAAGCGGTCAAGTTTTCGGATTTTGAAAACCGTTGGAATTTAAATCTAGGTAGTTTTTGGCTAAAAGCGTTAGGAGGCTAAAGCCGACTATAAATTTCGTAACTCCGGAGGCAAGTCACCTTTAGGTGACTTTAGCTGTTAGGCTTAGAATTTATTATCGCGGTGGTGAGTACAACTAATGGTCAACACCTCGGTAAAACCTCATACAAAATTGATCATCAGTGCTATCAAGTCTGTCGCTATTGATCGAACAATGCGCGAAAGTAATTCGTGGTTTTTTTACCGTCCTGCGGAGCTTGAGAGCACTTAATATCTTATTGAATATTTTATGTTTTTATTCGTTGTTGAGCATTAGTTGTACTCACACAAAACAGAATACTGAAAAAATCTCAAGCAAAAAAATTTTTATTTCCGATAATGTCTATTAAGTACTGAATCAGAACCTCGGACTTTTTGGAGTCCAAGATTTATCTTGGGAGTGCGGTCGCCCAAGATAAATCTTGGACTCCAAAATACCGTATAGCTTAGCTAAACGTATCCGACTTAATATTGCGGAACCAACTATGCGCGTGCATGGCTTCCATTTCCCGCTGCCAAGGGGAAGCGTCCATCGGAGAAAGCCCGCCGGCACCTTTTACCCCCACGATTTTCCCATCTTCGTTCAACTGATACACAGCAGCCACGGAAATGCCATGCTTGGGAGCAATGACGCTATAACGGGTATTCACATAAGAAGGATCGGCGACAGCCTTGCCGTTCATCAGGGCAGCCACAGCGGCGGCGCAGACTTTACCTTGGGAATTTGCCGCATAACCGGACTTGGGCATTTTCCCTGCAATACTCGCATCGCCGATGACATGCACATTTTTGTGAATCGTGGACTCAAAGGTTTTTTGGTTAACCGGGCACCAACCGCTTTTATCCGTCAGTCCGGCGGGCAATCTCCCCAGCCAGTTGCGGCGGGATAACATTGATCACATCGCCTTGATGCTCTTCAAATTCGGTGAACACCGTCATGCTGGAAGGATCAACCTTGTTTACCTTGCCGTCCAAAGAACGTGCCGCTATTCTCAGCGCGTTTATGCTTTTCTCTGAGTTCATCGGCCACTTCTTTAATTTCGGCCAAATCTCTGACCATTTCGCTCCACCCGTACCATAGCGCGTAATCCGGGTTAGCGTGGAAAGTGCCCTGGAAAGTCCGCATACGGTGTTTCAGGTGCATAACAAACAGCCTATGCTCAATGGGACTGGGCGCATCGTGGAAAGTCAGCAAGTCTGGGAAGGCATACGCATAAGCTTCCGGCTTATTAAGTACCCCGTCCTTATACAGACCGGCGATAAGTTGCCTTCCTGCATGTGGCAAGTCTGGCAGGTAGGGCCAGAAGCAGTTTCTGGCAGCACCCAGTTTTGCTTCAGCAGGGCACGCACACCGTGTTTGGAAGAGGAATACATTTCCCACTGGGGATGATCAAATGTCGGATGTTAAATAATATAACCACACAACAAATCAGTTTTTTTCCTCCGAGTTAAATTTTTATTGACACAAATAAATTTTTAGCTTAGCCTACTGCCCCGCTTGCCACATAAGTAAATACGCATAAATCTTATAATATTTTGAGTCTGCTTGTGTCGGGTGGGCAACGTGGCTTTTTTTTTTATATGAGGAAAACATTTTATGATTGGAAAAACAGCTTTGACTTTGATCGCGGGGGCTTCTCTCCTCCTGGGCGGGACAGTCGTCGCCGAGCCAAACGGAGCAGAACTGGCTAAAAAGTGCGAACGCTGCCATGGCAAAAACGGCAATAGCGATAAAAAGCAGGTGCCTAGCATCGCCGGCTTCTCAGCAGCCTACTTCACTGACACCATGAAGGCTTACAAAAAGGGCGATAGGCAAGCCGATAAATTCAAGACTGAGGGGCACGATGAGACTGATATGAAAGCCATCGCCGAGTCGTTTGACGAGAAAGATCTGACCGCCTTAGGCGAGTATTTTGCGGCTCAGACATTTGAACCCCGCCAGCAAGACTTTGATTCCAGGCTTGCTCGCAAAGGCAAAAAGGTCCACAAAAAACGGTGTAGGAAATGTCACACAAGTAAGGGCAGTGATCCGGACGACGATGCTGGTATCCTAGCTGGACAATGGATGCCCTATTTGGAATCCCAGCTTGAGCAGTTCTTCAACGGCAAGCGAACAACACAGCCGAAGAAGATGAAGAAACAGATGAAGAAACTAAATAAAGATGAGGACGTTCCAGCCCTCCTCCATTTTTTCGCCAGCCAACAGTAGGTTGGTAGGAGTCCAAGATTTATCTTGGATGTCCATAGACTCGTGGCACGATATGGCATTGCTATCTCTCAATGCCATATCGTGCCGCCCATGTAGTGGCTAAAAACCTCGCAAGGAAGGCAAATGAATGTAAAAATTTATTATATTATAATAATCTTATATTTTTAATAGAAATAATATCAGTTACTTACATTCATTTTGCCAGAATCTCACAAAATGAGATCAGATTTTTTCTTGAGGTTTTTCAGGTAACTTGTGGGCGATGCCTTGGTGACATTCAATACAAGTCCGTCCCTTATCGATAGCCCATTTATGCCTTTTACTTGACGCCCTGTCTTGACGCTCAAAATCCATGTCCTCAAAAGCATGACAGTCACGGCATTCTCGTGAACCAGAGGCTTTCATTTTATCCCAGACAAGGTTAGCCATATGCCAGCGGCGGGCCTCATATTTCTCAGGGGTGTCAATCGTCCCCATGACTTCATGGTAGACATCTTTGGCGGCCATCAGTTTAGCCCAGAGTTTTGGGCCTAAAGACCGTGGAACATGGCAATCAGCACAACCGACTGTGACCCCAGATGCATTACTATAATGCATTGTCTTTTTCAATTCTTCCAGGTTAGTGCCCATGGAATGACAAGAGGTGCAAAACTCGGTGGTGTTGGTGGCCTCCAAGGTGACACTAAAAACACCGACAAACAAAATGCTGCCGATAAATATCAAAGTACCCCATATAAACGATTTTTTGCTCATGTTTTTAATATATCTCTAAAAGTAATAAACGATAAGTAGCATTCATTGTAAAATAAAAAATCACGGCGAGTGTGCTCTAAAAAGTCAAAATCAACACCGCTGCCTTTATTAATTTATGCAAAAAATATGCCACTACAATGCCGCCATACACAGCGGGTCAAGATTTTACATGACTTGATGAATCTGTCAAGTCATTATTCAGTCCGTGGGGAGCACAATATCCCCGCAGGTGTTGATAACTCAACGAAAAATTAACCTTTATCAGATAAAGTTTTTTGAGTGGCACTCACAAAAGGGCAATCCCGTAAGGGGATTGCCCCTACATTATAATGGCATCGCAGGTCTTTTGGATAGGACTACCGATTACTGAGTAGATTTTTCGATTGTTTTTGCCTTAACATCCGCGAAAGTCTGAGAAACTTGATCAGCTAATTCTTCCACTTCATCAGTCATTTCAAAATCTTTAGCGACCTTGCCCCCTTGGCTGGTTCGAAGGGCTACAGTAAATGCTAATAACTTGGTTTGTTCCGCAAGTATGATTTTGCTGATTTCTTTGGCAAATTTTAGGCTTTCATTAACACTAATAACGGCTTGTTGTTGCGGTTCTGTTTTTTGAATAGTCGTTGGTGTCTCCTCCGCCATAGGTTTTGCCTTTAAAGAAGTTTGGCCCACAACATAGTGTAGTATGCTAATGAAGAGAATAAAGACGATAGAGGCCACTAAAATATTGATTATTAATTGTCTAATTTGTTGATTAATAAATTTTCTTTCTCTATCAATGACTTTATCTATATCGTCTAGATAAACACCAGTGCCTATTATCCAACCCAATGGTTCATACAACTTCACATAAGATAGTTTAGGTACATCTTTTATGGTGCCTTTTAAAGTGGGCTTGTCCCAAGTGTACTCAATATAGCCACTACCTTTATCTTTGCAAATGTTGATAAAAGATTTAATAACAGCCCCAAGTTTGTCAAGGTTACCACCTGCTAACACCATATTTTCAATTGAAGCAGCAATGGGGTACATGTAGAACTTAGGAGAAGATTCATCCGTGTTATTTATCCAAAAGAACCCAATACCATTGTCGTATCTCATTTGTCTGAGTTCTTCTTTGCTTTTCTCCATACCATCCAAAATCGCATCATTAATATATAAGTCAGTGCCAATAATCCAATTCCACGCCGGAAAGCGTCTTACATAAGAGAGTTTAGGTACATCAGTCGTTAAGCCGTTTTGAGTGGTTCGAGGCCAGAGATAATCGACAAATCCTCCCCCCGGTTTTTGGGCAACTTCAACAAACGCAACAAAAAGATTTTTTTCTTTACCCATCGCACAATTGTATTTAGGATCATCCATAGTCTGACCATTGAGTGATGGAATCGTAGGGTGCATAATCGTTTTAGGATAAGGCAGAGTGGTATCATTAATCCAGATATATCCACGACCATTGTCATATCTGCTCTTTTGAATTGCTTCAATGGCTTTTGCTTGAGCCTCAGCGAGAGTGAGTTTCCCGTCTTTAACCTCCTGTGCATTTGATTTGAGGATCGTTTCTGCAACATCAATAATATTTCTCAAACGATCTCCATAGTGTTTTTCCAAATATTTCTTATCCATCGAATTTTTATAGTTGGAATCTATAGTTGAATAGGCGACATCTACAAAGTTTTTGAGATTCTGTTTAATGTCATAAATCTCTTCCTGTTTGTATTTATCAAGTACTTTGTCGCTTGTTTTTATGGCACCATAAATGGTGTACAATATAATCAAAATAACCGAGAAGACGACATAGGATATGGTGCTTTTCATGATAGTGAAATAAAAATAGGCTGGCTCGTAGTAGGCGATAAATCGCCTACTACGAGCCTATAAAATTAACCTGTAGGGCAGTATAATTTCTCTCCGCAGCGCAGATTTGCCGCCACGATATGGCATTGGGTTTGCAACCCCGTCCGAAAGCTTTACTGACAGTTCATACCTCAAAGGCCAAGCCATGGCATTGGAATATCTGTAACAGTGGTCAGACCAAATGACTCCCAAGCTTGCATACCGCCGCGATACCATTTGAGCTTTTTTGGTGGATAGCCAAGCTTTAGTAATGCCCTAATATTGGTGGGTGATTGATCACACCAAGGGCCATTGCAAAACAAAACCAAGGTTTTAGCCGCCTCAAAATCTTTACCCTGAACGCTAATCTTGACACCCAGTTGTTCTTCCAAGAATTTTTTGACAATGGGCTGACTAGACTTGGCACCGCTGAGAATATCCCAAGGAATACTGACAGCACCCGGAATTGAGCCTTTGATTACCCACTCAGGTGTGCGCGAATCAACAACCAAAATAGAGTTATCACCGTCACTCACTTTTTTCAGGTAGTCAAGCATTTCCAATTCAGCAACGGTTTCAATACCCGGTGCCAAAGTCATTGGTTTAATACAATAAGGCGGACAGGAGCGTGAGGTTTTGGCAAATTCCGGGTTAATCGTATTATTTGGATCCTGATTACGCTGAATCACCACTTCTTCACCGTTGTGCATCACTCTCACGGATTCGATGTCAGGGGTGATTTTCACGTCAAGTGCCATAGTGGGTAAAGTCAACGTGGCTAGGAATAAAAAAATATATTTCATTGTTAACTCTTCTTTCAGTCGATTTAAATACAAATGTTTGTGTTTAGGGCCTTAAAAAATATCGGCCCTTCACAGTGCCCATGTCGGGTCAATGCCATATCGTGCATAATAACTTATTGATTTTATTAAAACCTTGTGCAGGACTGGGTTGCAAACCCCGTCCTGCACATATTTTGGTTGTAATAAAATCAATTACTTGTCCTTAACTTAATGGCATTCGCCCTTCACATATTTTAGCCATTGCTTAAAGTGGCTCTATTTGCATTCAAGTGTAGCACAAAAAAAACCGTCCGTGACCTGATTTTTGCCTTCTTCGACAAAGACAGTCATCAAATATAAAATATAACGACCGTAATTACAAACGAGCTGACAAGGATTATGGGCCAAAAAAGTAGCTTTGGTATAAGGCCTTTGCGGTAGTAGCCGATATTTACTTTGTATTCAAACAGAAAAAAACTAATGATAATGATTAAAATATTGCAATAGATGACTAAGTAAAACCACTCAATATAGATAATCTCTGGTGTTGTGATTACACTTCTTAGTCTAATGTGGGCAAGTAAAAGCGAAAAAAATAGTCCATTTAATGTGCGGAGAAATGTTTTGGTTTTCCCTAACCACAATTGAAGCGCAAACAATATCGCACTGGCGATGACAAGTGGTAATACATTGTTAATAAAGGGTTCTAAGAACTCTCTTTTGAGTAAAATGGTGAAATGAAGATGGGAAAAATTACTGTGTCCAACATAATCATCAATGCCAAAATTGGTACCTTCATTGTAGCTTTGATAATTAAAAAAACTTTTTAATGCCAACCAGCCAGACAAGACTATTTCACGTTTTATCCCCGGACAAGCCGTGGGATTAGTAACCCCATAAGCTTCTAAGTCAGGTGTCAGGATGACATTTTTATCAAAATCTTTATGTGATATTCGTAAATTGAGTTCCCTTTTATCGAAAGGATATTTTGTATAATCAAATTGATGACGCACCGTCGCTTGAAAGTGCCACCCGATAACTTCGGTATTATTTTCCTTTAAGTAATAGGTTTCTACTATTTTAGTCGATTTAGCTTCCGGCAGAATAAAACCATGAGATAACCCATTATGAATGCCATCAGTGTACTTTTGCCAGATATAACCTGAAAAATTGACATTATTGGTCCCCCCAAATTCTATAGACTCAATAAAAACACCAGTCGGCACATAAAACGACGATGGAGTTTCCTGAGTGCTTATAAACTGTTGTAGGCCGACTTTATCTACAATCATGGTACTTCCAGCCTCTTTATGGAACGGTGCTGTTTGTGTGAGGTACCATAAAAAGCCTATACCCGCTGTTAATAGTACCGTGGCAAAAGATACGACCTTCCAAAGACTGGCTCTATTTCCCTTATCGGCTCGAAACAGGACTGTTGATAACAATATCAGAAAAACAATGGTAGCGATACATATCCAAATCAGTTGTCGTCGTAAAGAAGCGGTTTCTAAAACCTCCTTAAAATAAACGACTCCCATTGACCAATTCGTAGAAGCAATAAATTGATAAAATATCCAAGCATCTTGTCCTGTCACTTGATCGGAATAATCAATAACGCCGCTTTCACCATGAATGGCTTTTTCTGCTAAGCGTCGCAGCGCGTCATCGTGGTATGAGTCTGCTAATTCGAAAATAGTTTTATTATTTTTTACATAATCATCAATCGGATGAGCTATAAAAATACCTTTTTCAGACAGAATAAATCCATAACCGGTTCTCCCAAGCTCTAGGGAATTCATCAAGCTCTTTATATTGCTTGATAGATAATCTATAAAAACCACGCCGGTGATCATTTCGCTTTGTTTGATAGGATCAAAATAAGTGATAGGGACAGTAAAGACTTGTAACAAATTTTGTTTCGGTTGTCCCCCCCTCTCTCTATTGACATAATAAGGCGAAAGTTGTCGCATTTGTGGGTTATTAATATAAGGAACAAAAGCGACACCAATCCCAAACAGATTGGGATTTGCTTTTAATGTACTTTTCAATCGTCCTAAAATGTGTTTCCTTTTTAACTTTCCCGAACTGATATCAGCGGCGATAACATCAGCGATAGATGAAAGTTCACTCAGCGCATTATCTATCTTTTCTACAGCATTTTGCGTCTCTTTTTGGGCATGGTTTTTAGCGACTTGCACCTTTTGGTTTTTTTCATGCACATAATGAGAGACAAGAAACCAAACCGCTAAGAAACTTACACTACAAAAGAATAATAATATCTTGAAAATGTGTTTTTTCCACATATTTTTTGGAGGGCTGTCATCGGCACCAATGCCATTATGATAAACCGAAATTTGTAGGGTGGATAAGCGGCAGCGGGATCAATCCACCATTTTTAGCTATAAACAAGGATAAACCTCAATGGTTATAAGGATAACATAAAAAAAAATAGGAGTCCAAGATTTATCTTGGGGCGATAAATCTTGGACTCCTATTTTCCTTAGTCCAGATCACTTTGGTTTACTTAAAGGCACCTTTCCCGTAGCGTTCGGTACATAATGCCGTGTTTGGATTCATTGTAGATTTCAATCTGAGGATGATCTGGTCCAATATGGCATTTACCACAGGTATCAGGTGCGCGAGAAAAGGCGTGACGAGCATGACAAGCGGTACAGGAACCCGTCTGGGTTGATGCGAACCAAGCGTTTTCCAAACAAGCCTTGTTTATTCAAGGTTGGAAAAAACTGTATGGATATGGTACGGATAAAAGTCTGATCGAATGGATTCCCTTAGAGGAGTCCAAGATAAATCTTGGACTCCTACCAGCTATAGCTTATTTAGCTAGCCGTCGGCTTAGCAACCAAATCCACATGAGGCACTTTCTTCAACGACCACTTCTTACTCTTACGATCATAAGTGGAGTTCACAAAGCACTTCCAATTTTTTTCATCAACGAAGTTATAATCCATCCGATAGTAGAAACCAGGATAACGGCTTTCTTCACGGAATTGGATATGTTTCATGTGAGCTTCCGCCGTGATGATGCGATGGTAGTTTTCCCAAGCACGCAGCAGTTCGTGCAAATCTTTAGCACGCATCTTCAGAGAATCTTCCTTCAACATCTCCAGCTTGTCTTCGCAGACTTGCAACATGTGTGCATTGGTTTGATACCAAGTAGCCACACCAGCGCAATACTCATCCATGATCTTTTGCAGACGGAATTGCAACATCTTAGGTGTGATGTAATGCGGATTGATATCGATGGCGGTCGTATAATCCTTGTGTTCCAAGAAAGTACGCACCGGACGGTAGATTTCCTCTACTAACTCATCAACCGAGGTATCCAACTCTGGTTTCCAATCTTTATTATCCAGCGCGAATTTCACCATCGCCTTAGCGGAAATACGGCCTTCAGCATGAGAACCCGAAGAGAATTTGTGACCAGAGGCACCAACACCGTCACCGGCGGTGAACAAACCTTTCACAGTCGTCATGGAACGATAACCCCAAGACCATTCGGGTGGCGCACCCAAATCGGTTGGCCCAGAGACCCAAATACCACAACAACCAGAGTGTGAACCCAACAAGTACGGCTCGGTGGGCATCAACTCAGACGGTTTTTTCTCAGGTTCAATGTTTTCACCAGCCCAGACACCAGCCTGACCGATACACATATCCAAGAAATCTTCCCAAGCCTCAGCCTCTAAGTGCTTGATTTCCTTCTTAGTCATGGTTTCAGCCAATTTACCCAGCGCGGTCGGCGTATCCATGTAAATAGGACCACGACCTTCTTTCATCTCATGCATCATAAGATGGTTACGTAAACAGCTTGCGGGCACCGCTGCTTGACCATAAGGAGGATAATCATCCAACATGGCCTTGTTCTTTTCCATGTAAACTTCGCCCACGGCGTTGGTTGCCTTCGCTTTAAAGAGCAAGAACCAAGCACCAACAGGGCCATAACCGTCTTTGAAGCGGGCTGGCACAAAGCGGTTTTCCATCATGGTCAGTTCAGCACCAGCCTCCGCTGCCATCGCGTAGGTAGAGCCAGCATTCCAAACTGGATACCAAGCACGGCCTGTACCTTCACCGACTGAGCGCGGACGGAAAATATTCACACAACCACCAGCGGCGAGCAAACAGGCTTTGAACTTGTACACATGGATTTTGTGTTCACGCACGTTAAAGCCAATAGCACCAGCAACGCGCTCTGGATCATTTTTGTCATTGATCAGTTTGACGATGAACACACGCTCTTGGATATTATCAGTCCCAAGGGCTTTCTTAGCGGCTTCAGCGACAATCCACTTATAGGATTCGCCGTTAATCATAATTTGCCATTTACCAGAACGGACAGGCTTGCCACCCTCTTTCAAGGACTTGTCTTCGTCACCTTTTTGTTTCCAAATGGGCAGACCCCATTCTTCAAACAATTGCACAGAATCATCAACGTGACGACCCAAATCATAAGCCAAGTCGTCGCGGGTAATACCCATCAAGTCATTGGCGACCATACGTGCGTAATCCGCAGGATCATTATCACCCAAATAGGTGTTAATTGCGGACAAACCTTGCGCCACAGCACCAGAACGATCCATAGCGGCTTTGTCAATTAATTTGACTTTCAAATCAGTGCCTTCAATCCAACGCATGATTTCATACGCTGCACCACAGCAGGCCATACCGCCTCCAATCAGGAGGATATCAACTTCTTCTTCAACGACTTGTGGATTACCAAAACTTGCTTCTGACATTATTTGTTACCCGAAGTTTCTAAATTTATATGGTTTCAACTCACACCCGCCCAAAGGCAGGTGATACCCGGTTGTCTACTGTTACAGACAAATTAATTGGCTTTTATCGCCCTTAAAATCAGCGGCAGCGAGGGTGAAAAAGCCGGGCTTATCAATATCGTCCATATTGGCCGTTGGCTTGCCAGCATAAGGCTCAATAGAGCCTTCGGGGGTGGTGCGAATGGGGAATTTGAAACGTTTCATGTTGCCATTGCGGAATTTAATCGTCCACATGATAGAGTCACTACCACGCAACGGCTGCACAGACGCGCCCAGAGGTACGATGTCAGCATAGTGACGGGCTTCGATAGCATTCTGCGGGCAAATCTTCACGCAAGAATAGCATTCCCAGCACTGCTCAGGCTCTTGATTATAGGCTTTCATGGCATGACCCGTCTCAGAGCCGTCTTTATCCAGCATCATCAAGTCATGGGGGCAAATATACATACAGGCGGTTTTGTCTTGACCTTTACAACCGTCACATTTTTCAGTCCGTACAAATGTAGGCATTGTTAGACTTTCCTCTTTAGTTTGTTACTGCACAGTTTCAAAAATCCTAAGTATTTTTTTTGTGGATACGCGCTGCGATATCCACCCGACATTTTTTCGTTTAACCGTCTGTTTTTGGGCTATCTCCAGGACACTGTGACTTAGACAGACGATGTAGGCTTGATTAAATCCCAGTCATCAATATATCCTTATTTTATAATATGTCAAGTGGTGATTTGGGTACCGACTCGAATAACGCGCCCTATACTAATAAATAATGCCCACAATCACCAAACTGATTTATTTTTATTGGACATAAAAAAAAATTATTATTAACAAATAATCGTCTTGATTCAAGACTTGTAGCCCACCTAGCGAGAGTAGGACTATGGATTTATGAGCAATGCTATCCAGGATTTTAATAACAGTGAACTGTGGATCATTCGCACAACGCTCAAAGAGCGTTATGGTCAGGACATTGAACTACAACTGGCTGACAGTGAAGTGAGGCTCGATCCTGCCACACCTGTACTAACTTGGTGTCCCACTGTGTTTTGGGAGGTGGCACCGGTCAGTTTTGTCGTTTTTAAGACAGCACCGGAGCGTTACCGTTGTCATTTTTTTTACAATGAGAAAGAATTTTATGGCACCGGTATTGAGGAATATGACAATATATCGGAATGTGTGACCACTTTACTAAAAATGCAGGCTGATCACGAAGGCCAAAAAAACTTGCCTTGACGGGTAGGGTGCGTCCTACGCACCTTTTATTAACCCAAAAAGACCTGCGGGGTTTCGCAGGTCTGTTATTTTCTTAGCGCAAGCCAACCACGCCTGCGTTCACACAGGTCGTCTGCTTGTCCGAGGTTGTGGTAGTGCCGCCAATTTCCTCTTGAGACTGGTAAACTTCTCAGAAAATATCCGATGCATCTCGCTAATCGTAGCAAATTTTTCGTCTAGGTTTTTCAGTTCTTGCTCACAGGTAGGCAAGGTTTTAGATAGCAATTCTATTGATAACTATTGACATATATACTAAATGGAGTATGTATTTCAATAATTATGAATAAGGGAGGTATCAACCCTTTATCCATTCGCCTAATGAGAGCTCAGGTTGCTTAAATGAATGCTTGAGTTGAATCCATTTTTTTTAATGTGGAAGGCTAACCACTTCAAACAAGCACGGGCTACTAAATACCAATCAAAATGTCAAGTTTTTCTGGCCTGTTCTTATGTTAATTTTCAAACATTGATCGTACAGCCTATACATGTAGTATTAACATGTAAATAGTTATCAATACTTTTGTGTACTATACTTTTCGTAGATCAGATAACAATTTCATCGACAAATATCTACATGTAGATAAAAAACGTCTACATTTCAACATTGTGGACTAGGGAGAATCAGCCCTTTATCCCCTCTCGCTCCCGGCGCTTAGGGTAACAATATGCTTGAGAATCCATTTTTTTTTTTTGATGTGGAAGGCTAACCACCTCAAGCGGCACTATTAAACTCAATTTAAAAAATAATGTCAAGTTTTTTTTTGAGATTTAAATTGTGAGATCATACAAGGACCAGCCCGCTGCTCCAATGTCAATATGATAAACCCACACGTTCTTTTGTACAAGAGGCAAAAAATCATAATCTTTTTTATCAACATGTCTGTCTACAAATGTAGATATTTTTACGGACTATATCTACACAATCAAAAAATATCTCTTTCAATTCTGCATTAGTCTGCTGACCATTCTGCATGATGTTAGTGGTCAAATTTGCCGAAATTTAGAGTAGCTTGAGCGTATCTTGTGGACTCATTATGGCTGCCCTTATTTAAGGTAATACCTACGGGGTATCCTATCCCAAACCCCAATGCCTGCAAAAAAACGTGATCATATCATAAAAACCGAACCAGTTTCATACAGATTTATTGTATGCCACGCGCACTGTTTTTTTTCGGTATCGTCGGGAGCGTCATTTTAATCAATCCAATTTGCATTGTCGTAACGCTTGCGCCAATGGATGTGCAACTTTTATGTGCAGAGGTGTAGGCGATTTATCGCCGGAGCAGGTTTCAAACCTGCTCCGGCGAACTTACCAATCGTGGCGGTTCGCAGAGGTGTAGGCGATTTATCGCCTAAATATTTGATATTATTTTTTTTTATGACATCAATAAGTGCATCAGTGTGACTTGACTTATGTCATCAAGCATGGAAAAATGCTCACCGCTTTAGCAAGCTGAAAATTTAGTAACTTACTTAACAAACAAGAGGAAAGTCGATGCATACACTTCCAGAACTGCCTTATGCCAAAAACGCCTTGGAACCCCATATTTCCCAGGAAACTTTGGAATATCATTACGGTAAACACCACCAAACTTATGTGACCAATCTGAACAATCTCATCCCGGGCACTGAATTTGAAAACCTTTCCCTAGAGGAAATCATCCGCAAAGCCTCTGGTGGCCTGTTCAATAATGCCGCGCAAGTCTGGAACCACACTTTTTATTGGAACTGTCTGAGTCCACAAGGCGGCGGGGAGCCCTCCGGCGCACTTGCCGACGCAATTAAGCGGGATTTCGGTTCGTTTGAGACGTTCAAGGAAAAATTTTCCCAAACCGCCATCACTACCTTTGGTTCGGGTTGGGGTTGGCTGGTGAAAAAACCAGACGGTTCCCTAGCGTTGGAGAGTACCAGCAATGCGGCTACTCCATTGACAGGTGATAACAAACCTCTGCTCACTTGCGACGTGTGGGAACATGCATATTACATTGACTACCGCAATGCTCGTCCCAAATATGTAGAAGCATTCTGGAATTTGGTCAACTGGGATTTCGTGGCGGAAAATTTTGCTTGAGGATTGGAAACAGCCGTTAATTCAGACCTGCGGGAGACCAATACCCCGCTGGTCAATGTAACTTTCTTTCATAGAAAAAGTGAGGTATCTCATGACAGATAGAAGAGACTTTATTAAGACCGGGTTAACGGTTGCATCAGGCATAGTGCTTGGACAAGCGACCACTGCACTTGCGGCATCGGGATCGTTCCCCTCCGGTATCGTTTATAGCGCAGAAAACCCCGGACAATGGGCCAAAAAAGTCGGGGGTCATGCTCCCAAAGTCAGCATTCAGGGTAATAAAATTACGATCACCACTGATCATGTCATGAGCGAGAGGCATTATATAGTCCGTCATACCCTCGTCTCCGAAGATGGCAAGGTGCTTGGCGCAAAGACGTTTTCTCCCTCGGACGAGGCAGTCTCAACTTTTGAGTTACCAGAGGTGCCTGTATCCAAACTCTACGCAACCAGTTTCTGTAACAAACACGATTTGTGGGTAACCGAGTTTACTGTTTAGAATTTTGACCTGCGGGGTTTGGGATACCCCGTCAATGCCAACAGGGATTAAGACAAACCTGACAGGTGTAAATCCCTGTTGTCATGTTAATTTGTCCTTTAATTTACAACGACCTGCCATGTTTTGGATACCTGGCAGGTCTGATTTGGTGGCTTAATCCCTGTTGGCATTGGGATACCCCGTAGGTCTCGTAATTAGTAGCTGTCCATAAATAACTTGCCCATTTGAAGTTATTTTAAAGCTACCCGCTTAAGTTCTTCGGAACTCCGTTAGGGATGAAAATATAGGTACTCTCGTGATTGGCGAATCCAGTCCGAGACTCTACGGGGAACGATTAAACAGGTCTGATGGAAAGGCCAGTGTCGTTTCCATTTAAAACCGTCCGCTAACATTGGCTAGGAGACCATTACCAGCGCAAGCTGAGTTAGGTAACAACCATGCAAAGAGTATTTGTTTTAGATCACAACAAAAAACCACTAATGCCGTGTCATCCTGCCAGGGCACGCAAACTGTTAAAGAAGAAAGCACAAGGCAGCCGTTTTAAGGCGCTACCCCTTCACAATTATCATGACACATCGCGTAGGTGGTGATTTACAACCTGTAGAAATCAAGTTTGATCCAGGTAGCCGCACAACCGGCATTGCTTTGATTGGGCATTTTGACCGTGGTTCAGAAGTAATCTGGGCGGGTAATCTAAACCATCGGGGCTCTCAGATCAAAAAAGACCTTAACTCAAGACGAGCTTTAAGGCGTGGTCGTCGTCATCGCAAAAACCGTTACCGGGCTGCCCGGTTTTTGAACCGACGGCGGCCCAAAGGCTGGCTTCCACCATCACTGATGTCAAGGGTTAATAACGTCAAAAATTGGATGATCAAATTATCAAGGCTGGCACCACTATCTAAAATAGCAGTTAGCATTAAACACCAAAACCACAAAATGAAAACCAATTAAAAAAGTTCTTGACAGATAACAAAAATTTGTAGTAGTCTCAGCGTCGGAACTTAGGGAAGTTCAAGAAGGCAGGTATTAGCGGTTGTGCGGCTAGTTTGGCCTAATCCTGACGTAACTGTATGAAAATAAAGCATATTTACAGAACTTCTGTTATGGTGCGATTACAAAATCGTCTCTCGTGGTGATTGGAGCAAATTATGAGACGGGAGTACAGCCCGGCTCCCCATTGGGGAGTATAAGCGACGCGAAACCGCCACATAATTGCTCCCTTGGGATAGAAAACTATACCCGGCCCGCCTGAAACTAAGGGGGGTCAGTGCAAGGGTATCAATGCCAAAGCAAGGAGGATGGGCTAGTATAGCACACATGATAACCTCCGTACATTGCAATGGGTAAGCCCTTGTGGTTTACAGCCGGGAAAGTTCTCAGCGGAAGGTACCGGCGACGGTAGACTAACCCGCTGGGAAAAATACTGAGTATCCGACTATCTATACTACTAGACGTTTAACAGTTGATCTTATACACAAAAACCACTCAAATAACCCCAAATACCAATTTATGTATAAATCAACTGGTTTTTTAGCAAAAGAATATTCTGTAACAAACGAAACTATCCCAAATTGGATAAAGGAGGGTAAGTTTGAGCGTGTCAAGAAAACCAAAGGTGGACATTACAGGGTGTGGGTTGACGAACCGATTGTTATCATTCTTTATGCCCGCGTTTCCAGTTCAAAGCAAAAAAGTGAACGTCGCAAGCTCCGTTACTTCGTTTCACTCGTCAAACAAGAGGAACTACTCAGACTCAGAACTGACATTGCATCAGGATTTAACCAAAATAGACTCGGATATAAAACCTTTCTGGAACTCGCTCTCAACGGAAATCCATTGCATCTTGTGGCAACCACATCTGATAGAATTACAAGAACCTGTTTCCAGCTCATTAAATGGATTCTCGAACTATCAGGTGGGCGAGTCGAACTTTTGGAAGAATCAGATAATACCGAACCGTTTGATTCCACAACCCTTATCGCTTTCATCACTTCGTTTATCAATTCCCACTACGGCAACCGAAGGTCAGCGAAGCTCAAACGAAGCGCAAAGCGTAATCACAAGTCAAAAGATAAGGATTTACCCTGAAGATGAACATCTATGGTTTGCTTCTTTGAATCTTTATCGTCGAGCTTATAATTTAACGATTGAGTTCCTGAAAAAAGGGCGTAAGCCATCCGGTGAATTCAGAACCCAGATTTGTGATTGGTGCAAATTGGAATGTGAAGAACATGACATAACCTACAACAGCAACCTGATTCAATCAGCCTACCGAAAAGCGTGTGATACACGAACTGCAGTGATTAAAAAACGGGTGAAAGGTGAAAAAGCAGAGATGTCTTTCATGTCAAGAAATGCACCTCAACAATATTTTGTGGTTCCTAGATTATCACCTAAGAAGCAAATTTTCCCTAGAATCTTAAAGGGTTGTAAATGGACAGAGTCGGTGCCATCAGAAGCTATAGGCAAAACGGTTATCGTGACTTACGCGAATGGTCAATGGTTTGCCAGTGTCAATTTAGATCAGTCTGTCGAGCCAACAAAAACTCAAGCTTTATCTATTGTTGCTCTTGATCCTGGTGTTAGAACGTTTCAAACCGCTTTTAGCGGAAAAGATGCGGTTAGTTATGGTGAGGGTTTTGTGAATGATCGGTTAGTACCCCTCATGTTGGAACTTGATGCTCTTTTATCTGCACGCGACAAACTTCATTGTGAAGACAAATCTAAACAATGGGTTAAAGATAGGTTAAAAAATCTTAACCGAAGAATTGCAAAGGTTCGAGCTAGACAACAAAACCTAGTAGACGATTTGCATCGGCGTGTGGCTTATGATTTGGTTTCAAATCAGGATGTGATTTTATTACCAACTTTTGAAACCAAGCAAATGGTGAAGAAAAGTAACGAGACACGAAAACGATTTCTAAGACGCAAAACTGTCAGAGGAATGCTTGGATTAGCTCACTATAGGTTTAAACAAACCCTGAAGTGGATGGCTAAAAAGTATGGCAAGACTGTGATAGATGTGAATGAATCTTATACTTCCAAAACCTTGTGGGATGGTTCCATTCTTAAAAACTTGGGTGGGAAATCTTCAATTCTTTTCCAAGGCAAAAGAGTAAACCGAGATATACATGGTGCGATAAATATTTTGATTCGGTTTTTGACAAAGGTGATAGATGGTTTATTACCCCAGGGAGCTTACCCCTTAGACATAACCAGGCCATATTTTTGTGGTTTTGGCGTTTTTAAGTAAGAGTAGAAACCGTCAGATTTGACACCCAAAAACTTCAAAAGCCTGAGATATCAGGTGTTGAATATCAACAAGGTGAGCTTGCCGGGTACGAATTGCGCGAGTACCTGCTAGAAAAATGGGATCGTCAATGTGCCTATTGTGGTGCTAAAAACGTACCGCTTGAAATTGAGCATATACAAGTTCGGAGTCTTGGTGGCTCAGATAGAGTATCCAACCTGACTCTGGCTTGCACTTCATGCAACATCGATAAGGGCAACAAGGATATTAAAGAGTTTCTGAAGCGCAAACCTAAACGTTTGAAGAAAATCCAAGCACAAGCAAAAGCACCTTTAAAAGACGCAGCGGCAGTCAATGCTACCCGCTACGCTACTGGTAATGCCTTAAAAAGTTTTGGTTTACCTATTGCTTTCTCAAGCGGTGGGCGAACCAAATTTAACCGTATCAAGCAGGGTTATAAGAAAGACCATTGGATTGACGCGGCTTGTGTTGGTGAAAGTGGTAGCCACGTTGTTATTCCCAAAACGATAACGCCTTTGATTATTACTGCTAAGGGACGTGGCTCAAGGCAGAAATGCAGAATGAATCAATACGGATTTCCGAGAACGGGGCCCAAAAAGCAGTGATAAGGAGTTAAAGGTTTTCAAACGGGTGACATTGTAAAAGCTGTCGTCACGAAAGGTAAAAAGATAGGCACTTATGTTGGGCGTGTTGTGGTACGAGTCCGTGGTAGCTTTGACATTGGAATTGGCAAGGAAAAGGTTTCTGGGATTGGTTATAAATATTGTCAATTAATTCAAAGCTCAGATGGTTATGAATATTCGTGCCCAAGTGAAAGCGATATTATTTTTCAATCTGGATCAGAAAATCAACCAACATAAAGAAGGTAGGGCGAATTAAATGATTCCATTTTACATTTTGTAAAATGGGCAAGTTATTTATTTACAGTTCCTTAAGGAGTTCAACTAATGAAATTATCTCAAGCCATCCTATTGAGTACCATCACCTTACCCGTTTACGCCGGACAATGGCAAGCTTTGCCAAATACTCCGCCCATTCCAGCAGATAATCCTCAGACAGTGGCAAAAATAGAATTGGGTAAAGCCTTATATTTTGACCCCCGTTTGTCTAGTACGGGCACAATCTCTTGTAATTCTTGCCACAATGCGATGGCCAGTGGCGATGACAACCGTCCCGTCTCCGTGGGTATCGAAGGTCAAAAAGGCGGACGCAGTGCGCCTACTGTCTGGAATAGCGCCTTTTTATCAGTGCAATTTTGGGATGGTCGCGCTCCGACGCTTGAGGCACAAGCCAAAGGCCCGGTGACCAATCCAATTGAAATGGGCATGAAAGATTGGGACGCTACAATGGCACGGATCAAGTCGATTCCCGGTTATGCACCAATGTTTAAAGCAGCTTTTGGAGGAGAAAACAACCTTGCCATTCTGACGGCGGACAACACGGCTAAGGCTATCGCGGCTTATGAGAGAACTCTCATCACCCCCAATTCGCCTTATGATCGTTATGCTAAGGGAGACGAAACTGCGCTAACCGAGCAACAGCTTAGCGGCATGAATACCTTTGCTGAGTTAGGCTGCACAACTTGTCATTCTGGTGCGAATTTCAGTGGCCCAAACTTGCCGGTGGGTACTGGCTGGTTTATGAAATTTCCAAGCTTTGCCGGTAGTGAATACGACGAAAAGTATCGGTTGATAGAAGACATGGGACGCTTTGAGGTCACCAAAAATGATGCTGATAAGCATATATGGCGTGTGCCGACTTTGCGTAACATTGCTTTGACAGCCCCCTATTTTCATAATGGGGCGGTTAAAACATTGGATGAAGCCGTGCGCGTGATGGCGAAGACTCAACTAAAAAAAGATTTAAGCGATGAACAAGTGCAGGACATCGTAGCTTTCTTAAATGCTTTGACAGGCGAATTTCCTGAACAAACTATGCCACGTTTGCCGGGCAGCCCGGGAAAGAGCGTCATTTTTGACTAAGCTGGACGTCCAAGATAAATCTTGGACTCCTAAAATAAAGGACGGGGTTTGCAACCCCGTTTTTTTTTTGCCGGACGGCAATATCTTTATTAAGGAGGTTTGCATGAATGTTCCCAACCCGAACCAATTTTTCGGCATCCGGTTCGAGTCTGTTGGTGGCTTAGGGGCGCACACAGCGGGGCAAATTTTAGCCACTGCCGCAGTGCTACGCATGGAACTCAATGGCTCACACTTTTCCTCTTATGGATCAGAAAAAAAAGGCTCAGTCGTGCGTTCATTTATCCGTCTCGCATCGCCTGAAAAAACCATTAGATCGAGTGCCCCTATTGAGTCACCCGACGTCATTGTCGTTTTCCACAGCGCCTTACTCAAAAATCCAACAACCATAGCGGGCATGAAAGCTGACGGCGTACTTATCTATAACGGTGCTGAGGCTGATGAACTGCCTCCAATTTTTTCTCGTTTACCGAGTACAACAAAAGTCATTCGAGTTGATGCACAACGCATTGCCGTTGAAGAAAAATCAAGACCTAATGCTGTCCTTTTAGGGACACTGACAGCCGCCGTCCCTTTCCTAGATTTTTCCATTCTACTTCAGGCATTTTCTGACGAATTTGCCCAGCGTCATCCTGGCGCTGTGACATCCAATGAAAAAGCTTATCGTCGGGGAGCGAAAGAGATTGAAATCCTATCCAATGTTGGAAAGGGGAGCGGCGATCTACCTATCGCCAGAGCCAATCCCGTTTGGGGTTACGAGACGGCCCCCATTGGTGGGGTTTTACCAACGCCCGGTAACACCGTATCAAACGATCTAGCGGTTTCGCGGATGGGATGGATACCAGTTTATAACATTGAAAAATGTATCCATTGCGGTATTTGTGATATGGTCTGTCCGGACTTTTGTCTCGTTTGGAGACCAGCAGATAATAATGAAGTGCATTTACAAGGTATAGATTACCGATACTGTAAAGGCTGTCTCCGATGTGTGGAAAGCTGCTCAACTGGCGCTTTGAGGCGACAAATGGAAACGCCCGGATTGGCAGATCAACTACGAGTTAAACTTTTCCCCGAGCTGGAAGGAGGTTTATAAAATGAGTGATGTTGAAACATTAAATGAAAGCGGGGCAGAAGGGAACAACCAACGTACAGATTTTCTCAGTGGTAATGAAGCAGCAGCACTTGCCTCACGGGACATCAATTATCATGTCATGGGATATTACCCAATCACGCCTTCTACGGAAGTGGCTGAAAATCTTTCCCAAATGCTGGCGAACGGTGAACATGAAATTGATATGGTCGCTGGAGACGGTGAACATGGCGCAGCCGGTATTTGCTATGGTGCTTCACTAGGCGGCGGGCGCGTCTTTAATGCAACCTCAGCTAATGGCTTACTATACGCATTAGAGCAACTCCCCGTCCAAGCCGGCACTCGTGCGCCTATGGTTCTTAACCTAGTTGCCCGTACTGTATCAGCCCCCCTCAACATCCGTTGTGATCACTCCGACCTTTATTTTACTTTAAATACCGGATGGATCATTTTGCTAGCAAGGGATCCCCAAGCCGTTTACGATCTCAACTTTGCAGCCGTTAAAATTGGCGAGCATCCTGAAGTACGATTACCCGTTATTCTCTGTTATGATGGCTTTTTTACCAGCCACCAAAAACGCCGCATTCAAGTATTCGATAATACCGATGTGACTCAGCAGTTTTTAGGTGAGCCAAAAGCGGAAATAACGGCCCTTGATCCTAAGAATCCCGTAACCTTCGGGCCGTATATGAACGATCCTGACACCATTAACAATAAAAAGCAGCTTTCCCTAGCAATGGAAGCGGCACGTCGGGTGATTCCGGAAGTTTTACGCGAATTGGAACAACTCACTGGGCGGAGTTATCCCATATTAGATGCTTATCGCATGGAAGATGCTGAATATGCAGTAGTTCTCCTCAATTCAGCGGCGGAAACTGCAAAAGAAGTGGCTGATCAGCTACGAGAAAAAGGCCAAAAGCTTGGTGTGCTTTCTCCCAATGTGATCAGACCCTTTCCTGCCGATGAATTTAGAAAAGCACTCAAAAATGTGAAAGCCATTGTCGTTGGTGATCGGGCTGACTCTTACGGTGCAGATGGCGGCAACATGTCACTTGAAATACGGGCCGCATTACAAGGAGACTCTGACAATAAAACTGTGGTGTTGAGTCGCATTTATGGCTTAGGTGGCAGAGATTTCTATGATGCTGATGCCGAAGCATTTTTTGAACTAGCACAAAACAGCAGTGAAGCTATACCGTTTGACTATTACGGCACTTATAAAGGGGACGCCGATCACAATCCGCCCAAAGGTATGCCACCGATTGATGCGAAAAAAGTATCGCGAGGCATGGCGAAAGTCACTCAAAATCCAGAAACTGGCAAATTACAGGTAGAACTTGAACCCTTATGGGCGATGGCTGATGTCGAAAACAGAATCGCACCCGGTCATGGCGCCTGTCCCGGCTGTGGTATCTTCCCGATGCTGCATCAGATGTACAAGGTTTTAGAAGGCGATCTCGTCGTTCTGTTTCATACTGGGTGCGCCATGGTCGTCACAACCGGCTATCCAAAAACAGCCCATAGGATTACCTACATTCACAACCTGTTCCAAAACGGTGCCGCAACCCTTTCAGGGCTGGTTGAAATGTACCATGAGAGAGTACGTCGCGGCGAGCTACCTGAATCCTCTGATATTACATTCTTAATGATCAGCGGAGACGGTGGCATGGATATCGGCATGGGGCCAGCTATTGGTGCCGCTAATCGCAACCACCGCATGATAATTATCGAATATGATAATCAAGGCTACATGAATACCGGCTCTCAACTTTCCTATTCCACGCCAGTGGGCCACCGCACCACGACAAGTGAAGTCGGTCGCGTTCTTTCTGGAAAACGCTTTCACCATAAGGATACTGCCCAAATTTTTGCGGCCTGTCACCTGCCTTATGTCTTTACATCTAGCGAAGGCTTTGTAGAAGACTTGATGCGTAAAATCGCCAAGGCGCAATGGTATGCAAAACGAGAAGGATTGGTCTATGGCAAGATAATGTCATTCTGTCCGTTAAACTGGCGCACCCCGGATAGTGTTGCTCAATCGGTGATGCAAGCCGCTATTGATTGCTGTTTCTTCCCCTTATATGAGGTAGAAAAAGGCAATACAAGGATTACTTACGATCCTGATATTTTGGGTACACGTATTCCCGCTGCAAACTGGCTCAAGAGAATGGGGAAAACTAAACATATGCTCAATCCTAAGAATGCAGATATTCTGAAGTCCTTTGAGGCGGAAGTGGATAGACGGTGGAGACGCATTAAGGCTATGCACGAACATGAGGAGCTTTGAGATTATGCCAAAAGTCATTGAAAAACGACTCTTAACGCCCATCACAAAAATGTTTCGCTTTGAGGCACCGATGATAGCTTCTGCCGCTCGACCGGGACAATTTGTGATTGTTCGGGTGCGAGAAGGGGGAGAACGTATCCCATTAACCATTGCCGATTTTGATGCAAAATCTGGCCTAGTGACTATCGTAGTTCAAGAAGTTGGCGTGACAAGCAGACTCTTGGGTGCCCATGAGCAAGGGGATAACATTTTGGATGTGCTTGGGCCACTGGGTGAACCGGCCCATATTCCCCCCGGTGGTCATGTTGTTGGCGTTGGGGGCGGGTTTGGATCAGCCGCCTTATGGTGTTTAATGCGCGAACTCAAGGAACGGGGAGATCGTACCACAATCATTTTGGGCGCACGTCATGATCATTTATTGCTTTTGATTGATGAACTGACTGAAGTTTGCGATAACTTAGAATTATGTACTGATGACGGTTCGGTGGGATTTAAAGGATTAGTCACGCAGCGGCTCCAACAGTTGATAGATGGAGACGGCCCGGGGAAACCCGATCATGTCGTAGCCATTGGGCCTATGCCTATGATGCGTGCCGTTGCTAATACCACTCGTGATACCGGGATTGCCACCCAAGTCTCTATGGATCCTTTAATGATTGATGGCACCGGGATGTGTGGCTGTTGCCGTGTTTCTGTCGGTGATGAGGTCAAATTTGCCTGTGTTGATGGCCCCCTGTTTGATGCTGCCAAGGTGGATTTTGATGAGGCTGTCAAACGCAATAAGATGTATGTCAAGGAAGAAAAACTGGCTGCTGAGCGGCAGCATAAAATGATGGAGGAGTCAACTCATGCCAGCTAAGCGAGTCAAGAAAACGCCGATGCTTGAACGTGATGCCAAGCTTCGAGTCTCGGACTTTATTGAGGTGAACGAAGGTTATTCCATGGCGCATGCCGTCTTTGAGGCAGAGCGTTGCTTACGATGTCAGGAGCCCCTTTGTGTCGATGGTTGTCCTGTCCATATTCCTATTCCGGAATTTATCCATGAGATAGCTACGGGTAATATGGCAAAGGCCGCGAAAATTCTGCGCTCTGCAAATCCCCTGCCAGCCGTCTGTGGGCGCGTTTGTCCACAAGAAGATCAGTGTGAACAAGTCTGCCACATGGCTGACAGATTCAAGTCGGTTGGCATTGGTTACCTAGAAAGATTCGTTGCCGATTGGGAGCGTTCACAAGCCAAGTCTGAAGCGCCTAAAAAGCCCACTCGCTCCCAGCGTATTGCCGTGATTGGTGGCGGTCCAGCGGGATTAGTCTGCGCGGGCGAACTGGCACGTTTAGGCTATCCGGTGACCATTTTCGAGGGACTGCACGCGCCGGGCGGTGTTTTGCGCTATGGCATTCCCGAGTTCAGACTGCCCAATGAGATTCTTGACTGGGAGATTGACCTGTTGAAAGATATTGGTGTCGAAATCGTCTGCAATGTTCTCGTTGGCAAGACAATATCGCTTGATGATCTATTTGACAAATTGGGTTATTCAGCAGTTTTCATCGGCACCGGTGCCGGCTTGCCGAAATTCCTTGGTGTGCCGGGTGAAAACCTCAATGGCGTTTATTCTGCTAATGAATTTTTGACCCGCATTAATTTGATGCAGTCTTACAAGTTTCCTGAGACGGACACGCCCTTATATGTCGGCAAGCGAGTAGCTGTCATTGGTGCCGGTAATACGGCTATGGATGCTATACGCTCGGCACTGCGCGTGGGTGCCGAAGAAGGTTTGAGCATCTATCGGCGCAGTGAGAAAGAAATGACGGCACGGGTGGAGGAATACCACCACGCTCTTGAAGAAGGGGTGAAGTTTCATTGGTTAACGAATCCGGTTGAAATCCTTGGCAATGATGAAGGTCGGGTGACTGGGGTAAAATGTGTGCGTATGAAACTTGGAGAACCGGACGCATCTGGGCGGGCAAGGCCAGTGCCTATTGAAGGTTCTGAGTTTGTTATACCGCTAGATAATATAGTGCTTTCTCTCGGTAATTCGCCGAATCCTCTTTTAGTCAATAGTACCCCCGGACTAGAGAGAAACAAACACGGATGTCTTGTCGTCGAAAAGGACAAACTTGAAACGTCCAGAAAGTGGGTCTATGCTGGCGGCGATGCTGTCACTGGTGCTGCCACGGTGATCCTCGCGGCGGGTGCTGGTAAAGATGCTGCTGCTGCTATTCATAAGGATTTGTCGGCGGTTGCATAATAGACTTAGAGGGGATACCAAACCCAATGCCATATCGTGCCGCGTTCGCAAAAATAGGCGAGAAATCGAACCTGGATTTTTTACGAGCCTACACCTCGGCGGGTAATTTTCCGGCACGATATGGCATTGACCCAACCCTACAACTGATAACTGAATAGGCAATACAAAAATGGAAAAAATCACGCATATTGATAAAATTGAGATTAAAGGACTTTGGGGAAAATACTACGCTGCCGGACGGGGTTTGCAACCCCGTCCGAAACGTTTTCTAAGCGGCTCTAAAACGTTACTTCGCCGTTTGCAAACCTGCGTGGCGACTGATGTGTCTGATGTCATAATTCGGTACTTAGCTATTCATTTAGTAAAAAACAAAAGGCGTGTTATCTATGAATCCTTTGCGAAGAAAAAAACTGAAAAATAGACATTTGCGTGTCCCGGCTAAACTAAAAAATGCGGTTAAAATTTCTGAAGTAGAAAGAAAATTAGAACAAGTTAATCAATTAAAACAAAAAATTGTGGATGATTTTAAGCAAGGAAAATTGCGCCGTTTCCACACGCGCATGGGGTTTCTCAGGAAAAATCAAGCCAAGAAACCAGCATTGCTTGCCAAGAGTTTGTGTGATATTGCTAAAAGTATTTTTGATAATGAAATGAAATTGGCTCTTTTTGAGGAGGCTTTGGAGTTAAATTATTATGACACGGTGACGTTGACTAGCTATGGCACCGCTTTAGCTAACCACAATCAAGCGGATAAAGCTTTTGAGATGTTTGACAAGTCTTTAGCCATTAATCCCGATGAGACGGTGACGTTGACTAGCTATGGCACCACTTTAGCTAACCACAATCAAGCGGATAAAGCCTTTGAGATGTTTGACAAGTCTTTAGCCATTGAGCCTGATAACACAGTGACGTTGAATAGCTATGGCACCGCTTTAGCTAACCACAATCAACCGAGTAAAGCCTTTGAGATGTTTGACAAGTCTTTAGCCATTGAGCCTGATAACACTGTGACGTTGACTAGCTATGGCACCGCTTTAGCTAACCACAATCAACCGAGTAAAGCCTTTGAGATGTTTGACAAGTCTTTAGCCATTGAGCCTGACAACGCTGTGACGTTGAATAGCTATGGCACCGCTTTAGCTAACCACAATCAACCGAGTAAAGCCTTTGAGATGTTTGACAAGTCTTTAGGCATTGAGCCTGACAACACGGTGGCGTTGAATAGCTATGGCACCGCTTTAGCTAACCACAATCAACCGAGTAAAGCCTTTGAAATGTTTGACAAGTCTTTAGCCATTGAGCCCGATGAGACGGTGACGTTGAATAGCTATGGCACCGCTTTAGCTAACCACAATCAACTGAGTAAAGCCTTTGAGATGTTTAAGAAGTCTTTAGCCATTGAGCCTGACAACACGGTGGCGTTGAATAGCTATGGCACCGCTTTAGCTAACCACAATCAACCGAGTAAAGCCTTTGAGATGTTTAAGAAGTCTTTAGCCATTGATCCTGATGACACGGTGACGTTGAATAGCTATGGCACCACTTTAGCTAACCACAATCAACCGAGTAAAGCCTTTGAGATGTTTAAGAAGTCTTTAGCCATTGATCCCGATGAGACGGTGACGTTGAATAGCTATGGCACCGCTTTAGCTAACCACAATCAAGCGGATAAAGCCTTTGAGATGTTTAAGAAGTCTTTAGCTATTGAGCCTGATAACACAGTGACGTTGACTAGCTATGGCACCGCTTTAGCTAACCACAATCAAGCGGATAAAGCCTTTGAGATGTTTAAGAAGTCTTTAGCCATTGTTCCCGATGACACGGTGACGTTGAATAGCTATGGCACCACTTTAGCTAACCACAATCAACCGAGTAAAGCCTTTGAGATGTTTAAGAAGTCTTTAGCCATTGCTCCCGATGACACGGTGACCTTAAATAGCTATGGCA
>JBDLJY010000047.1:0-27453 GCA_039714115.1 Pseudomonadota bacterium | reverse complement strand
CAATGAAATTGCTGAGCGTGGCTGGAATAAAGTCGTCGCATTCCAAACGCGCAACCCCATGCACCGTGCCCATGAAGAATTGTGCAGAATGGCTCACGAAGCGCTCGGGACGGATGGTATCCTTATTCACATGTTGCTTGGCAAATTGAAGCCGGGTGATATTCCAGCGCCGGTGCGCGATGCGGCTATCCGTAAAATGGTAGAAGTCTATTTCCCGCCCAACACGGTTATGATTACCGGTTACGGCTTCGACATGCTCTACGCGGGACCGCGTGAGGCGGTGTTACATGCCACATTCCGTCAAAATGTCGGTTGCACTCACTTTATTATTGGCCGCGATCATGCGGGTGTGGGTGACTACTATGGTAAATTTGAGGCTCAGGAGATATTTGATAAAGAAGTGCCAGCGGGTGCGCTTGATATCGAAATTTTCCGTGCTGATCATACCGCCTATTCTAAGAAATTGAACAAGGTGGTGATGATGCGTGATGTGCCAGATCATACCAAGGAAGATTTTATTCTGCTTTCTGGTACTAAGGTGCGTGCTATGTTGGCTGAGGGTAAGGATTTGCCGCCTGAGTTCTCTCGTCCAGAAGTGGCGAAGATTTTGATGGGGTATTATCAGGAACAAGCGGCTAAAAAATAGATCTGACGATTTACACCATTAGAGGAGTCCAAGATAAATCTTGGACTCCTACCAATTTGGTTAATAATTTTGCTGTGTTTTCGACCGATACTGTTCCCCACGCATCAACTTGCGTTGCCGATTCCAACGTCTTTCATCCAAATTCTGAGCATCAATTCTGTTTGTATGACTGAGCTCTTCCAAGCTTTTTGACTCATATTTTGCCGCCTCTTCCGCCAGAAACTTGGCATTGTCCAGCAAGATTTTTCGCGCTTCATTGATCTGGCCTTCATCACGCAACTTCACAGCATGTTCATTTTTCTCCACCGCCAATTGTTCCACAACGGCAGTCATCACGGCAGCGTTAGTCTTTTCCTCCACAAGTTGCGGAGAATCGGTAAAAGTAGCAGTCACCATGCTGCTCAGGCGTTCACTGGAGTCTGCACCCAGATTACGGTAGACAACCGCCACGCCGGCAATCACGCGCTTTTGGTTAGCTGGCGGTACTTCTAGCTCTAGCAGCACATATTTTTCTTGCCCGCCATAAAGTTGATTCAGTTTGATTGATACTTGTTGATCTTGGATTTTCGCCTCTCGCCCCAAAACGCGAATGGGACGCACTCCTTCTACGCCAATAATAGTGACATTCACTTCTTGGGCAACGACGGAAAATATATCGCCAAATTCATGGTCAAAAAAACGGACCAAATCGGTGGCGTTTTCGGCAAAAGCATGATTGCCATCGCTTTTTTCAGCCAACTGACTCATCAAGTCCTCGTTATAGCCCAAGCCTAAACCAATCGTCGTAACGGCGATATTTTCTTCACTCAGTGAAGCTCCTAAGGCGCCCAATTCTTTGGGGGTACTTGGCCCAACATTGGCGAGCCCATCGGAGACTAAAACTATTCGATTGACCCGCTTTCTGTCCAAAAATTTGCGAACTTCCTTGGCGCCCTTTTCTATGCCGTCATAAAGTGCCGTTTGTCCGCCCGCACTCAGTTTATTAATGGCACTGATTATCCTTTTAGGATCGCTTGCCTTGGTTGCGGGTAAGAGGATGTCGGCGTGATGATCATAAGTCACTACCGAGATAATGTCATCTTTGCGGAGCCGCTCAACGGCCATAATAGCGGCATCCTTGGCACGACGAATTTTCTCGCCTTGCATAGAGCCCGATTTATCAATGACTAAGGCGACATTGATGGGGGCCACCTTTTGCTTTTTGAGACGCAAGCCTGTCAGTCCTACCCGTAAAAAGACTGTCTGTTTTTTGTCAACCAACATCACGGGGGTTGATAAAGCGGCGTTGAGTTGTATCTGATCAGCTTGGACTGTGACAGGCATGGCATTTCCAAAAAAGATGGTGAATACAATGGTTAAGAATGTTAAGTAGCGCATAATGTTATGCTCCTCGTAAAAATAGCTTTTCTTAACTAACATTAAACTTCTTGGAGAAGTGCGTCAAGTCTTTAGGAATTTAACATGAGGGAGCCTCACCCTTAAAAAAGAGTGAGGGGAAAATAAAGGATTTATAAGCCTATCAGCTCTGCGTGAACACCTTGAGCCGTGACAGCTTTGAGAATATCAGCGGATTTATTTTTTTCTGGGTTGTATTGGACAACCATCAGATGAGGTTTGTCGTCGTGGAAGGCTACCGAAACTACGCCATCTTGTTGGCGAAGTTTGTCTGCTATGCCTTCCAATTTTGCGTGATCGAGGGTTTCGTCAATGTGTAGGGTAATATCTACGAGTTTGATGTCCACAAAAATTATCCTTATAGTTCAGAACCAAGACTTCTACGAAGTAGCGTTGTGATTCTACTAAAAATAAAAACTAATGTCAAAAATGAGGCGATAAATCGCCTACTACGAACGAAAGCCTTAAATTAATGGCATTGGCCCTTAAAACACCTTCCCACTATTCAGTTCATATAAATACCCCGGTAGCTCATTGGCGAGTTGGGCATAATCTAATGATAGCGTGTCCTCCTCAATATTCGCAACCACCCATTGACCATTTTGAACCCTAAAAGTCCAAATCGTTTCTACCTCTTGAAAGCCCTTTTTTCCTTCTACAACTTCACCGCTATCCCGTTTTGCCAGATAATCCTCCATGTCGGCACTAATAGAAACCACAAGCCGAGAGCCATTAGGCTCCTTCTCGTCGCCACGAAAAGCTAAAAACAGCGGCTTAATGCCCGTAATTTTCTTGACGCGACAATGATTAATGAGACCCTCTTTCGCCCATTGGTCAAGATAGACTAACTGTTGATTTTTCCAGTACCAATCGGTCATCCAGTCCTCAGCTTCGCTCATGTCTTCCTTGCGCCATGCCGTATGTATTCGATAAAAACAATCCGTGATGCGATCTCGCAATGTCAACCAATCAAACAATTTATTGACCTTGGCAAGTTGACGCAAATCTTTGAGGGTGTGACGCTCTGCAAGGTACTCTCTCACGAGGGAGTACAATATGAATGGAAAAAAAAGGATAGCAAGGATAAATAACAGCACTTTGCCCAAAAAAGTATGGAATATCGCGGATGCAATTTTGCCGCCTGGGCCGGCAAAAGCCGGCACCATCAGACTGCTCACGATTAATAAAACCGCGCTCACAATTGTAAGTATTTGAATTCTCTTATTCATAGAATAGACCTCTCTTATGTAAGTGAAATATCTATTAAGAAAAGCTTTGTAATAGTATATACTTTTCTTTATCGTTACGCGCCCAAGTCAATACTATATCCTTAATGGCATTGATGCTTGGGGGGTTGCGATACTTTTTTCACTCGTGTAGTGTAATATCTTATTAAATTAGGTAAACGCAGACCTACGGCAATCTCATCAGTCTGTCATGAAAGTTGCACTTTTTAAATAAAACAAAGGATTTTAACATGTCCTCATCTCAGTCAGAAGAAACTTCATTCCATCATCCATTTTATGCGAGGTTATTGTGGAAATTAAAACACTTACCAGATATAGTCGTCATAACAACCTTGGCACTGGTAGTCGGCATTGGTGCCGGGTTTGGGGCCATTTTAACGGAAGGGCTAGTCGAGCTGGTACACCACATTTTTTTTGAAACCAAATTGTGGGGGCTACTGGATGGCATGGGCATATATCACTTGATGATTATTCCCGCACTAGGGGCGCTGATTTTTGCGCCGATTATCATTCACTTTGCGCGTGATGCCAGAGGACATGGCGTATCTGAAGTGCTTGAAGCGGTATCAGTACATGGTGGTCGCATTCCGCCACGGGTTGGCGTGGTCAAATCCGTTGCCTCTGGGCTTTGTATTGGATCGGGCGGCTCTGTAGGACTTGAGGGCCCGATTGCCCAAATCGGCTCAGCCTTGGGCTCCACCGTCGGCCAAATTTTTACCTTGAACGAAGACAGGATACGTCTATTACTCGCCTGTGGTGCCGGGGCTGGCATTTCGGCCACATTTCATGCGCCTATCACCGGCACCATTTTTGCCTTAGAACTCATATTGGGCCATGTCGAAGCTGGCTATTTCAGTGCCGTTGTCATTTCAGCCGTGGTAGCTGATACGATTGCCCAACTTCATAAAGCTTCTTGTTTTATCACTCCACCATATTACCTAGTCAGCGTATGGGAATTGTTTTTCTACGCGATCTTGGGAATTCTAGCTGGCCTCGGTGCGTTAAGTTTCACTAAAGTTTTGTTTAAGATGGAAGAATTGTGGAATAAAGTGCCTGTTTCTGATTATATCAGGCCCGCCTTAGGGGGGTTAGTGTTAGGCTTAATAGCCGTCATCTTATTTCAATTTGACGGATTTCAAGTAAACGACTTTCCCCGTATTTTTGGGATTGGATATGAAACTATTGCAGATGCGCTGAATGGTTCATTACCCCTACAGCTCGTTTTGGCGCTGTTTGCCATAAAAATATTTACCACCAGTTTAACGCTGGGCTCTGGTGGCTCTGGGGGTACTTTTACGCCGTCATTGTTTATGGGTGCCATGTTGGGTGGCACATTTGGGATCCTTGTTCACGGTTGGTTTCCAGAGATCACTGCTCCGTCGGGGGCTTATGCGCTGGCAGGTATGGCGGCATTTTTGGGTGGGGCAGCTCATGCGCCGTTCACTGCCATTGTAGTCGCCTTTGAAATCACTCATAATTTTTACATTATCTTGCCTATTATGTTGGCAACGGTGATAAGTACCTTAGTTGCTCAGAGTATTAGTCCGACTTCGATGTACACTTCTAAATTGGTCAAACGAGGGATAAAAATCAGAAGAGGTGCGCCGGAACATGCGACTGATGTGATGGAAACGACGACGGTGGGCGATGCGATGAGTGCCGATGTTGAGACGGTGCCTTTAACAATGTCACTTTTCGAGTTGATGGAAAAATTTGACCAAAGTCATCGTCATGGTTTTCCAGTGGTAGATGAGGCTGGAGAGCTCGCTGGTGTGGTTAGTATCAAAGATTTAGACGCGGCAATAGTGGCGGGGCAACTGTCCGGTAGGACAGTCGCGGAGATTGCTACGACTGACATGCTGGTGGCTTATCCTTATGAACCAATGGGTGCTGCGTTGCAGCGGCTAGGTGTCCGAGAAATTAGTCGCTTGCCAGTTGTCAAGGAGGAGGGTTCGCGTCAATTGGTAGGTATCGTGCTACGGACGGATATTATTAAGGGTTACAATGATGCGCTTGCTAAGCGTAGTCAAAAATAGAGTTGTTGCAGTAGGCGATAAATCGCCTACTACGAACGAACGCGCCATTTTCGGTTGATCGCATGATTATTTTAAAAAAAAAAAGGAGAACTAAAATGGGATTGTTTAACGATACCTCTAGCACGGAAACTCCGTCAGCCATCAAGGATGAATTAAGTCTAGCCTATGCTTTTACCGCTATTCCACTCGCTATGTCAGCTATCGATGGAAACATTGATGAAAAGGAAATGGAATGCGTAGGAACTTATATTGAGCGGATGAAAATCTTCAAGGACTATGATAACGAACAAATCGCTGCCATGTTTGCCAAGTTACTGGATATTCTTGATCGCAACGGGGTTGCTAATTTGGTCAAAGCGGCTAAAATTAAATTGCCCATTCCGTTGCGGGAAACGGCTTTCGCCAGTGCTGTTGATGTGGCATTCGCAGATGGCGTGTTAGAAGATCACGAAAAAAAATTGTTGAAAGAATTGTATAAATTTCTTGAATTGTCTGACAAAACGGCAACAATGATAATCAAGGTTGCCGCGATTAGAAATCGAGATTATGGACAATGGTAGCTCGGACGTGCAAGGTCAATGCCATTAAGTTAAGACAAACCTGACAGGTGTCAAAAACCTGTCAGGTCAATTTTTCATTGAATTTACAACGACCTGCCAGGTTTTGGATACCTGGCAGGTCTGAATTTTAGGGGTTTATCATACTGGCATTGACGTGCAAGGTACGCCTTGCACTCCATTCATTGACTTCAGCGATAAATCACCTACTACGAACTTAACATTCTCGGTTTATCATAATGGCATTGGCTGCCAACGTGCATGGCAGCTATGCGTCTTTTTTCTTGGTGACTACACTCTCTCATAAAAATGACAAAAATGCCGCAATTTATCAGTCACACCCGAGGCTAACTGTGGCCAGTCAAAACGCCAACACCAATTACCCGTTTGCACTCCCGGCACATTCATACGATGATTGCCATCAAGGGCTAACACATCTTGCATAGGTACAATCGCCCATCGTGCTTTCGACTTAAACGCCGCTTCAACCAAAGGCCAAGGCATCTCATGGGCCGGCACCTGTAAATATTCACACACATATTGCCGTACCTGTTCCGGTATTTCCTGAAACCAGCCCAAAGTTGTATTGTTATCATGAGTCCCCGTGTACACAACACAATTTTCAACATGATTATGGGGTAAATACGCATTATCAGGACCACTGTCAAAGGCAAATTGTAATATTTTCATCCCCGGTAAACCGAATCTATCACGTAAAGCTGTGACTTCCTCAGTAATAATGCCTAAATCTTCCGCAACTAAGGGCATATTAATGCCACTTTGTTGCAAAGTTTCAAATAAAGCATGTCCCGGCACCTTCACCCACTCACCCTCAATAGCCGTTTCACAATGAGCCGGTATTGCCCAACACGCTTCAAAGCCTCGAAAATGATCAATCCGCACCATATCAAATAAAACATGGGCACTCTTTAAACGCTCTATCCACCAGCGAAAACCATTCGCTTGCATATAGTCCCAATTATAGTGTGGATTACCCCAACGCTGCCCCGTTTCCGAAAAATAATCTGGCGGCACTCCGGCGACAACAGTCGGTCGTCCTTGTGCATCCAATAAGAAATTATCACGGCTTGCCCAGACATCCACGCTGTCTTCGGCTACAAAAATGGGTATATCGCCAAATAGATATACACCTTTCTCATGGGCATACGCTTTCAGATCGTGCCACTGGCTAAAAAACACAAATTGTTCAAAACGATGTTGATCGATAACATCTGCCAAACGTCGTCGCGCCTCATCCAATGCTTGATGATGACGATCACGCAGTTCGGGCGCCCATCCCCACCAACCGGCGACATTTTTTAATTCAAAAAGACGTGCTTCTAAAGCATCGTGAGATTTGATTTCCTTTAAAGCCTTCAAACATTCCGCTTTTAATACTTTGAAATGTTCAGCTTGTAAAGCCCGAAACAGGGCATAATCTTCCAGCCAAAAAGCTTGTGTCTTGACAAACTCAGCAAAAGCGGCACGATCATCGGCACTGGCATTTTTCACAAAGCCCGCCCGAGCTGCCTTTAAGCGAGCATGGCGATAGCGCACAGCGGTCTCACGTTCATACGGCGGACAAAAGTTCTCACGAAACGCACTATGCTCAAGTCGTTGTTCTAATTCGCGTTCTGTCGCATCTTCTGTGAAGAAGCCCTGCTCAGCGAGGCGTTTTAACTCATCTTCCAAGGTTTGTTCAGTGGTGATACTGAGCCAACCCTTTTCAACCAAACGCTCTAAATTGATAAGTAAAGGATTAGCAGCATGTACCGACTGACATTGATACGGCGATAAGTCCTCATGCGGAGGTCCCAAAGGCAACATTTGCCATAGCGAGATGCCACAATCCGCCAGAAAATCGACAAAACGGTAAGCCTGTTGACCTAAATCACCATTGCCCGGCGTTCCCGGTAAAGAAGTCGGATGCAGCAAAATGCCGGCACGACGTTTATTAAAAAAATCCAGGCTCATTCACCATTCTCCTGTCCTTTACGCATAGTACCGCCGCCTGCGGGTTCGCCGCCGCCATGAGTAAACGAGTGTTCCAAATAATCCGGCGGCGTTTCGCCCAACAGCCGATATAAATGCGCCAAGTGCAGACGATACAAACGCTCAAAATCATGCACCGCATCGGAGGGATTATAATCGCCAAACCACCAACACCAATCTGAACCTTCACAAATGGCTAATTGACGCTCAGCGGCTTTTCTCGCTTCTGGCTCTAAACGGGGCGCTATATGATCAAATACATGTTTAGCCTCAATCAACATTTCCCAGCCGCGATTTTTACCGGGTTCGCCTATCCAAGTGGAAAAATTGCCATAAACCCAACTGCCCGCAACCAAAGTGGGTAATTCAGCAACGCCCGCCTCAAGACAATGTGAAAACGTGGTCAATTCTAACTCGGAATGCTCAGATAACTTTTGATAAAGGGCACTGAGAAAATGATAGCCATTTTCGGGGAAGTGTTCCCACGCATTTTCGCCATCAAGGATAATTGAGGCAACCCGTGCCCCTGATTCGCGGGCAATGTTTTCTAAATGGTGTATCAAATTTGCTGCGGCATCATCGGCATGCCATTTAGAAAATTCAAAGCCGATTAAGTCTGACAAATTATCATCGCGGAAAAAGCAACGCACGGGACACCTGGGCAAACTATAGGGGCGGTGCAAAGACTGATGCTCTTGCCCGGATTTTTTCATGCTGTTATTCCACACATTGGTACCACTGGCAACCCAACGGATACCAAATTCTTCCATGAGGCGCACCGTGATTTCACTGACGCTACCTTCAGAAGGCCAACAACCTTGCGGAGTCAAGCCAAAATGTTGTTCAAAGGTTTTGATACCTTCACGCATGTGCCAGCGCACTCGATCTTTGCCGTCGGGATAGCAACCTATACCGGAGAGATTAATATCAGGCAAAGCTTCACGAGCAGAAAAAGTATCAAGCATCAAAGGCATGATGGGATGGGCATAAGGCGTGACAGATAATTCGACTTGTCCACGCTCGGCTAATGCCTTATAACGGGGCACGATCCCGCTCAACAATTCTCCTATAATTTCAATCAATTGTCGCCGATCAGTGTCACTAAATTCGCGTCCTTTCTCTATTAACGCTTTCACTCTGTCATCTGAGCGGCGCACCGTTTCCCCTAGCCAAGCCAAGTGATACCACATCAAAATGTCGATGAGATATTGTTCATCCAGATAAGTGACAATTTTGGGCTTTTGTTTCAAGTCCTTTGCCAGTTCTGCAAGTTCCTGATAAGGCTTAAAACGTTGAATCAATCGCTCTTCATTGGCACGCAAACATCGCTCAATCAACGCCATACGAGCTTCTACGACATTCGATGCGGACTGATTCAAAAAAGGCGTATGGGCGGGATGACTATTTAAAGCCGCCAACAAAGGATCACGGATGGGCGTGGCATCGCGTAAAAATGCCTGAATTTGTTGGACATAATCATCTAATTGCTCCAACAAAGTTGGCGCAAAATTCACGACAGCACGGGCATTAGGCACCGCCTCTAAATGCGCTGCCATATCCACATAATCTTTAATCCCATGCAAATAAGTCCAAGGTAATTGATATTGTTCTCTGTGCCAATCGTAATAGGCTGGCTGATGCATGTGCCAACATAGCACGACTTTCAATTTTTCTTGCATTTTGTTAAAACCCTTGTGAATGGTGCAAGGTGCGCCTTGCACTCCGGCAAAACCCGTACTCAGGAGTGCAAGGCGTACCTTGCACGAAATAAATTAGGAGGCATTATGTACATTCTGCCCAAACATCTCTGGTGTCACCAACACAACACCGCCATCGCTCACATAAAAACGCTTGGCATCTTCCTCACGGTTGTACCCAATCTCGGTCTTAGGTGGAATATGTACGCCTTTGTCAATGACCGCTTTTTTAATGCGACAATGCCGCCCAATGTCCACATCAGGTAACACCACAGCCTCTTTCAGCAAGGCATAAGAGTTCAGTTTGACATTGGAAAAAAGCAGCGAGCGCTTTATTTTAGCACCCGAAATCAAACAACCGCCAGAAACCATTGAATCGACTGCCATCCCACGGCGATCATCATCATCAAAGACAAATTTAGCCGGGGGCAGTTGTTCTTGATAAGTCCAGATTGGCCATTCTTTATCATACAAATTCAATTGTGGAGCCACAGATACCAAATCCATATTAGCCTCCCAAAACGCATCCACCGTGCCCACGTCGCGCCAATAAGATTGTTCACCTTTTTGAACGTCGCGAAAGCGATAGGCAAAAACGCGATGTTTTTGAATGAGAGAGGGAATGATGTCTTTACCAAAATCATGGCTGGAACCAGATTTGGCGGCATCGGTTCGCAGTTGTTCATACAAAAATTCGGCATTAAATACATAAATGCCCATAGAAGCTAATGCCTTTTCTGGATCAGTAGGCGTTGGCTCTGGTTGCGCCGGCTTTTCAGCAAAACGCACGATTTGTTCGCTGCTGTCAATACTCATCACGCCAAAACTCTTTGCCATATCCAGCGGCACTTCCAGACAGCCTACTGTCATATCCGCATTCTTGTCAACATGCTCGGCAATCATGAGCCCATAATCCATTTTATAGATATGATCGCCGGCTAAAATGAGAATGTATTTTGGATTGTGACTGCGAATGATATTAAGGTTTTGACGAACAGCATCGGCTGTCCCTACATACCAAGATTCGCTCTGTTGAGACGCTGGCATTAATTCGACAAACTCCCTAAAACCGCTTAGCCAACTCCAGCCTTTTTGGATATGGCGAATCAAGGAATGTGACTTGTATTGCGTCAGCACCGAAATTTGGCGGATACCGGAGTTGATGCAATTTGACAGGGGAAAGTCGATGATGCGAAACTTGCCACCAAAGGGCACAGCCGGTTTAGCTCGCCAATCGGTGAGTTGTTTGAGACGTGTCCCACGCCCCCCTGCCAATACTAAAGCCATGGTGTCACGAGTGACTTTGCTGACAAAACGGTGATCGTTGTGTTCAATCATTTTTTTTTGTTACCCCTTCTCCTTATAAGTGAAGGGATATATTATAATATTAATTAGGACTTACGCATTGACAAATTAATTCATTTCTCAATTCAAATTATTAGCTGCATTTGTTAAAGTTTTATATAACTTTATAAATTATTTTTAACTAATTGATTTAGCAATTAATTATTTTTTTTCAATGCGTAAGTCCTATTAATGTGGGTTTCCTTTCTCCCCCGTAAGTCTTAAATACCGCCCATACAGACATACTTAATTTCCAGATATTCATCAATCCCATATTTAGAGCCTTCACGCCCCAGTCCCGATTCTTTTATGCCCCCAAACGGGGCAACTTCGGTGGAAATGATGCCTTCGTTAATGCCTACCATGCCATATTCTAAGCCCTCCGCCACCCGCCATGCACGACCCAAATTACGGGTATAAAAATAGGACGCTAATCCAAAAGGCGTATCATTCGCCAAGGCAATCGCCTCTTGTTCAGTTTTAAAACGAAATAGCGGCGCAACTGGGCCAAAAGTTTCTTCGCTGGCAATCAGCATGGTGGGCGTAACACCTGTTAAAACGGTTGGCTCAAAAAATGTCCCACCAAGCGCATGGCGTTGTCCACCACACGCTACTTTTGCCCCCTGACTAACCGCATCACTGATGTGACTTTCAACTTTTTCGACGGCTGCCATATTAATTAGGGGCCCTTGCTGCGTCTCTCCTTTTAGTCCGTTACCCACTTTCAGTTGATTCACCGCCTGCGCTAATTTAGCGGCAAATTCGTCATAAATGCCTTCTTGAATCAATAAACGATTGGCACAAACGCAAGTTTGCCCCGTGTTACGGTATTTAGAGGCGATTGCTCCCATAACGGCTGCGTCTATATCCGCATCATCAAATACAATAAACGGGGCGTTACCGCCTAATTCTAAAGAGACTTTTTGCAGATTCGAGGCGCTTTGTGCCATCAGCAATTTGCCGATAGGGGTTGAGCCTGTGAAAGATAATTTACGCACCAAGGGATTTGCCGTCAATTCTGCTCCGATTTCCTTAGGGCGTCCGGTGACTACATTAATCACGCCTTTAGGAATACCCGCCCGCTCTGCCAATTCTGCTAAAGCCAGCGCACAAAACGGCGTAGCCGCTGCCGGTTTAATCACTACGGTGCAGCCCACTGCTAAGGCGGGGGCAATTTTACGAGTAATCATGGCAATTGGGAAATTCCAAGGCGTAATCACGCCAACCACGCCTATCGGTTGCTTAATAACTACAATACGCCGCCCCGGTATTGGCTCAGGGATCACATCACCGTAAACGCGCTTAGCCTCTTCAGCAAACCATTCAATAAAAGATGCGCCATAAGCTACTTCGCCCTTCGACTCAGCCAAGGGTTTTCCTTGCTCAGCTGTCATCAACATTGCTAAGTCTTGCTGGTTTTCCATAATCAAGTTAAACCAGTGGCGCATAATAGCTGCGCGTTCTTTAGCCAATTTGTTGCGCCAATCGGGCATGGCGGTGTCAGCAGCGGTGATGGCTTGACGGGTTTCGGCTTGTCCCATATTGGGCACAGTGCCAAGCACCGTATTGTCTGCCGGATTTGTGACTTCAATAACATTCTGGGCATCTACCCAAGTGCCGTTGATATAGGCTTGTTGATGAAATAAACGGGGATCGGTTAGTTGCATGATAGTCTCCTATGTTAGGTATGCGGGTTGTTTGAGGTTTTAAGCGGTCTTAGCATTCGCTATTTTGAAAAAAAAATCAAGCAATGTAGGGTAAGACGGGAGTCCAAGATTTATCTTGGACGTTCATAAAAATACTTGAAAACAGTCTTAAAAAATATTATTTATATACCGGGTTGCGGTTCATCCGTAATAAATCTTCATTTAAATTATCAATCATATTAAGGAGAATAAAATGGCAGAATGGCGCAAAGTAGCAAAAGCTTTCGCACTGGGAGACGGTCATATCAGTGAGAAAGAAGTTAAGGTTTTACGCGAAGCGTTATTTGCTGATGGACACATTAGCAAGAGCGAATTGGAATTCCTCCACGAATTAAAAAAGGAAGCTAAAACGCATGTTAAAGCTTTAGATCAACTGATTGAAGATTGTGAAAAAGCGTAGGTAGTTACATCAGGTGTGCAAGGTACGCCTTGCACTCATGACAGTGGTACTGTGCCGGACGGGGTTTTTAATGCAACCCCGTCCGCAACGTGTTTATGGGATTGAATATTCTCTTTTTATATGCAATCATTGTAGTTCTTAAATTAAACCGTGATTTGAAGCTTATATGAACCGAAAAGTCAGTATTGTGATCGAAAAAGACGAATATGGCTATTATGCCTATTGTCCTGAATTACCGGGTTGCCAAAGTCAGGGTGATACTTTTGAGGAAGTAAACGCGAATATCAAAGAGGCGTTAGAACTTTACGTCGAAACACTTTTGGAGGAAGAAAGGGAACAATATTTAAGTCAAGAAATTTACACGACAGCGATGGAGGTTTCTTTTGCCTAAGCTACCACAACTTACAGCACCACAAGCGGAATCTATGCTTTTGCAAGCGGGTTTTAGTCGTATTCGCGGCAAAGGCAGTCATAGAATCTATAGAAAAGGTAATCGACGTGTCGTTGTTCCGTTTCATGCTGGAAAAACCTTACACCCGAAAATCGTCAAACAAGTACTAGAGGCGGTGGAAAATGAATAGTTAAGTTAAAAGATGGATGATAAAATCTTTAATGAACTCGTCAGGAGCATCAAAGACGCTGGGCGATTTTTGCGTGGTGAATCTGAACCATCGCGGACTTTTGATACGCCTGACATAAAAGCAATACGGCAAAAAACCGGGAATTCGCAAACGATAGATTCTGTCAAATGGCATCAAGAATGGCAAGCGCAATTTGTGATATTTTGCTTATTGTGGTTAATATTGAACGAGAGGAGATTGTAAAATGGCTATAGAACATGGATATCCGAGTCTAGTAAAACAAGCACTTACCTCTTACGCCTCACTTTTAGCTAAGTGTCCAAGCCCTTTTTATGACATTATTCTTGCTTTTGATGATGTCCCACGAGAAGATATTGTTCTTGGTTTTCAAGCCCCGATAATGCGTCCCTATACAGAATTTGCCGTCGAGTGAGCAATGGCAAACAAACATCAAATAACGTAGCGTTGCCCAAGCTACCTAGCTTTGTCGTGAGTTATCTCACCATTCAAACTGTCTGAATGATTAACTGATGTTACGCACAGGAGTTCCCACGCGGTGGGATAGCTTATGATATCTGATTAATTTTGGCTCGTCTGAATTAAATAACAACCTGCTGGGTAGGGGATTTGGTCTCCCCCGTCCCGAGTAGGGTTCTTGAATTAACGGCGGCACGATATGGCATTGATCTTGGAAAAAGTTATATTGATAAAGAAATGAGCTTATAAATGCGTGAGTCTAACTATATTTCAGAAACTCCCATCAGTTATAGAAAAGATTATGGTCAGTTTTTTACGCCATCTTCAGTTGCACAGATGATGGCTACTTATGTTATGAAAGATGACCCCAAAACTATACTGGATCCGGCTTTTGGCCTTGGTATTTTTTATGAGGTCATCATCAATATTAACCCAATTAAAAACATACAATTTACTGGATACGAAATTGATGAGCGTATTCTTAGTTACTTTCATTGTAATAATGACACAACAAATTTAACAATCATAAAGGGAGATTTTCTGGAATCTGAAATGGCTTATTTTGATGCTGTTATATGCAATCCTCCCTATATGAGATTTCAAAAATTCCTTAAAAGACATGATGTCTTGCCTATTTGTGAAAAACAAATAGGCAAAAAGCTTGCGGGATATTCAAATATTGCTTCGGTATTTCTGGTAAAAGCATTGAAAGAACTTAAACCTAATGGAAGGTTAGCATTTATTATGCCATTTGAGTTTTTTAACACTGGGTATGGAAAAGAAATAAAAAAAAGTCTCCTTGAAAAACATTTATTAAAGCAAATAGTAACATTTTCAAATGAAAAAGAAATTTTCCCCGAGGCAACGACAACAGTCTGTGTACTTTTTTGCAAAAACGATGAACAATCTGAACCAGTAAAGATTAGCCATATTAAAACAAATGAAGAAATTTGCAATATATCTGATATTAGCGATTTCTATCAAAGAAAAATCAATCCGTCTGATTTGCCATATAACAAAAAATGGACACCAATCATTAAATCATTATTTTCTGAACAAGAAGTCCCTGATGGATTCTGCAAATTATCAATATATGGCGCATTTACAAGAGGTATCGCTACTGGAGCCAACGATTTTTTTGCGCTCACCAAATCCAAAATTGCAGAATTGAATATAGATGATAATAACATAAGTAAGTGTATTACCAAAAGCCAGCAAATACGAAAAGCAATATTTACGGAGGATGATTTTTATGTACTTTATAATGCAGATAAGCCGGTTTATTGTTTAGACATAAAAGATCATAATAAGGAAGCAGTAATTAATTATATCAAACTTGGAGAAAAGCTGGGGTATCACCAGAGGTATCTTACCAAGAAAAGAAGTCCTTGGTACAAACTTGAACATAGAACCCCCGCCCCGATTTTGTTTGGCGTATTTAATCGAGGTCGTTTAAAAGTAATTCGTCATTTTACCACTGCAATAAACTTTACATGCTACCATTCATTTTACCCCAATATGTTTGGCTATCCTATTATAAATAAATTATTTGTTTACTTGCTTAGTGATATAGGACAAAGAATAATACAAAATAACAAGAGGAGTTATGGAAATAAGTTGGACAAATTTGAACCCGGCGATTTAAACGATAGTTTATGCCCAAATCCTAATCAATTTGAAATGATTGATGAGAGTGAAGCCGCTAGAGTGATTGAAGTAGCTCAGACGGATGAAAATCTGGCCATTCAAATGAGTAATAATTTGATAGTTCAAATAATAAATGCCCAACAATGCGCTGCACCGGACGGCAATTCGGTGTGATTGACACAAAATCTTGCAAGGGCACAGTTCAGACATTTATCTATGACAGGCAAAAAAAATTATGAGCAAAAAAGATTTAGAAAATTTCCTGAGCCAACATAAGGAAAATACCAAGGCAAAGGGAGAGCTTGACTGGTTGTCTCGACGAAACGAATGGCTTTGCTATATAGAGCAATTTTATGATAATGTTCTCAAATGGCTATCTCGCTATATTGAACAAGGAAAAATCCAAGTAACTCGTAAAAATATCACGCTAAATGAAGACAACATCGGTAGTTACAACACGGAAAAGCTTATTCTTAAATTGGCTAATCGGGAAATCACTTTGACACCGATTGGCACCGTGCTGATAGGCTCGAAAGGGCGTATTGATATGAACTCCAGTGCCGGAGAAGTAAAATTTGTTTTAGTCGAAAAAAACTCAAAAGGCATAAACACTCAGGCTCCAGAAAAATCGGCAAACCCGCCAGAATGGAAATGGAAGATTAGTACCACTCCTCCATTAATCAAATTTATTGAGCTAAACGAGGACAGTTTTTCTGATGCTCTAATGGAAGTGCTAAATGTCTGATAAAGTATCATTCTCTTCTGCTACGCAGAGTCTTGAAGAAATCAGCGATTATTAGTGCTTTAAAGTATAGACATTGGCTTGCTCATGGTAGATATTGGGTACCAAAGCTTGGACGACAGTATGACATTTATTCGATTTCTATTATCGCAATTAGGTTTTATCAAGATGTACCTCTTATTAACGGATTTATGATATTTATCAATTTATTATATTTAATCAGTTTATGCAATTAAGTTTCCTACGGGACTGTACTCAGTGCGTCAGTCCTAATTACCGCCACGCGCTGTTAAGTGTCCACTTGAGCCCACTTTTTGGCACTGCAACATAGCTCGCCAAATTTTCGGCTGTCCATAATTTTGGCCTAAAACGCAGAGAAGAGACATCAGTAAAAGGATCACGTTGTTGCCGCATCTTGTTGCACGGCTATGATGGATAGTCGTAAAATACCAATCCACACGCGATATTTCATAATGGTGCAAGGTACGCCTTGCACGTTTTTTTTTGAATGATTAATTGGAGAAGACATGAAAAAACTCACTTTATTGTTTGCCCTATTCGGTTTATGCCTATCCGTACAAGCGGGTGATGGCGCACTGGCTGTGACTACCGTGCCGGCTGAGGCGGAGATTTATGTGGATGGTGAACTCAAAGTCAATATGACACCCATTGTCATCAAGCTGCCTGCGGGCAAACACCACATTGAAATCAAAGCAGCCGGTAAGGAAACTCAAACATTTGATCTGTTAATAACGGAGGAGGTTTTGATTTCTAAGGAAATTAGGCTAGTTAATTCCGTGCCGTTCTTTACAGGAGAAAGAATTAATTTTTCCCAAAAGCGCGATAGTTTTGAAACCGAAGCGGAATTTCAACAACGCCTGAAACAATTGTCAGAAAATAGCGAACAATTAGTAGCGCGTTTTAACCAAGCAGTGCAGCAACATGATCCGCTCTATCAAGCGGGTGTCGCCTATTTAGATAAAGCTGGCTATGATGTTAATAGTCGGGTGTTTCCTGTGCGTATCGAATGGCAAGCGTGGGCTAAAGAGTTGGGTTTGCCTGAAAAAAGCAGCATTTTTGTAGGGCGATATAATGCTAAAGCGCTCTGGGAGGAAGGACAACATAAGCCTGTGTATGTCTATCTGGAAACTGAGGGAGATAAGATAAATGTCAGCAGACAGGTATTGATAGGGCTTGATCAAAAATGGGCACTCTACAATCCGAGCCTTTTACCCACTCGACTCTATGCCAGCTTGCAAGGGCATAGCAAAGCGGTGTTAGATATAAAATTTAGCCCGAATGGCAGTCTCCTTGCTTCAGTGAGTTTGGATGAAACTGTTAAATTGTGGAATGTCAACACGGCTCTGTTACTACACACTTTTTCTGTTAAAGGGCATGGAGAGCATAATTCTGTGGCTTTCAGTCCCGATGGTGGTACTTTGGTGTCGGGCGCAGAGGGTAATACGATCAAATTTTGGGATGTCAATACCGGGCAACAAGTGCGTACTTTAAAAGGAGAGAATATTTTTTCCGCTCAGTTGGCTTTCAATTCTGAGGGGCGTATTCTTGCCTCTTCAAGCAATCAGGTACCGGGAAATATAACATTATGGGATGTCAAGCGTGGTCAGGAAATATTGACGATGCCAAGGAAACATCGCAGCGTTTCTATTGCTTTTAATAAGGATGGAGATGGGCTGGCATCACAGGATACAGATGAAAATGGAAAGGAATTTTTCAACTTATGGGATACCAAGACGGGTGAAATTTCACGCAGCTTTGCTATTGAAGAGATGGATTGGGTTGATGTCATCGCACTCATGCAAGAACATTATGGATTGAATATTTGGCGGAGATATGTTCTACTTGGCAATCGTCAAGTTCTTGCGGTTTTAATAGATAAGGATGAGAGCATCGTCTTATGGGATATAAATAGCAATGATGCTAATACCTTACAAACGGGTGAAGTATCAGCTACCGCTTTCAGCCCCAACGGAAATATTTTAGCCTCTGGTGGCATGGATGGTAGTCTGAAATTGTGGAAACCTTGAAGGAGGCATTCCGGGAACGATAAATCCCGATACCATGACAGGGCAACCACAAGGGATTGCCCCTACGTGATATGCCATTTTTGTAGGGGCAATCCTTTATGGTTGCCCGCCACGAAATGGCATTTTTGCGAGGCAAAGGAACGATAAAAACCCACCTCATCCGGGTGAATTTATTTATTTTATTTTTTAAGTTTTATTCTGTTAATTCTAAAATTATGTAAATTTTACTCGCTTATGCAAAAAATCAACAAGATGATTTTACGGAAAAACAAAAGCAAATTTTCGTCAAGTTAATTGAAGAGGAGCTAAAAGATGGATGATAAACTCTTTAATGAACTCGTAATGAGCATCAAAGACGCTGGACGATTTTTGCGTGGTGAATCTGAACCATCGCGGATATTTCATTTTGATACGCCAGATATAAAAGCAATACGGCAAAAAACTGGGCTTTCGCAAACGCAATTTGCATACCTGATTGGTGTGAAAGCGAAAACATTACAAAATTGGGAACAAAAAATGCAGAAGCCCACTGGAACCGCAGCCGCACTTTTCACGATTGTCGCACACGAACCTGAAGCGGCACTACGTGCATTGCAAAGATAAACAAAATAAAATCTTCGGCGGAAGTAAGTTTTTTCGGTAAGCGCGTCGTCTGAATCGTAATTGACAGAATTTTATAATTTTACTTCGTTACTTCGTATCAGAAGAAATCATCATTAATTTAGGTTTTATTCTGTTAATTCTAAAATTCTGTCAATTCTGATTCAGACAGATTTAACAACTTGAACTGTGATAGCGATCAATATATTGGGTGGAAATCAAATGAAACGATTATATTTAGATGTTTGTACCTACTGCCGTCCTTTTGATGATCATAATTTTCTACGAATACGTTTAGAAACGGATGCATTTTACTTGATAACACAACATGTTAAAAATGGACACTATCAAGCTGTTGTCTCTCCTGTGCATTTCAAAGAAGTTGGCGCAGTGACATCTTTAAAAAAACGTTTTAAAATAAAAGCGTTGCTAAACAAAGCTGACACGGATGCTGTTTATAACACTAACAAGGCTCGCCTTCGAGCCGACGAACTTCATGCACTCAAATTGGGCGTTGCTGATGCCGCTCATGTTGCTTATGCAGAACAAATAGCGGACGTTTTTATCACTTGTGATGATAAACTATTAAAAAAGTGTAAAAATATACCATTGTCAGTAGTGGCTATGGATCCCATAGAGTTTATCATGTCGGAGGGTTTACAATGAAAGAAAGTGTTTTAATGAGTGAAGAACAACTGATTACTCAAGCCGTTAATGCTCTGATTGAGAAATTAGGCATTCTTGAAGCAACTCGATTTTTGGCTTTAAAGTCTGACTCTAAACTAGATTCTGTCAAATGGCATCAAGAATGGCAAGCGCAATTGGATAAAGAGGCTTTTTTTGATGAAGTTTTCAAATGACAAAAACGTAGCGTGATTCAGACAATTAATGGGATTGAATTTTTTCTTGGTTTATCCTTTATTATAAATAATCCTTGTAGTTATTTAATTTTTTCATCAAACCAACCAGAAACGACAACAACAATGGAAATTTTAGGCATTGATATTGGTGGCTCGGGCATCAAAGGTGCGCCCGTCAACATTGAAACCGGAGAACTCACGGCAGAGCGTCATCGTATTCTCACGCCACAGCCATCGGTGCCGGACGCAGTGGCTGAAGTGGTAGCCGAAATCGCGCAACATTTTAACTGGCATGGACCAATTGGTTGTACTTTTCCTGCCGTTATCAAAAAGGGGGTGGTTTACACTGCTGCTAATGTTGATCCATCTTGGATTGGCATCAATGGTGAGGAATTGATGGGCAGGTTAACGGATTGCCCGGTTTTATTATTAAATGATGCTGACGCGGCTGGCTTTGCAGAAATGGAATTGGGGGCGGGTAAGGGACGTGATGGTGTTGTGATTTTGCACACTTTTGGTACTGGCATTGGCAGCGCGATTTTTGTCGATGGGCAATTGTTGCCTAACACTGAATTTGGTCATATGGAAATCCGTTGCAAAGAGGCTGAGCATCGCGCCTCCGCCCGTAATCGCACCGACGAGGGTTTGAAATGGAAAGGCTGGGCATGGCGAGTGAATGAGTTTTTAGCGCGTATGGAGACTTTGTTTTGGCCGGATTTATTTATTATTGGGGGCGGCGTGAGCCGAAAACATGAAAATTTTTTACATTTGCTAAACACCCGCGCTGACATTGTGCCCGCACAAATGCTCAATCAGGCGGGCATTATTGGGGCGGCTATCGCGGCTGGTAAACATTTTAATCAGTAGGCGGGCCGGTATTTTGGAGCCCAAGATAAATCTTGGACTTCGAATACCACGTTAATTGAGAAACTTAATCATAACAGTGTACTAATTATGTCAGGAAACTCTTTCGGAAAACTCTTTACCGTCACTACCTTTGGTGAAAGTCATGGGCCCGCTATCGGCGGCATTGTCGATGGTTGCCCGCCCGGCTTGGAATTGACTGAGGAAGATTTGCAAATTGATTTAGATCGTCGCAAGCCGGGTACGTCTCGACATACTACGCAACGCCGCGAGGAGGATAAGGTTAAAATCCTTTCTGGCGTATTTGAAGGAAAAACGACGGGTTGCCCGATTGGGCTGCTGATTGAAAATACGGATCAGCGTTCTAAGGATTATAGCGAAATTAAGGATAAATTTAGGCCAGGACATGCCGATTATACTTATCAGCAAAAATACGGAATTCGTGACTATCGCGGCGGTGGGAGAGCATCTGCGCGTGAAACGGCTGTGCGTGTCGCGGCGGGTGGCATTGCTAAAAAATACCTTGGAGATTGCTATGGTATGCAAATACGTGGCTATCTGGCGCAACTCGGATCGTTAAAACCCAATTCTGACAATTTTGATTGGGAAGAAATCAACCGCAACCCGTTTTTTTGTCCCGATGCCTCAAAAGTGCCTGAACTAGAAGCTTATCTCGATGCTTTACGCAAAGAAGGCAATTCTATCGGCGCACGTATCAACGTCGTTGCCAGTCATGTACCAGTGGGTTTAGGTGAGCCTATTTTTGATCGATTAGATGCCGAAATTGCCCACGCGCTGATGAGTATTAATGCCGTTAAAGGCGTAGAAATTGGTGACGGTTTTGCCTGTGTTCAACAAAAAGGGACTGAGCATCGGGATGAAATCACGCCAGAGGGATTTTTGAGCAATCATGCCGGTGGCATTTTAGGAGGGATTTCGACAGGACAAGATATTGTCGCCAGTATCGCGCTCAAACCGACTTCGAGTTTACGTCTGCCCGGGCGTAGTATTGATATTGATGGGCAAGCGACAGAAGTCATTACCACCGGTCGCCATGATCCTTGTGTGGGTATTCGTGCCACGCCGATAGCGGAAGCGATGTTAGCTTTGGTATTAATGGATCATCTGATGCGTAACCGCGCACAAAATTCATCTAAATAGGAGTCCAAGATTTATCTTGAATCTTTACTGGCGTTTATCAGCTTTTTATCTTTTCTACTTTGGCAGCTTAGGGGCTCTGATGCCCTATTGGAGTCTCTATTTAAAAGAGTTAGGCTTTGACGCGCAAGCCATTGGAGAATTGATAGCGATTATTTTAGCAACAAAAATCATTGCCCCAAATATTTGGGGCTGGATTGGTGATCACACTGGACGACATATCGCTTTAGTGCGCGTGAGTTCTTTATTAACGGTGTTATGTTTTTTGGGGGTTTTTGCGGGAGACAGTTATTTGTGGCTAGCCTTAGTCTTCACTGCATTTAGCTTTTTTTGGAATGCTGCTTTACCCCAATTTGAAGCGACTACCCTTGCCCATTTGGGCACAGAGGCTCACCGCTATAGCCATATCCGTTTATGGGGATCAATCGGTTTTGTTATTACGGTGATATTATTTGGTTGGTTATTTGAATATGTCAGTGTGATGTTATTACCCACCTTTTTGGTGAGTTTGTTTGCAGGCATTTGGCTAACCAGCCTGTTAGTGCCCGAAAAAGCAACGGCGCAATTGTCTGTCTCTAGCGAATCTTTTTTTCAAATTGTTAAACGACCATCCATTATCGCATTGTTTTTAATCTGTTTTTTAATGCAAGCCAGTCATGGTCCATATTACACCTTTTATTCGATTTATCTGGAAGACTATGGTTATAGCCGCGACTTGATTGGGCAATTGTGGGCATTGGGCGTGATAGCAGAAATCGGCGTGTTTTTGGTGATGCACCGTTTGTTGATGCGCTTTCGTTTAAGGGATTTATTGATAATCAGTTTAGGTTTAACGGGGGTGCGTTGGCTGTTGATTGGCTATTATGTGGAATCTTTGCCGATATTATTATTTGCCCAATTAATGCACGCTGCCAGTTTTGGCATGTATCATGGCGTGATGATGCAATCAATTCGTCAAACTTTTGCTGATCGTCATCAAGGTAGAGCACAAGCATTATATAGTAGTTTAAGCTTTGGGGCAGGCGGCGCGGTGGGGAGTTTGATCAGTGGTTATACTTGGGAAAGTGCTGGGGCGCAGGTGAGTTATTTATGGGCTGCGTTGATTTGTGGGGTTGCGGTGTGGATTAGTTGGCAATGGGTGGGCGAAGAACAGTAGTCGTATGAGATAACATGCTATAATTTGTGGGATATCACCACTCACTTATCTTTTATTATAAATAATCCGTGTAGTTAACTTAATATGCAAGGCTATCTCACACCCAATCGACTAGATTTAACCATCCGTCAAAATCGCAATTATTTTTATAGCCAGTGTGGATTGTGCCAACAATTGAAACAAGATTATGGCACCTTAGCACGATTTTTGGTCAATCGGGATGCCCTCATTTTGCAATTGTTGACTGAAGCCCAATTACAACAAGCACCGATTCATCAAAAAATCCGCTGTGGCGTTCAACCTTTTTTGCACTCTGCCAAAGCCAATCCAAAAGCCGCTCAATTTGCCGCCGCCGTCACGGTAATGATGTTTTGGGGCAAGTTGACGGACACTATTCAAGATGCAAAAGGTATCTCTCGCTGGATCGCCAAATTCATGTTATGGAAAAACCGACACAAAATAAAAAAAGCTGAGAATAGACTTCAAGGACTTGGCTTTGAAGTTCAAATTATTTATGACTTGTTTGAGCGGCAACAAAAGATTGAGCAATCAACTGAGTTTTCAAATTTGGATGAAGTCGCCTCACCAACGGCTCAAGGTTTAGAAGCCTTGTTTGCCCATACCGCGATTTTGGCAAATCGTCCCGATAATATTGAAATCCTCAAACGCATAGGCAAGGCAATCGGTGCAATGCTATATATTTTGGATGCCAGAGATGATTTGTCTAGTGATATCAAGAAAAAACAATTTAATCCACTGAAATTCCATCTGAAAGAGGCAAGCACTTTTCTTCACAATAAATATAATGCCACTCATGAAGCTTTTTCTGGTTTTGAAACCTGCCATCATCAAGCCGTGTTGGAGAACATTTTTAGTTTAGGGCTCCAAAACCATCTATCAGGGGGAACAAAAATGATGATGATGCTTGGTGCTGGGGATTGTTCTGAAGTGAGATACCTTTGTGATATGATTCCTTATGGGGATGAGTGTATAAGGCATTTTGATTCTTGTGAGAGCTGTTGTGGATGCTGTCATGCGTACTGCTGCAAGCCTTATAACGAATATTGTCGGCGTTAAATTCAATGGAAACCCAAGAGGTATGTTCACAAAATCTATTTACAAAACCATTTTAAAGGCTAAGATTAAAGCAGTCGATAAAAGACTGCTGCAACTCATTCAATCCCCCACAATCCCGCAAGCACTCCACCCCATTTTAACTGAAGCTACCCAACAAGGGCGGCGTTTTCGCTCTTTATTATTACTCGTGACTAATACAGGTGTCGGTGGTGATTGGCGCGATGCTATAGATTTGGCTTGTGCGATTGAATTACTCCATAAAGCGTCCCTGATTCACGATGATTTAATTGATGGCGATTCCCTCAGAAGAGGAATGCCCACTTTTTGGAAAACACAAGGCGAAAAACAGGCGATTATTGTGGGTGATGTGCTGATTGGCTTGGCTTTTAAAACGGTTAGCCAATGGTGTCGTACTAATAACATCCAGTTCCATATTTTTGAAGCTTTTAGCAATACCTTGAATGAAACAGCCCTCGGGGAATTGCTGGATTTACAATTTGAGTTGATGACAAATGTCGATGCTGAATCTATTGAAAATATGAGCTTGCTGAAAAGCGGTAGCTTGATTGCTGCGAGTATGAAAATCGGTGCTTTGTCGGGCGGAGCGCCACCCGCTATGGTCGAAACTTTGACTCATTTGGGCTGGCAAATGGGGTTCATTTTTCAGATGATGAATGATCTGAATAACATCAGCGGGCGGGATGTCTATTCAAAAGGTTCATTGGGTTGCGATTTAGTCCAAAATAAAAAAAATATCGTGACGGTGGCATTAGAGCAAGCGGGGATTTCTTTTGAAGATTTGCCTAATCTCCCTGAAAATCGTCTCACTGATGCCCTTAAACCGGTTGTCGCAGAAATTGATAATCAAATTTATCAAGCCGAAGCCAATGTGGCAAAATTACCTGATAATGCGATGAAAAAATTATTTGGTAAATTGTTGCAAGAAGCTAAAGAAGAGTGGTTTTGGGTTGAATGAGCCCTAGTAATTCGTTGTCCTTAGCAATGGGTTTCAAGTAAAACTTGGGGAGGATTATCTTGCCTAGCAAGATCAAAAAAATATTCTGCCAGTGCGGTATGATATCGTGGGTGAAGATGTGATTCCGGTTCTTCTATAGCTAAAATACTGCCATCGCTTGCCATCGTAGCGGCAACCAGTACCGGTAAGAGCTGTATCAATCCTTCTCCCACATCGACGATATTCACCTGAAAAGGCGAATTTGTTAAAGCTTGTAGCTTAATCTGAAAATGATCTGGCATTTTTTCTATCACGATTTTTTGTTGCACGACATCAGTATCGTTTTATCTGAGCCTAATATACTGAAATTTTAAATTTAAAACTGCTAAGATATGGCAGTCAAGGCGAAACGCATCATCTCCGCATGGATAACTTGTTTATTCACGTCAATGACATTCAGAAGAAACTGGTGCCTCTGAAAGATAAGAATAGTGGGTTTAGCAAAGCTCAACCCACTGTACACGTAACATACGCTCGCGACAAGTATCAAGTCTTAAAAATTTCAGCTATATAACCAACCCTGTCAACAATATCAGCTACATACCTGATATGGTAATTATTTTCATCCACCGATAGTACAGAGTTTTCTAATAAAAGGAACTCCCACACTTCACCATCTGTTATGATTCCGTATACCTTATCCTGTTTAAATTCTTTCAATGTCGCGTACATTTCGGCTATGCACTGACCTAAACCGTCAGATAAACTACTTCTCTTGACCTCTACAATTGAGATAATGGGTGATGCAAAATCAATTTCATCAAGGCTTAAAGCTGCATCGTACTTGCCATTCAACTGGTGTGGAAGAGCTGGTGTATCCTCGGGCGATAGACTGACCAGTGGTTCAAAGAATACCCCCAGGTTATAAACGGTGCCAGATTCCCATAAAATGCGTGAGACTAAAAGACTCCCTCTTGTTGCTTCGTTATCAAATTTTGATAACCTAAGGCGTGATGACATCTTCTTTACATCTGCCTGTAAAGAAGTGTAATCTTTACCACTTGGCTTAAAGTGACTAAATAAATCTTCGTTATTTTTTATGTTAATTTTAAACAGTTTTTCTAATTCAAAAGCCTTATAATCTCTATATTCGCCAAATGACATTGTGAATCTCCAAATTTAAGTTGCCCACCTACATAAATCAGCCACACGGAAGAATTTTTGTGCCGGACGGGGTTTGCAACCCCGTGGGCAACGTTTTAGGACTACAACAAAGCTCACTGCATTAAGCGAGGTTTACTCTCATGGAGCGATACCGTTGCGGTTTGAATATCCAGCCTTTGTTTCCTATTATACTACTATAATAGAGGCCACATTTGATAAATCAATAGTCTGCATTTTTAACCCGTCGATTCAGTGCCGCACTGTCACGTTGAAGTCCAAAAGTTTTAAGAAACAAGTCTATATTGTTAGCAAACTTGTCTGCTCCGCGTCTTTCTGCATCCAAGGCTCCGTAAACCGCATGAAGTAAATTAGGTAAATCTCGTCGGACAAGGGTATGGACTTGTTTTGTACTTTCGCCTTCTTCGTAAAACATATAGCCGGCTAATTCGCGGCGGCGGCATTTTTTAGGTCTTTGTCTAAGAGTTCGGCTAAGGTTCTCAGTGCTAAGCCTACTGCATCCATTCCACAAAAGCTGGCATAATCAATAAGGCAGATTTTCTTAAATGTCTTCTTGCGGGACAAGCGTTGTCCGGCTTTTCAATTTGTCCTAATTCTTAACGGCGACCAAAAAAGTGGGGTAAGTTGATGGATTTCATTGAATTTTCCTTATTTAACTTATTGGTACACAAAACGATTAATAAATATTAATATATTATATTTATATATTTATATGAAGGCTAAGGAAGTTTTAAAAATCATGGGGATCACGCGCCCCCACTTACTTAACACTAGGGATTATATTATAAGTGAACATCAAGTTGTACTAAATAAATGGCTTGGAAATTTCCGTTCTCCTATAGAAAAAATTGACCCTCACATTTTTTTTAAAGCTACGTCTAAAGAAAGAAATGCAGGCAAATATTTTATTTGTTTATAAAATCAATAAGTTATTATTAACTTAATGGCATTGACTTAGCGCGTCAGATGATGTTGCCAGTGGTATCAATAATGAAACGAAGTAACGAAACGATATTCAGTTATTTTTTAGCAGCGCGTAATCCACTAAAAATCATGGATTTAAGGTGGATTTTATCAGTGAGTGAA
>JBDLJY010000046.1:0-27539 GCA_039714115.1 Pseudomonadota bacterium | reverse complement strand
GGCGACATAGAGTTTATCATAATGACAATCTTTATGAACAAAGAAATCCGATTTTTTCAAAAAATCTGATTTCTAACCTTAAAATATTAATATTCTCGTGGGAATGCCTGCCCAGACGCTCCGCTCCATTCCCGAAACACGGACAGACTATATATAGCTCACACTCCAATCCCTTTATTTCGTCAATCCCTGTGCGGGCTGCGTTGTCGGATTGTTAAACGTTACGGAGCAGGTTGCAAACCTGCTCCGGCAGAGGATAAGGGGATTAGAATGTTGTTTCGGGAATGGAGCGGAGCGGATTTCCCGAAACCTCTTTAGGGATTGTTAAACGTTACGGAGCAGGTTGCAAACCTGCGTGGCGACATAGAGTTTATCATAATGACAATCTTTATGAACAAAGAAATCCGATTTTTTCAAAAAATCTGATTTCTAACCTTAAAATATTAATATTCTCGTGGGAATGCCTGCCCAGACGCTCCGCTCCATTCCCGAAACACGGACAGACTATATATAGCTCACACTCCAATCCCTTTATTTCGTCAATCCCTGTGCGGGCAGCGTTGTCGGATTGTTAAACGTTACGGAGCAGGTTGCAAACCTGCTCCGGCAGAGATTGTTTGAATGAATGTCTCGTTTTTGGTTTTATTCGTTGTTGAACATTGGCTGTACAAAAGTAAGATTTATCCTCCCGTTCGCCGAAATGACAGTACATAAATCTTGGACTCCTATACGGTAAGAAATCCGATTTTTTAAAAAAATCGGATTTCTAGTCCAATGATGATTTGTCAGGTGAGTACATCCAATGTTCAACAACGAATGAAAACTTTCAAGAGTGTGATGGCGTTGTCCGAAACAACTAAACGCTGCCTGTACAGGGATTAACGGAATAAGGGGATTGGCTCAAGGGTTGTTACAGAGATTATTAGCAATAACTAGATCAACAAACACAACGGACAGACTATATATAACCCACACTCCAATCCCGCCCTTCGGGTAAATTCCAGTGCGGGCTGCGTTGTCGGATTGTTAAACGTTACGGAGCAGGTTGCAAACCTGCGTGGCGACATAGAGTTTATCATAATGACAATCTTTATGAACAAAGAAATCCGATTTTTTCAAAAAATCTGATTTCTAACCTTAAAATATTAATATTCTCGTTCCCACGCGGAGCGTGGGAATGCCTGCTCGGACGCGGAGCGTCCGGCTAAGGAGTCCAAGATTTATCTTGGCTAAGGTTTAATCAACTACAAGATTATGATAAACCGAAAGGATAAACCAAAACCATCTCTACGAGACAACGTTAGATGAGCTGAGTGATTAATAGATAGCTCACTAAACAGTCTAGCGAAGATATTAGAATCAAGATGTTTTTATTCTTGCCCCTATCCCGCACTAATCGCTTTAGCGACTAGCAATTTCTGCTCTTCAAGCCGCCCAACTACCAACTGAATATGCACACGAAGAGCATAAAATTCCCCCATATAAGAGAGCGGAACAGAGACTTGTTCAATAATTTCACGTTGAAGTGCTATCATCTGCTTGATTTCATTCTCAATGACCGACAAATCCGAAAGATCACTAATTTTGCGATCCACCTCAGACAACCTATCATACCAGCGAAAAATCTTAAAGCGAATTCCCAACTGATAGAGCGGAAAAGCCCCCTTCAACAGCGGTAACATCACCGCGATAAGCGGTATCAGCAAAATCTTTAAACGATCCAACGTCGTCGCCACCCAAAAAGGAAAAATTTTTTGCAACCAAGAAGGCCCATTTTGCAAATAATGGCTGGCATCCTCATTCATCGGAATTTCAACAAATAGTTCAGAGGGAAACTGACCATTTTTTTCAAAAATGCCACCTTCCTCATGGACTTTAATCATCTTCATCAAAAACAGATAAACAAGATCATGATGTAAATCTTTACTGGCAACCAGACTCGCCGTTGTTGCCAATAATGTTTTGTCTTCCCGGGGAATATTGTTCTCCAAATCAATCATGCCTTCTCCGAGTTTGACGCTGGTTAAAAAGGAATAGCGGCTGCTGTAAGCTAAATCGCGCTTAAAACTCATAAGTTCAATATCGGGGTTACCGAACAATTTACGAATGAGGCTGGATTTTGGAGACATAACAAAAAAGACAGCATCAATTTCTCCAGCGACTAACTGTTGTGCAGCCACCTTTGAAGGCAGCCCCAAAAAGGTCGTATTATCCTCAGTAACCAGATTATCCTGTAACAACTGAAAAGCCACAGGTCGCGTACCGCTGCCTTCCTCACCTATAGCAACACGTTTACCACGCAGATCAAAAAGATACTCAAGCGGCAGATCTTTACGATGAAAAACCCACAAAGGCTCATAAAAAAGGCTGCCCAAAGACTGTAGCCCCTCATAAGACACAGAATTGCCCGTACCGCCTTGAACAAGCCCAAGCTCAACATCCCCAGATTTGAGCCGTTTCAAAACCTCAATTGAGCCCGCAGTTGGTTCAATATCCAACTGAAATTGATCATCAGCAAGAAGCTCTTGATACTTCAAAGCAAAAGAGTGATAACCACCGCCCACTCTGCCAGTAGCAATACTAGCCTCCTTAGGGGGGGGCGGCTCAACAAATTGGTAAGCGATGACCAGACTTAACAAGATAATAATGATGATAGGCATCGAAACTTTGCAAGAATCACATTTCATAAGCGATAGCTCCTTTTTGTTAAAATGGTTATTGTACTAAAACATTCGGGGTTCTGCCGGACGGGGTTTGCAACCCCGTCCGTGACGTTTCTCTGCCGTCCAGCACCGATTACTCTTCCCGCAGGTTTGCCCCCACGTTGCCTAAGGCGACACCTCAAACATCCGATCTAACGCCAAACGCGCCTGCTCCGCCACCTGAGGCAGCACCTTAATCTGATTAACCAGCCTACCATCAACCAAATTTTCCAACGTCCACAACAAATGCTGAGGATTAATGCGATACATAGTCGAACACATACAAACAACCGGCGCCATATAATGGACAAACTTACCCTCACAATCCTGCGCCAAGCGATTAACCAAATTAACCTCAGTGCCCACCAGCCACCGCGTCCCAGGCGCAGAAGCATTAACCGTTTTAATGATATATTCCGTCGAACCCACCTCATCAGATTTCTCACAAACCTCAAAAGGACACTCAGGATGAGAAACCACCTTACCATCAGGATAGCTCGCACGAAAATGATCAACATGATCAGGCAAAAACTGCTGATGGACAGAACAAAAGCCATCCCACAAAATCATTTTAGCAGCCTTAATTTGTTCGGGGGTTAAACCGCCATTGGGTTTATCAAAATCCCACAGCACCATTTGTTCTAACGGAATCCCCATACGATAGCCCGTATTACGCCCCAAATGTTGATCTGGAAAAAACAACACCTTTTCACGTTGGCTAAAAGCCCAATCCAAAACATGCCTTGCATTAGTAGACGTACACACAATGCCACCATGACGACCACAAAACGCCTTCAAATCAGCCGCAGAATTAATATAAGTAATAGGCGTGACATGTTCATCAGCCGCCAGCACAGCCGATAACTCGCGCCAAGCCAGCTCAACTTTTTCAAGATTAGCCATATCCGCCATAGAACAACCCGCCGCTAAATCGGGCAAAATCGCCACTTGCTCCTGCCTCGACAAAATATCAGCCACCTCTGCCATAAAATGTACACCGCAAAAAACAATATAATCGGCTCCTGACTGGGCGGCTTGACGCGATAATTTAAGAGAATCCCCAGTATAATCAGCATGTTTAAAGACCTCATCACGCTGATAATGATGTCCAAGAATCACCAAACGATTGCCAAGTGCAGCTTTGGCAGCAACAATGCGCTCCTCACATTGAGCGTCATCTAAAGATAAAAATTGATCGATAGAAATTTCGTGAAAGCCCATAAATTACCTCACACCCAGCGCTCAAATTAATACAAAAAATTAAATTAATTCAAATATTGTGCCGGACGGTTTTTTTAATGCAACCCAATGCCATTAAGTTAAGGTATTTAGGAGTCCAAACTTTAGTTTGGGTGTAGTCTCATCAAACATAGGTCTTGGACTCCAAATACCACGATTGCGGGCATTTATCCTTAACTTAATGGATATGGTTTGCAACCCCGCACGGCATAAGAATTGACCCAGGGACTAGCAAAAAAAATCGACAAAATGCTATATTCAACAGCAAACCATACAACATATTTAACCCAAGAACAAACGCGACTGCGGAAAAAAATTATGAATCCAAAATATAACCCAATATTTCAACCCTTTAACTTCCCTTGCGGCGTTCAACTCAAAAACCGCATCCTCATGGCACCCATGACAACATGGTCTAGCAACGATGACGGGACGATTTCTGACGCAGAAATTGCCTACTATCGCGCACGATCTCAAGGCGTTAGCGCAGTGATTACAGCCGCCACCTACGTCATGCCAGAAGGCAAAGGATTTCAAGGCCAAATTGGCGCCCATACCAACAGCATGATAACAAGCCTAAAACGGCTAGCAACGACAATTCAAGAGCAAGGCGCAAAAGCGATTTTGCAAATTTTTCATGGCGGCAGACTATGCCCACCAGAAATTTTGCCCGACGGACAGCCCGTCAGCGCCAGTGCCATCAGGACCAAAGAAAATGACACCATAGTGCCACGCGAAATGTCTGAATTTGAAATAATACTCACCATACAATCATTTAGAGACGCAATCCGACGCGCCATTGAAGCCGGCTTTGACGGAGTAGAGCTACACGGCGCGAATGCCTTTTTAGTCCAACAATTTTTATCACCGTACACCAACTTTAGAACCGACAAATGGGGCGGCAACCTTAAAAAGCGTATGACTTTCCCACAAGCCTTAATTGACGAAGCGACAAACACAATAGCCAGATACGCCAAACGACCATTTATTCTCGGCTATCGTCTTTCACCTGAAGAAACCGAAACGCCGGGCATTACGATGGACGACACCCTACAACTCGTAAACGAACTGTCGGAGACAAAACTAGACTACTTGCATATATCAACTGGAGATTTTTGGTGCGGCTCATTGCGGGATAAAAATGACAAAAAATCTCGCACGCTTATAGTTCAAGAGCGTGTTGGAAACCGTATTCCCATTATCGGCATTGGCTCGATTCGCACCGCCGACGATGCCATACGAGTCCTTGAAACAGGGATACCGCTGATTGCGCTAGGGCGCTCGTTGATTATAGCCCCGGATTGGATTCAAAAAATACAAAACGGACAAGAAGAACAAATCCGTACCACCTTAACTGACCCAAAAGCACTCAACATTCCTGATGGATTATGGCAAATCATCAAAGATAGAAAAGGATGGTTTCCGGTGGAATAAGCGTTGTGCCGGACGGGGTTTGCAACCCCATCCGCAACGTTTCAAGTTAAGGACACGGCTCGTAGTAGGCGATTTATCGCCGCTCATCCTCCGGCAAATTAGCATACCAAAGCAAAGCCCACTCATGAGCTTTAATCCCACTACGACTCAGCATCCCGCTGCGTAAATCAGTCAGCACCCCCGCCTTACCATCATCAGCAGGGAGCGCATAATTACGAATAATGTGCAACGTCTGACTAGTTTCAGCACCTAATGGATTCAAGCTAACCTGGATCGGCAGCGCATTTTCATTGGGCGGATGAAATAGATGAATACCCTCTTCGCAGCCTAACAGCGTTTGCAAACGGGGCCCCTTAACCTGTAAATGACGAAAACCCTGCACTGTCGGAGACAAGCGCGTAGTCTCTAATCCCAAATAAATCAAAGCCTTTTCATAAGCAGCCAACAAATAATCTAACTCTTTCTCACCACAACCCAGAACACGCGAATGCAACGTCAAATTCAAATTATCTTGTTGCTTCAACTCCAGCCCCCGACAGAAAAAACCCATAAAGCTAGCATTCATTGACAAACTCAAAAAATGACTTTGAGACTCCCTAATCAACTTTGGAGCATGTACATACAACTCCTCCAAATAATCACGAATATCTTGAAGGGCATAAAAATCGGCACTATTAACAACATTATTTCCATAAGACCAACTAAAATAGACACGCGCTTGTCGTCTTTCACTGCTAAAACGTATTTCAACCGGATCACGCGCAGCTTCCATTGCCCAGAGAATCTCATCTAACTCCTCCTTCACCTCAAAAACCGACTCCTGCATCGTCAACAAAAACCGCTCATCATCGCACAACGCCCCCAGAACAACCCCCTCAGCATCCCGCAAAGCATAAAGCCGCTCCCGTAAATCCGAGACAAATTCGAGAAGGCGGCTCACACCATCCAACGTCAAAGAATGAACAAGCAACGTCGAAGCGCTTTTTTCCGGAGGCGTAGAAAGCAGAGCAGTAATGCGAGGCTGTAAACGCCCATTAACCCAATCAATATCCAATATAATCGGCTGCGTCACCTCAAGATTAACCAACTGCCTCGCCGCCAATACCGTCAAATCACGCTCAATTGCCCGTTTAAGAGCGCGTCCGCCCAACACAGCATCAAATCCCCGTTGCGCCACCTCCTCCAACGCCTTTTCAGAAATATTAAATATAGTCGTCCGACGCACAAAACCATCCCGTTGTAACAAACCGTCCAACTGTAAACGAGTGATAGCAACCGCATCCTGTAATTCCAAAGACTTGAACACCACTATGCGATCAATACGATTTAACAACTCAGGGCGAAAAAAATCCTCAACAGCGGAGCGATAGCTCGTAGCTTGATTTTGCGCGTCCCTTTCGACAAATCCGAGACGGCGGCTGGCTTGTTCCGCCCCCAAATTTGAAGTCAATATAACAATAGTATTAGTAAAATCAGTAGTACGCCCCAAAGCATCCGTAAGCCGCCCTTCTCCCAAGACTTGCAACAACAAATCATGTATCGCCGGATGAGCTTTTTCGATTTCATCTAACAGCAAAACACAAAAAGGCTGATGACGTACCCGCATCGTCAACAAACCATCCGGGCGCCCCCAACTCCCAATCAACCGCCCAACATCCGCCTCAGTGACAAATTCATTCATATCCAACCGCACCAATTGCGACTCATCCACAAATAAATAACGAGTCAAAACCTTAGCGGCTTGAGTCTTGCCAACGCCAGTGGGACCAATAAAAAGTAAAGTTGCCATCGGTTTTTTAGGATCTTGCAGCCCCGCCTTAACAGTTTGTACCACATTAACTAGACAATTAACGGCCTCCGCTTGACCAATCAGTTGGGCGGAGAGGGCTTGTTGAACTTCTTCTTTGCGTAAAGTTTTTTGGCGATCCAGTAAATCGCTACTCATGCGACTGATTTCGCTAATCGCCGCCTCAATTTGCGGGATGCCAACCTTGCCATGACGATGTTTAGCGGCAAGCCGCTCAAGAAAACCCACCACATTGCCGGGCATAGCACTTCCCCGTAGCAGAGAATGCATCAAAGCAAATACGCGCCCCATCGCATCATTATCAATTTCGCACTCATGCACCTGCTCCAAACGTGCCCGCTCCTTAAGCGCAATACGGGTGGTATCTATCACGCTAGGCTCATCAAGGCGGAATACTTGACATAAATCGGCAAAACGGCGATCAGTTTCCATCACAATATTCCACTCCTCCGGACTGGCTTCAGCCACAAAAGAGAGAGCCCGTTGCTCCAGATAAGGTTTAAGCACATCACTGAGCGTTAGCGAATTTTGAGCACTTTTACCGATACGGAATAAAGCCACCAAATTATCGACAAAGAGGCGCGGACTAGGTGATTTTTTCTTGTCGGGCTGGATAATATATTCTAAAATAGACTCAAAGCGTCGCTGCCATTGGCCCACAATGCTCATACCCGCAATCACACGGTTAGGATCAACATGCCAAATAGTCGCGGCAGGGGTGTTCTCCTGTAGATAACGGAAAAAAGTTTCATGCAGCAAGCTCGTGCGCCCACAACCGGGCGGCCCGATGATAACCACCGCCGTCTTCCTTGAGCCGAAAATAACATTGCCAAGTTTTGTCACCAAAGCATCACGCAAAGAAGCCCGCTGTAGCTGGTTAGGATACTCATCGCGCAAATTAACACCCACACGAGCCAACTCCACAGCACCAGAAAAATCCTCTTGTTGACCGGTTAAAGAGGCAAGCCACGCATCACTCTGCTGCTCAAAAGGAAAATTAGCACGTTTAACATTAACAACCAGAGAAATGGTCGTCACAAACATCCCCTTAGAGGCATAATACTCACTGGGAGAAAACCCGCTAGGATCCTCTTTGCGCCGCTCCTGCATTTTGTCATGCACAATCGCCGTCAACTGTTCGGTTATACTGCCATGTTCTAACAGAGCCTCACTCACAATAGCGAAAAAATTATCAAACCTCGGCAAACAGACGAATTCATGACCTTTCAGAGTAAAACGCGCAACGGCAAAATCGCCAAAAACCATATAATGTCCAACAGTAAAACAGAGTTTTTTGAGTTCAAACTTCAAATTAGGATTAAAAGCAAACCACAACAAATCATCAATAGTCTCGCGCTCCGTTTCAAAGCCACGAAACTCTCGGCGCACATCCTTAGTGAGTAAATCCACCGCATCACGAAAGCGTTTAGCAGTTCGGCTTGGGCTTTCCAAAAATAAAGGGCGTAAGTGATAGCCTTCTTTTGAAGGCGTGACTAAGACTGGAAATTCTAGTGGGACTGTCGGCATGAAAGTAATTGTTTAAGATCAAGAGCTACAAATTTAAATTGAGTATAGTCTAAAAAAGTATTGATAACTGTTAAACTTGGCATAGTGACACTGTCTTTCTTCGGTTCGTGTTCCGTGCTTCGATTTCACCCTACGGTGCCAGTCTTCAAAACCGTACATGAGACTTTCGACCTCATACGGCTCCTAGAGCCACACCCGTGAGCCTTGGGTGTGTATTGGCTTTCGCTCAATCGACTTCAGTATTGGTCAACTTTCCATGGATAAATCTCATGTTGCCCTGTTTAGCTTGCGCTATCGTAACAGCTTGGCACAAGATATGACCACGTACTTATTTTTTACTTAGGTCGCCGGAGCAGGTTTGAAACGCAGGAGCAGGTTTCAAACCTGCTCCTGCGGCGTCGCACATTGACATATTAATATTACATATATGTGTATATCATACCATGACTACAGATGTTTGAGGTAACATAAGAACATGCAAAAAAAAACTTTACATTATTTTTAGAATTTAGTTTAATAGGCGCACTTGAGGTGGTTAGCCTTCCACATTAAAAAAAACGGGCGAAGGTTCATTGAGTCTCAACTCAAGTGCATTGTTTTATGTTACCATAAGCCGACCGGCTACGCCGGGGGGGCGAGTGGATAAAGGGCTGATAGTTCCCTTATTCACACTGTTGAATTGTCCGCGGCGACGTGGAAATGTCAATAGTTGTCAATAGAATTGCTATCTCTAGCACAAGTCTTCGCATCTGTGCTTGTATAGTTGACACTAAAGCTTGGGCGTGGTAATTTCCTAACGCTACGTCAAAATACATATAAAAAACGCTTGACTTATTAATTGTGAAAAAATGAGCACTCAATCAATGTTTTGCAAGCTTTGGGTGGACTTATAGTTACCTAACCTATAGTATTCTATAGTACGGGACTAACAGAGGGCTGAGTCATCAGCAGCAGTTAGACAGGTGAATCACACCCTGGGATGTTTGATCCAGTCCCTCGCCCTGTGGTTAAGTATTAAGGGTAACGTCAAGGAGAAGCTGTACTTAACGTAAAAACCCTGTTTAACAGTCTCAAGGATCACTTTACGTCCCCTACGGGACGAGCTTAAAGCTATTTGGTCAGTACGATTCCTGTACTGACCATCTTTTCATCACAACAAGATGAGTCACATAAAAGATACAAATAGTATTTAGTGCTATTGAATTCCATAAAATTCTATTAAATCAATGAATAAATACAATACCCCCGCCAGGACTTTGTCCTGTGTGCGTTAATGAAAATGTATCGGACTTGACTTGGCTTTACGAGCGGTTCAAGAAAGCTAACTTCGCTCAGCGACGATCAACCCACAAAATTGAAAATGGTAGGTTACTCCTAAAAGAGTACATATTATGGGAAAACTAAACTTTAAAGAAGGCAAAAAATACACATTAGTGATTACTTTGAATTCAATAATCCACCAGAAGAAATAGCCAATGAATTTGGATATGAGTTTGAGACGCAGACTATTGAATTTTTCTTAGCAAATGAGCCCCCGGTAAATGAAATAAAAAAGTTACAAGATATTTTTTATGAAAATATACCCAAAATCACCCTAAACTCAGAAATGGCGAAAAGAGAGTTCATGATTGCTCCACTATTATGGGAGATAATTCGTCATGTCAAAGCCAAAATCAATGTAGAGTATCCGATAGAAATTGATGACAAATTAGGTGGTTTACTGGATTATCTTGTACACTCAGAGCAGGAAATAATTATAATTGAAGCCAAAAAAGGTGAACTCGGATTTAATCAACTGATAGCTGAATTGATTGCGATGGATAAATATCAAAGCGACAATGAATCGCCAGAATTTTTGTATGGCGTTGTGAGTATTGGAGAGCTTTGGCGTTTTGGTATTTTAAATAGAAAGACCAAAAAGATCTTGAAAGATTTACACACATATCGTGTGCCAGAAGATATTGAAAGTATTTTTTCAATTATTGTAGGTATATTAAAGAAAGCCCAAATCACGTCGGGGCGGTAATAACGCGCACGAAACAGTGTCGCTGGGTAAAAATCAGCGGCTTGATTTTGGCTATTATTGAGATGCCAACCAATTAAGGATTGAGCACCGCGCTTTCAACCCACCATTGACGAAATATTACCCCCAGAAGTTACGCTGGTATCGCCTCAAGACGGAGACGAATTTTCTCATACTAAAGTAGAATTGTCTTAATAGACGGTCGTCCAGCCTCAAACCCATCACGGCTAGTCTTGCCCGACTTAGTTGAAGATCAAACCGAAAGTATTTGGGTAACTCTCCCCCAGCGAGATGTCGCAATCAGTCTGATCGCTGAAAACCGCTACGCTGCCTCGGAACCCGCCACCGCGCATTTACGTTGGCGCAAGCAACAATTTGTGATTAAACCTAAACTCTACGTGCTAGCGATTGGTGTCAGCGATTATGATAACAACCATCTGGACTTAGATTATGCACAAGATTTTGTCAAAGTGCTGAAAAAACAGCGCAGCTTATACCGCGAAATCAAGGTGCAATTGCTCACCGATGCGGACAAAGATACGAGATAAAGTATTGTTTTTTATAGACACTTGTCATTCTGGCAATATCATGGGGGCTCAGCGTGGCGTAGCGGATATAGATCAAATCGCCAATGACTTATCCAGTGCCGAAAATGGAGTCGTAGTATTCACCGCCGCCACCGGCAAACAAAGTTCCCAAGAATCAAAGCTTTGGCAAAATGGTGCTTTTACCGAAGCCTTGCTCGAAGGATTAAGCGGACAAGCCGATTACAGTATAACTCATCAACAACATATAGCGTAGTCGAAAACCGCAGACAAGCAATCATCACTGTCATTCGTTCTGGTAGTGGAGCTGCCTCAGTAAATTATGCTACCAGCGATAATACAGCCACAGCGGGCAGCGATTACGTCCAAACTACAGGGACATTATCTTGGGCAGATGGCGAGTCAACTGAGAAAACCTTCGCTGTTACCATAATTAATGATGGTAAATCTGAAGGCAATGAGGATTTCACAATCACTTTAACCTCACCAGTTACCGGAGAAATTTTAGGCAATGCTACCGTTACTATTACGGATGATGATGTTACTTTCGTCAGCCTAACTGATTTCACAGCGACGGCTAATGAATCTGGGATAGTCTTAAAATGGGAAACGGCTATTGAAACTGATAATGCAGGATTTCATCTACGGCGAGCCACAGGGGATGGTTGGAAATCTGGTGATTATTCAATAATCATAAGACTAACAGAACAACTCATCGCAGCCCAAAGCAACTCTAACGTTTATTCTTATAAAGACACTGACGTTGAATCAGGCCTCACTTACTACTATCTATCCTTCTTATCTAACCCATCACATCCTTTTATCAGATAAAAACAACCATTTGTCACATATTCGATAAGCCACAGAAATTTTTGACTTACAATTTTAGCCTCGATCAAACTTATAGAGGTTTATAATGTTAAAGAAATCAATTTTAAGTCTAAGCCTAATCGGCTTAATATCCGCAGCCAATGCCAGCGGGCTAGATTGCAGCCAAGTTACCGAAATCCCATCGACGGAATGTGAAGCTCTTGTGGCTCTCTATAATAGTACGAATGGTGATAATTGGTATGATAACAGCGGATGGCTTGAGACAAATACACCTTGTAGTTGGGAGGGAGTGATATGTAGCGGTGGACATGTATTTGGGCTCTATCTGTATCAAAACCGGCTTACCGGTTCAATCCCACCTGAATTGGGCAATTTGAGCGGTTTGGAGTATCTTTATCTGGAATCCAACTCACTCACCGGCTCAATCCCAAGCGAATTAGGCAATTTGAGCAATTTGAGGTCTCTTCATCTGGGACACAACTCACTCACCGGCTCAATCCCACCTGAATTGGGTAATTTGAGCAATTTGGAGTATCTTAATCTGTATTCCAACTCACTCACCAGCTCAATCCCACCTGAATTGGGCAATTTGAGCAATTTGGAGTATCTTTATCTGGGTTCCAACTCACTCACCGGCTCAATCCCACCTGAATTGGGCAATTTGAGTAATTTGACGATGTTCGTACTAGCTATGAACTTACTCACCGGCTCAATCCCGCCTGAATTGGGCAATTTGAGCAATTTGCAGGGGCTTTATCTGTATGAAAACTCACTCACCGGTTCAATCCCACCTGAATTGGGCAATTTGAGCAATTTGACGGGGCTTTATCTGTATGAAAACTCACTCACCGGCGCAATCCCACCTGAATTGGGCAATTTGAGCAAATTGAAGACCCTCCATATGAATGATAACCAACTCTGCGGAGAAATCCCAGTTGAATTGAAAAACCTATCTAATATATATATATCTAATTTTAAATTAGACAACAACCACCTAACCGCTTCCGACTCCGAGCTAGTTGCATGGCTTGACAGCCACAACCCAGGTTGGAATGAGACACAAACGCCCTGCTCTCAACAACAATGCAAACTACAACTTTCCTCTGCCACCTATAGCCTAGCAGAAAACGGCGGACAAGCAACCATCACCGTTACCCGTACAGGCAATAGTGATGGTGCAGTATCAATAGATTACGCTACCAGCGACTATACCGCCACTGCCCCTGATGACTATACTCACACCTCCGGCACCTTAAATTGGAACGATGGCGATGACGCTGACAAAACCTTCACAATAGCCATCACTGACGATAGCCAAGCGGAAAGTGATGAAACATTCACTGTCAGCTTAGGCAATCCCACAGGCGGTGCCCAATTAGAAATACCAGATACAGCAGTGGTGACGATCACAGATAATGACTCAACTTTCAGCTGTAGAAAAGTTACCGACATTTCAAGAAGGGAATGCAATGCCCTTGTCGCTCTCTATAATAGTACAAATGGTAATGATTGGCTGAATAACGCTGGATGGAAGGTGACGAATGAACCTTGTAATTGGTATGGGGTAACATGTAAGAGCCACTCTGTAAATAAATTAGAATTGTCTTCTAACAATCTGAAGGGTTCTCCCTCAATAAAGCTTCTTAAACTAAGCAAATTGAAGACATTGGATTTAAACGATAATTGTTTGAATACTGAGATTGACGCTGAGTTGAAAAAATGGCTTGATGCTCTCAATCCTGGTTGGGATGAGACTCAAACGGCTTGTTTTGAATAATACTTTTTTTTTATGGTTCCCACGCGCCGGCGCGGGAACCAGATAATCCCCTGTTTCCCATCTTGAACGAACCCATCACATCCTTTTGTCAGATAAAAACAACCATTCGTCGCATATTCGATAAGCCACAAAGATTTTTGATTTACAGTCATATTCTCGATCAGATTTTATAAACAAAGGTTTATATGTTAAATAAATTAATTCTATATCTAAGCCTAATTAGCCTAACATCCGCAGTTAATGCCAGCGGGCTAGATTGCAGCCAAGTTACCGAAATCCCATCGACGGAATGTGAAGCTCTTGTGGCTTTATATAATAGTACGAATGGCGATAGTTGGATGGATAACAGTGGATGGCTTGAGACAAATACACCTTGTAGTTGGGAGGGAGTGATATGTAGCGGTGGACATGTATTTGGGCTCTATCTGAGTTACAACTCACTCACCCGCTCCATCCCACCTGAATTGGGCAATTTGAGCAATTTGACGTCTCTCTATCTGTCTTTCAACTCACTCACCGACTCAATCCCATCTGAATTGGGCAACTTGAGCAATCTGAGGCTGCTCTCTTTGCAGCACAACGATCTCACCGGCTCAATCCCACCTGAATTGGGCAATTTGGTAAATTTGGAATATCTTTGGCTGTCTTCCAACCAACTCGGGGAGAGTTAAACCCAGTCGAATTGAAAAACCTGTCTAATATATCCTTACCTGAGTACTGGGGAGCCAAATTAGAATTAGATAACAACCATCTAACCGCCACCAACTCCGAACTCGTCGCATGGCTTGACGAGCGCAACCCAGGTTGGGAAACCACGCAAACATCTTGTCCTATTGCAACATTGCATTTTTTATGGTTCCCACGCGCCAGCGTCGATTGACGGTTAATGCATAGTACAAAATTTGTTAATAAAAATTCACAAACCATCACAATTAGCGTTTGAACTCAGATAAACCGCACAGTGGTTAGCACTTGCAATATTGGAGATGTTGTCGCGGCTGTTTTGACACTCAAACTTGGACGTGGTAAGGTTAGCTATGTTACCAATAGATGCGTCTAAATTGGTACAACAAGCCCCTCACATTTTTTGTTACCATCTTGGGACACGAAAAAACGCTTGACTTTATGTGTGGATTGTGAAAACCTGGCAGCCTGAATTCAATAAACCGAGAACCAAGGTGAGAATTCATAACTTAAAAGCGCCCAGATGGATCGGGCTTTGAGAGATACCTCCCCTTCGGGGCATGTTAGCAAATGGTAACATTTGTTAATAAAAATGTATCGGGAACCAGATAAATTGGACGGACAATACGGGATGGAAAGCGACGAATAGCCCTTGTAATTGGTACGGATTTTTCGCCATCGGGGGACAAGATTGCGGTGGGTTTTGCTGACTCCACGCAAGTCAATATATTATCAGGCAAAAACTTGCACTTATTGTACAGTCCCGATACGCAGGGAGTGGATAATGGTAGTCTCACTGCCATTAAGTTAAGGGCAAACCCGATAGGGTATGCCCCTACATAAAATGCGGTCCTCTGTAGGGGCAATCCCTTGTGGTTGCCCTTAACTTAATGGCATTGATTTGGCGTAGCGGATATTGATCGCCAAGAAATCCGATTTTTTGAAAAAATCGGATTTCTCATTTAACGGAGTTAGAAAGGGATGGTGAATGTTATGTAGCTTCTAACTTTTGATAAATCCGTGTGCGGTACATCCAATAATAAAAGAAACACGATAAGATTAACGTGATTAAGCTAGAATAAACTACAAGGGGCCTCAAACTAATTATCAGCAAAGAGCTGAGCATTTCTATTAAAATCAAAAAAATCAATATGTTAACTATAGTTTCACGACGAAACATGCTGCATAAAATAGCACCTAGAGGGGCACCTACAATAACAACAGGAATCGTTGCGAGCCAGTAACTATGCACAGGCTCAGCAAAATCTTGTAAAATAAATACTTGCATAAGAAAACCGACAGCTGCATTGATAGCCATCAGGATAACAGAAGTCGGAGTGGCAATCTTTTCGCTTATGCGGAATAAAAGCACCATCACGGAAAAAACAACTATGTCAATGCCAGTACCAGCTAGAGCACTCATCAATCCCCCAGCGAGTCCAGCCATGAACAAGATAGATTTTTCATGAAAAGTCCAGACAAACAAGCTTGAATGGCGTTTATTTACTCCCCGATTTAAAGCAAATAAAGTAATAGCAAAGCTAGCGAGCATTACTGTGAAAGACATCTTGATTACATCAGGGGGCAGTAGGGGCGCTAAAAAATTCAATCCCAGATAAATACCCACTACACCCCCCAAGCTTCCCCAACGGATCACCCGCCATTCCACCTTGATACCTGTTAGATAAATAGTCAATGAGGCGGCACCCATGCCGACACTTTGAATAGCAAGCGAAAAGACTTTGGCTTCATAAGGCGGAATATGCAAAACCTTGGTAAAAACCGGAAAAGCAACTGCCCCTCCTCCTATACTTGTCGCTCCAGCAACCACAGAGCCAAAGCTCATAGTCAAGACGATTTCCCAATTACTAACGAGATATTCAATTGCACCACCCAAACCAAGGTAGGCTAACCATACAGTCCAGACAACGAAGATTATCGATATAACAGAAATTTTTTTGGACAACAAGAATATATCCCCCTTTTTTTGCTGATTGTACACCTTTCAATAATTCAAAAAAAAAGTAGCGAAGTAGATTCGCGCCGAAAAAATAGCATTATACCCTTACAATTGTCAAGTATTTTTTTATAAATACTTTATCGATATTAGGATTTAAGCATTGAAAAATTAATTAATTTGTATTGTAAATTAAAATTATTAGCTGCATTTTTTAAAGTTTTATCTAACTTTAAATATGATTTGAAACTAATTGATTTAGCAATTAAATTAACTATTACGAAATAAAAAATAAATCGGATTTATAGTAGTTTCGTAGGGGCGGGCAACCACAAGGGATTGCCCCACCTCGGGTGGTTGCCCGCCACGAAATGGCATTGGGTATTAGCAACTAAAGCGCATAATCCATCAACAACGGCGCATGATCAGAAAAACGCTCATCTTTATAAATACTTGCGCCCAACACCTTATCTTTCAAACCCGGCGTAATCACCTGATAATCAAGCCGCCACCCAGTATTATTATCCCAAGCCCGCCCCCGATTTGACCACCACGTATATTGCTCCGCCTCCTGATTAACCACGCGAAAAGCATCAACAAAACCCGCAGGCCCAAATAACTCATCCATCCAAGCCCGTTCTTCGGGCAAAAATCCAGAACGTTTTTGATTGCTCCGCCAATTTTTCAAATCAATCGGCTTATGGGCAATATTCCAATCGCCACAAATAATATACTCCTTCGAGCCTTCCTGTAATTCGCGTAAATAGGGCAAAAATTTCTCCATAAAATCAAACTTGAGAGTTTGCCGCTCAGTCCCCGAACTGCCTGAGTGCATATATAAAGAGACAATATTAACGCTGGGAAAACGCGCCTCTAAATAACGGCCTTCACTATCAATTTCAGGCCAACCTATTCCCTTAATGACTTTTTCAGGCTTTTCACGGGCATACAAAGCAACGCCGCTATAACCCTTTTTTTCAGCGTCATGGTAATAACAATGATAACCGGAGGGATAAAAAATAGGATCGCTCAATTGAAATTCTTGAGCCTTGGTTTCTTGAAGACACACGACATCCGCATTTTGTTGGGCTAACCAAGTGAAAAAGCCTTTTTTAGCCGCGGCACGGATGCCATTGAGGTTGGCTGTGATAATTTGCATTTTTTTATTATCGAGTTGCTCACTTGTCAGAACGAAGCCATTGAATATAGGGTCAAACCTCACATTTTTCCAATGCCAAATTATCAAATGCCTAAGCAAACCGGACAAATATCCCCACCGCTCGTACCAAACACATGGACAAGTCTATTGAATCTATTATTTTCAATCCTTAAAAGATGCGTGGGACGTACCCTACGCTCGCTCGGCGATACATTGTTTGGTTTCCCGCCCGCCCCTCAAGCTCAGTGTTAAATCTGCTGAGCGGACACTTGGACGGTATCACTTGGCGCGTGACGCTTTCCCCAGATGGAACGCCCCTCGCTTATGAAGTTATAATATCCCCAGTCTGAAGAAACCGCTCGTACCAAATTTTGAAATCGTCTGAAGCCATGGGATGACCAGCTAATGTTACCGACAAATCTTTGTATCGCCTCGCCCAAGATAAATCTTGGACTCCAATATCCCGATGTCAATCCTTGTTTGCATCTTTGACTTCAGATGCTGAATTAAGCTTTTCAATGAGTTCTTTCCCTACTAGACGATATAAATTCATGGAACGGTATTTTTGCCCAAGGGCATCCTCTAATGCCATTCCTTTTTCATACAGATAACTAAAATTATCACTTTGTTCCATAATGTGATAGTTATATGAATCAGGATCGTTTAGATCCAATTCCAATAGATAATAGATATCATCTACTTCGGTTATCTGATAATAGGGATACCCGTGTATGAACATCTGTTCGTTATAATATTCTATATGACTTTTCCATGCTTGGGGAGCGTAACGTATTATTTCTTCTTTTTTCATAACATTGTTTATGCCTCATCTTCTAAAATAGGAGTCCAATATTTTTGAAGCTGTCTTCAAAAATCTGTGAAACTTTATCTGAAATACTATATATCTGTCAAGGCTCGTAGTAGTCGCCAATGCCTTGTGTGAGCAGCACAAGGGCAACCATAAAGGATTGCCCCTACATTGCCTCGAAAGCTTGCAACGTTCAAAATTAACCTGCGCCCCGCAGCGCGGGGGGTATTAATGCCCTCGCCTTGCCGCCACGATATGGCATTGGGTTGCAAACTCCGTCTGGCACATTAGTACAGCGGAAAATAACGAATTGGGGTGTTGATCACTTTGAGAGTATCCGTTATTTCCGTAAATCCGCTGTACTATACTCAAGGCTTTGTCGCCCAAAATAAATTTTGGACTCCTATGATTAGTCGAAATTTGTAAATGGTTTAGCGGAGCGTAATTTATATATATATAAGAGCCCAGATGAAGCCGATCTAGAAATCAAGGGTAAAATTTTAGTTTATAATAAAAACAATATCTTATACGTTTACCATTTTAATCAAAGCCTCATCGACAGGTATAAAAGGCATCCAATGTACATTTATTGATACCGTTATAGATAGTACAGCGGATTGACGGGTGTTGCGAGTTCCGTATTTTGGAGTCCAAGATTTATCTTGGACTCCATGTCAACATATCGTGACGGCTCGTAGTCTAAGCTTTAGCGACTTGGTAGGCAAGAAATCGCAATGATTTATCTTAGACGTCCAAACTAAAGTTTGGACTCCCAAATAGCTAGGAATCCATTTATGTTAACAAACTTAAAACCGCTATTTTCCATTATTAAACCGCTACCCATTTTTGTAAGGTGTGTGGTTGTCGTCGTAGTGGCATTTTATGTGGGTGGTATGGTTGAAAAAACAGTTCCTTCCAGTAGATATTACCTCCGTATATACAAGCCACCTATGCCGAAACCCACAGCCTCACCCAATGAGAAAGGCGTTACTTGCCCCCGAGACAAGGATTTGAAGGCTGGCGAGAGTTTTCAGGACTGTTTACAAGATAGCAGTAAGGGGCCAGAAATGATAGTCATTCCGGCTGGACATTTTGAGATGGGCAATATTCAGGGTGATCACGATGAACAAAACGTACATTCTGTATCGGTGAAAAAATTTGCGATGTGTCGTTATGAAATCACCTTTGAAGAATATGACCGCTTTACTGAGGCAACACACCGAAAACCACCAGATGATGAAGGCTGGGGGCGTGGCAAGTTTCCGGTGATTAATGTCACCTGGCACGATGCTAAGGCTTACATGAAATGGCTAAGTGATCAAACGGGGCAAACTTATAGGTTACCTTCTGAAGCTCAATGGGAATATGCCGCACGCGCAACGTCTCGTGAGCACGCTAACTATGACAGTAACAAAACCTCCCAAGTCGGCTCTTTTGAAAAAAATGACTTTGGTTTATATGACATGCTGGGCAATGTGTGGGAATGGGTAGCTGATCCTTACTACGAGAACTACCCGGGCCCACATGAAAACATCTGGAAAAAATGGCAAGCGGGAGACGACAGAGTACTCCGTGGTTGTTCGTGGCTCAACCCCCCTGATATTTGTCGCATCACTAACCGTTACTCACCAAACGACCCAAACCGCAAGAGCGCCAACATAGGTTTTCGTTGTTCCAGTCAGATCACAGAATAGCAACTTTTCTGAATCCAAGACTTATCTATGTATTTTGGAGTCCAAAGCTAAAGCTTTGGATTCCAGTACTTATCTCACAGAATCCGCGTACATCCCCACCGCCTCATCCATTTCATCAAGCAACTCCATATTAAGTTCATACGCTTTCTCTAAATCAGCCTGAGATACCTTGCTCTTAATCAGGATAGGTTTATACTCATTCCATTGCGCCTGGACAGACATCAACTGCTCACGAATAGCAATCTTTTTAGTACCAAGCAATTCCATCTCATCATCTCCATCTAAAAGTCCTGCTAATGTCTTTTCAAACTTAGACATAGTTCTTACCAATCTTGCTTGGTTTGTTTTTAGATCGATATTAATTGCTACTAATAACAGCTCCTTAGTCATCTTCTGCGTCAACATTCGCTGTCTGCCCGCCGAATTTATAGTTATTGCCATACTCGGTTCTAGGGAAAAACGGAGCTCTTTTTTGTACATCTCTTTCGCCATATCTTCGTACAGCTTCACCGCCATATTCATCTCATGCAGCAACAGCAAATTCTGCTGAGCAACTTTTTTCAACACAGCAATGGACGTATTTCCCCTAAGCACTCTATCCACATTGATCCGGAATTCCCGCCACAGCTCAACAACCTTATCAAGCTGTTGCACAATATAGGGATCCTCTATCTTGACCAACTTAAAATCAGAATCACCTTCAAACAAGCCGATTAGCGTCTTATTAAAAAGAATCGCCGTCTTGCGGAGTTCTTCTTGGTTCTCCGCAACATTAATCTCCTTAGCGATGAACAAAATTTCCTTACTCATTTTTTGAATGAGCATCCGTTGCTTGCCCGCCAAATTAATGACTATCCCCATATCATTTGGCTTAATGTCCCCGTCATCCTTGAAGATAAAGAAACCAATAAAGAGCACTGATACAGTAATAATAAAGGCTAAGCCCCATTTGGTTTTCAACCAATTAAAAAACTTTCCCAATATTATTCCGTCACCTGCTCGCCCATTTTGCTCATCATCTACTATTTCTGGTGGCTGAGGTTCTAGTGCCAGTTCATAAAACTTTCGTATTATTATCCCATCATAAAACCTAGTTCTTGGTTCTTCACTTCCCAAACCAAGTTCTTCGCTGCTAGGCACACAATCCCTAGCCTGAAAGTCTAAAGCCTCAATAACTTGGATGAATTTAACCCTCATCTCAAAAGGTATGTAGAGGATTGAATTATTTAGATAAGGTTTCACAATGTTTTTGATGTTTTCAACACTCTCATTATTAAACTCATCTACCCACTCATGACTATTAGAAAAAAAAACTTTGCCATGCCCTAATGCTGCTACAGAACCTTTAAACCAAATTTCATTTTCTTCATTATCGTAGAAAACAATTTTCATAAAACACCATTATCCCATAAGACGGACAAAACTCTGATAAACCTCAAAGGCTCTAATCTCTGCTACCGGCTCAACAGAATGTTTATCTGTATATCGATGTAAACCAGCATGATAGTTCCAAAGAGGGAACACATTCATAGGACGCTCATTTGCTATAGCTCTACGCAAGATATCTAAAAATATCTCATCTCCCCTCGCTTTATCAAGCTTTACCCCTACGCGAGCAACATCCAGCCTATTTATCCAACTATCGAAATCAATGTAACCCCCTTTAGGTAACTTATCAGCATTCTCCAAACCTTCCACTGATACATCATCAGCTTGCCTTATAGCATTTATCAGTCTAAGAATAGCACCCTTAGGCTCAAGTTGGGAAGTTACTAAGGACATCGGAGTAATAACATGCATAAAAGGCGCAGGATTGCCCTCATGTTTAAAAAAACACTCAATTAACCCAGCCGTTTCACGTAAAGCATGAGCATCATTTTCCTGATGGGCTCTCAATAAATTATCTAACTGCCTATAAACCCACAAAAACCAAACCATAATATTATCATCGCCTAAAACCTGCTTATACATCTTATAATGTTCATGACTTTGTGAAAAAACATTACAAAAATGATAATTCGTATCAATGACAACACTTTCTATTTCCAAACCCAACTCATCCTTGATTCGAGTTTCACAAGCACTTTTTATAGTACAAAGCAAATCAGCAAAAAGACTGGGTTTATACAAAGTAAAAGGATTAGACGGCCATCCCACCGCATAATCCACACTTTTATTGCCCATTAACGAAAATGTTTTATGGACAATGATATTATCAGCCCCCAACTGCTCCGAGCCATCGGTAGCAGCAGGATGTGATATAGTAATCCTATTAGGAAGCCTATCTCCAATCAAAAGCGCACAAGAATCTGCATTCATAGCATTCAAATCTATCACCATGGTGCCTATATCCCGTTCAAGATTACGTGCTATTAAAAGTAAGGTTAGCAAAGTTTTGCCAATACCGCCCTTACTACCAGTAATAATATTATACTCCATATTAATTATTCCAGTTAGTAAAAAAAGAGGGATACTTAATCCCATTTAGTTCTTATTCTCCGAATCTTGGTCTCCTTTTTTTAAAGTTATTCAAAATATTAAAAAAACCAATATACCACAACACTACTATCACAATCCCAAAACTCATAAAAATAATTTCGCCAAAAAACGAAGCTTTTTCTCCTATTTCACAAGGAATATTTTCTTTTATAACTTGTCCAGAGTCACTGCCTATCAAAGCAACTGCCTGACACTCAAATTGAGGTTCACTTTTTTCTACATCCTCAAATAAAAAGTCAAATTTAAAACGACTATTATCAGACAAGAAACTAAAATGAAAACCCTCACCTCCAAACTTCTCTTGCAAAAATTCTCTTGACACAACATAAGCCACAGGTTGTTCTAATTGACTTCCATTTAACTCTACCTCTTGCTTGTAGCGATCATATTGAAAGGTAGCTCGTTTAACCTTATATTGATGCCAGGCATGTTCAATAGAATACAAACCGGGATATATTTTTATATATTCTAAAGAATAAACTTGACTTGATTCAGCACCAATAAGCGAATACATAGACGGCGTGTCCGACAACTTAACCTCTAACCTAATCATGGGCTCAGAGGGAAAATCACCGAAAACTTTAAAAACCAAAACTATTATAGTTAGGATATGGAATAACAATTCTGTAATTTTTTGAAATATTTTCATATTGTTATCTAAGGCAACATTCAGATTTTAAATCAACCCAAAATCCTTAACTTAATGGACAGCACCCGAACTGGGCATCGACCATGCCCTGACCGTTGGACCGATTAAAAAACTTTTTCAGATCAATTGAATTTCTAACTAACAGACTAAATGTACAATAAGTTTCGCAGCAAAAAAAAGATACTATTCAACTATGAAAAAACCAGAACTACTCTCTCCAGCAGGCACCCTGAAAAACATGCGCTACGCTTTTGCCTATGGCGCGGATGCCGTTTATGCCGGGCAACCCCGTTACAGTTTACGAGTGCGTCAAAACGACTTTAACAAACTGAATAACCTAGCACAAGCGATTGATGAAGCACATGCCCTGACAAAACAATTTTATGTGGCTTGCAACATTTTGCCCCATAACACCAAACTAAAAACCTTTATTGATGACATCACGCCCATCATAGAAATGCAACCAGACGCACTCATTATGGCCGATCCCGGACTCATTATGATAGTACGAGAACGTTGGCCTCAAATGCCCATTCACCTATCCGTACAAGCGAACACCACGAATTATGCAGCCGTACAATTTTGGCAAAACCTCGGCATTTCTCGCATTATTCTATCCCGTGAACTATCATTAGAAGAAATCGCAGAAATCAGACAAGCCTGTCCAGATATAGAATTAGAAGTCTTCGTACATGGCGCCCTCTGTATCGCCTATTCTGGACGCTGCCTACTTTCTGGCTACCTCAACCATCGTGACGCCAACCAAGGCAGTTGTACAAACGCTTGCCGTTGGGACTACAAAGTGCTAGAAGAAAAACAGCGCCCAGGCGAATATATGCCCATTTATGAAGACGAACAAGGCACATACATTATGAATTCCAAAGATTTACGTGCCGTTCAACATGTCGGACGACTAATAGAAATCGGGATAGATTCCCTCAAAATTGAAGGGCGCACCAAATCTCATTATTACGCAGCGCGAACAGCGCAAGTTTATCGCCAAGCGATTGATGAAGCCGAGCAGCCATTTGACAAAAATTTAATGCTAGAATTAGAAAAATTGGCCAATCGAGGCTACACAGAAGGCTTCTATCGCCGCCACCTGCCATCTGAATATCAAAACTATAACAGCTCAAAGAACCCCTATCAACAATTTGTAGGAGAAGTTTTGGCTTATAACCAACAAACCAAGCTGTTAGAAATCGACGTAAAAAATCATTTTGAACTAGGAGACAGCCTAGAACTGATACATCCCCAAGGCAACCTGCGATTTACCCTAGAACATCTTGAAAACCAACAAGGTGAAAACATAAGCATCGCGCCAGGCTCAGGACACACCGTACATATTCGCGCCCCGGTGCAGAATGCAGAAAATTGGGGACTATTATGCAAATACCTAAAACAATGAAACACTTAACTCATAAAAAATCCCCAGCCATCCTGCAAATCTAGTATAGTAAGGCGGACAATTTTAGACGTGGAGCGTCGATGCCATATCGTGGCGGTTGCCGCCCGCTCCGCGTCCCAGTATGCATTCCCACGCAGAGCGTGGGAACGAGGGTAAAACGCACGAACTAACTCAAATTTGCGTAGAGAGATTTTAGTCAGGCTTTAAATGACACTAAGGTAAAGCTTTGTTTTTATTATCTTTTTAAATTTTACCCTCAATTTATAGATCAGCTTCATTTTTAGTCTTATATATATTAAATTTAGTGTCGAATAAGTACAGGGATTGATTGGAGTTTATATTGAGCCAATCCCGTCAATCCTTGTACTACTACTTAGGTGAGATTTGTATCATTCGTAGCGGATTTGAGAGCAAACTATGAAGAGAGATTCGTCCGTGAATCTGAATTTTATAAAAATTATATATAATCAATTTATAACAGTATTAGTAAATAAGCGTTGGGGTATGTCAAATTTTCGTCAATCGAGCTTTAATCAAAATAATACTTAGCTAAAGCTTTGTTTTTATTAACTTATCAAATTTTACCATCAATTTCCAGATCAGCATCATAAAACCAATTTTGGTAAAAACAACCCCTTTAAAAATACCCACCAAGCTACTATATAATCTCCGCAAGAAAATCTTTAACACTTGACGCTTTACTATAAAAGGTAATTATAATGATGATAAAAAAAGCATTGCTATATTCGATGCTTGGAAGTTTAGGACTAGCCATAGGATTACAAGGTTGTGGACAAAGTGAAGAGCCTAATCAAACCAATCCCAATGGCACGATTAGCGAAGCCAGCAAGTCTGAAGAAGGCCTTTTTTTAGTGATCAAGCAAACCGCTAAAGATCCAGATGCCTTTATTATTGTCGAAAAACACCCAAGTTCGACTGGAACACGCGCTATTTTGAAAGACATGGAAGGAAATGAGCGTATTCTGACAGAAGAAGAACTCAAAAAACTGGCAGAAGCTGAAGCTGCCAAAGTTGAAGATGGTACCTCTAACCTAACACAAACACCAGCGGCTAGTAGTCCAGGTTTAAGCTTAGGTGAAACGATTTTGGCAGGTGCGGCAGGTGCCTTAATTGGTGGTATGATTGCCAATAAATTAGCCGGTAACTCCAATTACCAGCAACATCAATATCAACAACAAACACAGACTTCTGCCTATCAGCAAACCCAAAGGGATTTTAACCGGAATACAAGCGGCAATACTAGCGCACCAAAAACTGGTATTTTCTCCGATAATAAAAACAATCCCAATACAGGCGGCAATACTAGCGCACCAAAAACTGGTATTTTCTCTAATAACAAAAACAATGGCTCTTCATCTGGTTTTTCATTTGAAAACATTAGAAAGAAAAAGAGATTTTAAAAACATTAAGTAGGGGCAATCCCTTGTGGTTGCCCGCCCCTACGAAGTCGGTTGCCCGCCCCTACGAAAAATCACGGTTCCTGTAGGGGCAATCCTTTATGGTTGCCCTTAAACATTAAGTTAAGGGCAATCCTTGGACTCGCTACAACCATAACACTAAACATCCATTCCAAGGCTTCAAAATAGGATTTAACAACCTTCTCATTCAGAGCCAAGTCATTAGCAATACTAGCATATTTCAACAGCTGACCACTTAAACCCGCCAAATAAGGAATAAGCAACTTCAGTTTCCTGCGATAATCACCTTTAGCATTATAAACACTATCAAAATCCCTGAATAAACGATCATGAATATAAGACTGGAACCAAATTTGTCTAGCACGAGGACTTTTGCCTTGCAGCTCATGATAACCACCATTAATCAATGTTTGTGCTATTATGCTAGTTTTATCAACAACAAAAATACGATATATATCATAATATAATACGAGATAACTACAAGGATGTTATATAAGCAAGGATAAACCGCAGAGCAATTGGTTGGTTTTGATTTATATAACATCCTTGTAGTTCATCTTTAAATACTTGGAAATTTATGATTCGGTACACGCTCAAAGTGCTTGCCACTCTTGCAACCAAGTAGCAATATTTTAGGTTTTGCTTTTATGTTCAATGCCTTTGAGTAGGCTTTCATTCGCAGCCATATGCGGCTTATGCAATGCCCATAATAAATCTTTTCCAGAAAAAGCATCGTTTGCTCATTAAGTTAAGGAGAATGCTACGCACGATACTCGGCAGCCGCAGCGTAGCTTAGCAAAGTCTCTAAGAATTGCCATCGCCTGATTTGAGCCAAGCAATGGTAAATAATAGCAATAATCTCAAGAAGCTCGGTGGTTATACGCCCTTTCTTCAATGATTCAGAGAATTTTTTACATAGAGGGTAAAAAAGGTAAAGAGCACCAGTTGCCGCTATCAGCAGCAACGGAGCATAGAACCAAGTGCCTATCAGAGCAAAACCCATTAAACCGATAGATAGATTAATCTTTCTATCTAGTTTTTTATCAAAAGCATTCGCTTGATTATCACCATCCACTGTAACCATCTGCTTAAGTTGTTGATGACGTACTTCCCCGCCATTCAATGAAATCATGAGCACTTTTTTAAAGGCTTGTAAGTTGGTTTTACCTTTTTGATATAAATTGGATGATTTTGGCTTTAGGCTTTTTGACTGGCGTTTTTGGTGATGGTTTTTTATTCCAAAGGCTAAACTACTGAAAATTAAAATTTCAATAAGCATTATAAGATGAACCTCAATTATGTCTGAATCCGAATAAAGCGAAAAGGAATGATCCGATAATTTATCGTGAGGCTTCAA
>JBDLJY010000045.1:0-27781 GCA_039714115.1 Pseudomonadota bacterium | reverse complement strand
CCATGTATGTTTTAAATGCTTTTTATGTTGCTGAGTGCAACTTATATTAAACTAAACCATCAAAACGTCAAGCTCAATTGACAAACTGAGAGCGTAGGGTGCGTCCTACGCACCATCTCTCCATGCACACACAGTTGTTCTACACCGACAAAAAGGTGGGTGGGAGGCACACCTACGCTTGCTAAAAACCCTTGAATCACGGATTTTACGGATGACACGGATGACACGGATTAAAAACCTAAAAACACTGATTATCTTTTGACTTTTATTTTTCTTTTGACTTTGATTTTAAATCCGCGAAATCCGTGTAATCCGTAAAATCCGCGATTCAAGGGTTTTTAGTGGTATGGATATTTGCTCAACACTGACGCAGTGAAGCCCTCCTAGTCACAGATGTGTCCTAAACAATTGTTGAGGACAGCGAATTAGGAAATAAACGAATAAAGCGGCTCGATCTTTTGTTTCGGGAAATCCGCTACGCTCCATTCCCGAAACAACAAAAACTCATACCACCCCTTAGTACAACAGATTTGGGGAATAAACGGATTGAATAATGAAGATTATAACCCAAAAATGTTAATATTCCTTTGAAAAAATCCGTTTACTCCCCAAATCCGTTGTACTAAACAATTGTTGAGGACAGCGAATTAGGAAATAAACGAATAAAGCGGCTCGATCTGTTATTTCGGGAAATCCGCTACGCTCCATTCCCGAAACAACAAAAACTCATACCCACCCATTAGTACAACGGATTTGGGGAAGAAACGGATTTGTTTAAAGGAATATTAACATTTTGGGCTTAGAATATTCCTGATTCAATCCGTTGACTCCCCTAATCCGTTGTACTAAGGGGTGGTATGGACCTAAACAATGAGGACAGCGAATTAGGAAATAAACGAATAAACCCGCTTGATATTGATTTATTCGTTTATTTCGGCCCTCGCTGTCCTCTTATCTAGTTCTGGCATCAATACAGAAACGCAGTCAAACTACCGCGAGTCTCCATTTCCCAAAGCATTAACGGTTCCCCATAGAATCGCCTGAGTAATCGCCCCTATAATTACTGTATTAACAAAGAATCCCATTCCAAACAGTCCAGGAATTACCCACACAACCCCCTCTACAATTATCCATCCAATTGCCCAGAACATACCAAATCCCCATGCAGCATCACTCCCACCTCCAACTACTCCTATTAATATCCACACTCCGGCGGCTCCTCCAATTATCTCTATCCATCCGACTCCAACCCACCCGACAACCGCTCCCAAAATCACGCCAAAAATTGCGCCCCAAATTGCGCCAAAAAGAAATTTAGATGCTTTTTCATATGCTTCAGTCTCTTTTCTTTTCCCTTCATCCTCTTCTGCTTGAGCCGGTTCTCTAGCCTCTTGTTCCTTTCTGAGCCGTTCCTCTTCCGCTTGACGCTCCGCCCTTTCTCTAGCCAGTTTTTCCTTTTTGAGCCGCTCCTCTTCCGCTATCTGCTCCTTTCCAATACCCTTCAAACGACTCACCAGCACCCCCGCCGATTCTGGCCGTTTCTCAGGATTTTGTCTCACACAATCAGACAACAATTGATACCACTTCGGCGCATGTTCTAACGGCTCATGCTCCACAGCAAATGGAATTTCTCCCGTCAGTAAACGATACATCGTCTTCCCAAACGCAAAAATATCACTTCTCGCACTCGGCTTGCCAAACTGCCGCGCATAACCCCGTTGCTCAGGCGGCGCATATTCCAAAGTCCCAAACACCGCCTGCTCAAATACCGACTTTCCCGACTGACTCCGCTGAATTGCTACATCCCGCAAAGATGTCGTCACGCGAGACAGTCCAAAATCTATGATTTTAACCGCTATCCCGCCACCATCCGTCCGTTTGAGCAACAGATTCGCCGGCTTTAAATCCAAGTGAAAAATACCCGCCTCATGAGCGCGTCGCAATCCTTCTGCAACCTGTAATCCCACCTGTAAGCCCATTTTCAAAGAAAGTGGCCCATTTTTTTCTAACCACATCTCCCCATCTATGGCACCCTCAACGTATTCCGTCACGAAATAAGGCCCTTTTTGATTCACATTATCCGCATAACCATAATCTAACGGCTTGGGTACAAATTCTCCCGCGATTTGCGCCATCGCAAAGGGTTCTTTAAACACTTCTCTCAGTGTACCCGCGATATTTTCCCAAAAACATTTGACGACTACCCGTTTGTGTCCGTTTATCAAATCATTATTGTTTTGACACAGTAACGCGCACCCCATTCCGCCTGCACCTAAGAATTTTTCAATCGGATAATAACCCTTATTGATATCATGTAAAGCATAGCGTCTGTTTGATAGTTCAATCGCCGCCTGTAAAGCCGATAAGGCTTTTGCATAATGCTGTTCTTTCTCAGAGACTTCTGCAAACGCCTTGCGCCACCGCACTTGAAACAGATTGAAATAAGCCAGCGCCTTATCTTCATTATTTTTAGCCTTTTCAATCGCTTGGATAAATATACGCGCCGCTTTTTCCAAATTGCCCGTCGAAGACAAGGCACTGCCTACCTTGATAGACACCTGACTATATTCAGGATTTTGACTCGGCAATTGTCCTAATTGCTCAACCGCAGCCTCAATCAATTGCTGGCTCTCGTTATCGTACTGGGTAAACTCATCGCGGGGGCTCACTCGGGATGATAAGCCCCGTTGCGCCATCAGTCCATAGAGTGCTTGTAAAATGGCATTATTTTCTATGACGACGGCTTTTGTGGTTTCGACATCCTTTTCGATTTTTGTATAAACTTCTTGCGCCCACGCCAGTATCTCATCCGTGCGCGTTTCAAAGCGACTTTGAAAGCGTATTAATTGTTTATGGTGGTTTTGCCAACGGACTTGAGTTTGTTGTAAGTCCTTCAATTGTTGTGCATTTACCAAATAGGGAGAAAGTTCTTGTTGTGCTTTGAGATGTTGGATGGCTTCTTGGAGTTTTCGCATCTCAAGACATAAACCTTCTTGTTGCAAAGCCGTTTGTGTTTTTTCGAGCCGCTCATCTTGGCGGAGCAGTTCACGGAAAAAAAATAAAACGGCATTGCCCAATTGATCCTCATAGCGAAGAAAAGCCGCCAAAGTGTCATCAATGGGCGCGATACGCTGTATTTGTTCTAAGACGACTTCAGTGATAGCGAGCGTATTTCTATGTCCGATGAGTGCTGCCAAGTCTTCTTCGGTGAGGGCTTTAATCTCAAAGAGTTTTTCAGTGTTTTTAGAAAACTGTCTCAGTGATTGAATGGCTTGTTTTTTAAAATCTGATAAAGCGGCGCCCTGGACTCCGTTTTGTTTGGCGAAGGGTTGCAAATAATGCTGATCAATTTTTTTTGCGAACTCGCGGGTGACGTTGGAATAGCGCACCGTTTGGATGACTGAAGGGGTGTCGAGCCCAACGCTGATGCCAACCAAGGCATAACGACAGCCATTTTGATAGGCTTTGGTGATTTCATTAGGCGTCAAAGTAAAATGATCCTTGATAATGGGGATCGCTTTTTTGAGCGCCTCTGAAGCCACAGCGGGGCTGTCCAATAAGGAGCCGAGTAAGGTTTGTGTTAGTGTTGATGGAGACATAATGTATTTTTATAACGACAACCAATTTTTTAGTATAAAAGGTGGGTGGCAATCAGCAGCTCAATGCCATATCCGAGTATTAGTCCAGCCCTCATCGGGGCTTACTTAGGAACGTGCATGAAATAATTTAGTCAACTTCAAAACCAGACCTGGCAGGCTGATCATAACAAAACCTGCCAGGTCAAAGTCCAATACAGACCTGGTTGCCTTTGACCTGCCAGGTTTGGTTTTAACCTGGCAGGTCTGGTTTTGACTTTGATTTTGACTTGACGAAGTTATTTCATGCACGATCCTTATTTACTTTATTAGATTGCCTAATACACCTATAAATAAATTGTTTAAATAAATTTTCACAAAAATAGTTCTTTTGTGTTTTAATATTCTAGTAGCCATGCTTAGCCAGCTTATCGAGAAACGCACTACCTCAAGATAAAGGTATAAAAAACATGACAAAAGCACTAACGATCCTCTTTTTAATGACAACCCTCATATTTTGGGGCAGCCAAAAAGCTTTAGCATCGAACACAGAACAATTGATTTTTGTCTACGTTCATGGTTTAGGTGGACAAAATAAAGAAACGCCATTTGTCCACAATTTGAAGGAGCTTATCAAAAACAATAAATTAACTAGGATAAAAGTTAAACATTATAGCTGGGATTCCCCCGTAGTGAGATGGCGAGTCGCACCTGCTGATTTCATTTCTGGCAAGAAAAAAGCAAAAAAAGAGGCCAGACAATTTGCAGAGAGTGTTCTTCAAGAATACGAAAACCAAAAAACGCCCTATTACATTATAGGACATAGTATTGGCACGTATCTTATTGCTAAATCCCTTGAAGAATACGCAAAATCTCAACAATCCCCATTGCAAATGTTGCGGGGTATATTTTTTCTCGGATCGAGTTTGCTAAGGGATTACACAATTGATAGCAGTGTACTTCCCACTGGTTTTAAAATTACGAACTATTATTCATCTTTCGACCGTATTGTACCTCTTGTCTATAGTATAGAAGCCGTAAAAGCCGCTGGTGAGGTTGGATTTGATGATATCAAGCATTTCAAAAATTTAAAAACGACTTTCTCACATAGTTATAAGGGTTTTGGAATCCACCGTGATTACTCGCTGTTAGCGAAATCAATTGGCTACATTATGCTATTACAAGAAAATATCTTTATTAAAGGCAAACCCAATTTTGAGATTCAAACGAAAAAGATTATGAAAGAAGCGAGCTGGTTTCGAGTAGCCGTTTCTTGGGATGATATTTTTGAGTTCACGAGAATAATGAATGGTGAAAAACAAAATCTCCGAGTACAACAAAGATGGCCAAAACCGACTTATCGAATTGTCATAGAAAATTCGGATGGTCAGCTTTATCAACTGGCTAAGGGAGATAGTCTACATGCCATGCTTAAAAAATTAGGGCTTTATCCTGTAAAATAAGTTATTCCTCGGGCTCTGCGTTCAGTAGTCCAAGATAAATCTTGGACTCCTTGGATACTCCTTACTGACTACAAGGAATTCTACGCGAATCGCTTCAAACATTTCCGCTTTTTTTTGTAAAACCTCCATTCTTTGGAAATCCTCGGGCTCAAGAAAACTCCAGAGCATGTCAAAAATTTGATCTACTTTGTATTCTTCTGTTCCCACTTCAGGTTTTTGTTTCATATTAAGTGCTTTCAATTGAGTCATACTCATTGACTTCCAAGATAAATCTTGGGACTCCAATTCGCTCCGCGAGGGTTCTTTGAATTTTCAAAGCCTCAAGATTTCTCCCGCTGGTCGAAATGACAAACAACCAATAAATGACAAACAACCAATAAATTGTCCTGTACTGAGGTGTCCCTTATTCACGCACCACCAAAAACCCCGCCACTTGTCCTACCTTCTGGCGACGAATCACTTGCCAAGTGGCGGGTAAGCTTGGCTCTCCAAAACGGCGCTCCGTTTCCAAATAGATCAGAGCGTGTGGTGAGAGCCAACCACCTTCTTCTAACAAGGGACAAGTTGGGCGAAGTAAGTCGTGCCCATAAGGGGGGGCTAAAAAAATAATGTCAAAAGTCTCAGGAGTTCCCTTGAGAAATTGGAGGGCATCGGCGCATAGAATTTCTATGTCGGGCGCAAATGTCGCTACTTGTTGTTTTAATCCTTGTACAACGTCGCGTTCTTTTTCGACTAATATGACTTGTTTGGCACCGCGAGAGGCGGCTTCTATGCCTAATGCGCCTGTGCCGGTAAATAAATCTAGGCAACGGCTGCCGGGTAAGTCCATGGCTAACCAGTTAAATAAGGTTTCACGTACCCTATTCGGTGTTGGACGTAGCCCCGGTTTTTCGGGTACTTGTAGTTTGCGCCCACGCCATTGTCCGCCAATAATGCGTATTTTTCCTTTCATATTTCAATGTTTAGAGGACGTCCAAGATAAATCTTGGACTCCTACCAAAATATACTAAGGAACGTGCATAAAATAATTTAGTCAACTTCAAAACCAGACCTGGCAGGCTGATCATAACCAAACCTGCCAGGTCAAAGTCAAATACAGACCTGGTTACGCTTTTGACCTGCCAGGTTTGGTTTTAACCTGGCAGGTCTGGTTTTGACTTTGGTTTTGACTTTCAGACGTTATTTCATGCGCGATCCTAATCTAATACCCGAACACCCTTATCGCTACCCAATAGCAACACATCCGCTGGACGTGAGGCAAATAATCCATTGGTGACAACACCTGTGATTTCATTGAGTTGGGTTTCTAGTTTGACGGGTTCGCTGATTTTTCCCAATCTTCAATTTGCAAATTAGGAACTCGGGAAAACTCATTGGTGTTATGAGTCACGAGCGTTACATTATGCGCTAAAGCGATGGCAGCAATTTGCAAATCGTAAGGACCAATCGGTGTACCAAGACGCGCAAGATAAGCACGAATATCTCCAAAAATCTTTGCCGTTCTATCATCAAAAGGTAATGAAACAAATTGATTGAGAAATGCCTCTTGTTTAGCCAATGTTTTAGCCGGATTCTGACTTTTCATCGCTCCATAAAAAAGTTCCGCTTTAACTACCGAGCAAACAAAAACTTGGTTTGATGACAACTGTTCAAGTCTACGACGGATAGGTGATAAAGGATTATTCAAGTAAGAAATACAGGCGTTAGTGTCAAACAAAAAATTCATTTCAAAGTCTCCCGTATTTCATATTCACCTTGTGGCGCACGCTCAATAGGGTCATCAGAAAGACAGCCCGCCGTTTTTTCAAAAAAATCAGGTGGCCAACAATCTTTATTTTGAATCCTCACCTCCAAAGGCAACATAATAATTTCTATTGGACGGTTTTGAAATGCCTTTGGCACTGGAATTGTTAGTCTCTCTGAGCTTGTTTGATAGATTTCTCGTATGGCAATCATAAGCTACTCCTTGTACTTTAGAGGACGTCCAAGATAAATCTTGGACTCCTACCAAAATATACTAATCTAATACCCGAACACCCTTATCGCTACCCAATAGCAACACATCCGCTGGACGTGACGCAAATAATCCATTGGTGACAACACCTGTGATTTCATTGAGTTGGGTTTCTAATTTGACGGGTTCGCTGATTTTTAAATTGTGTACGTCTAAAATGACGTTGCCGTTGTCGGTGGTAAAGCCTTCTCGCCATATCGGTTTTCCGCCCAATTTGACTAATTGTCGGGCAACATAGCTCCGTGCCATTGGGATGACTTCAATGGGCAATGGAAATTTGCCAAGGACATCAACTAATTTACTGTCATCGGCAATACATACAAAGCGTTTACTCACCGCCGCGACAATCTTTTCACGGGTGAGCGCACCACCGCCGCCTTTAATTAAATGCAAATATTGGTTGGTTTCATCCGCACCATCTAAGTAAACGGAAATTTCATCCACGCTATTGAGTTCAAAAACGGGAATTCCGTGAGATTTGAGCCGATCAGCGGTGGCGTTGGAACTGGCAACAGTGCCTTCAATTTTGTGTTTGATCGTGGCGAGTGCGTCAATAAAGTGGTTTGCGGTGCTACCAGTACCGATACCGATGATGCTATCTTCAACCACGTATTTTAAAGCAGCTTTAGCGACTTGCTGTTTTTTTTCGTCAGGTGTCAAAATTTTATTCTCCTTTTTTCAGTTATCAGTATTGAAATTAGGATCGTGCATGAAATAACTTCGTCAAATCAAAGTCAAAACCAGACCTGCCAGGTTAAAACCAAACCTGGCAGGTCAAAGGCAACCAGGTATGTATTGGACTTTGACCTGGCAGGTTTGGTTATGATCAGCCTGCCAGGTCTGGTTTTGAAGTTGACTAAATTATTTCATGCACGTTCCTTAGAGTTCCATGTAGGGTGAGCTTATTTCCGATAATGTCTAATATCTAAAACATGCCAAGTATATTATACCCGCAATCAACATAAGTGATTTCGCCCGTAATCGCGGAGGCTAAGTCAGAGCAGAGAAAAGCGGCAGTATTGCCAACTTCTTCAGTCGTCACATTGCGCCGTAAGGGGGTATTTTGTTCAAAAGTCTTTAGCATAGTGCGAAAATCGGCAATGCCTGATGCCGCTAAAGTGCGTATTGGTCCCGCAGAAATGCCATTGACGCGAATCCCCTCTGGTCCCAAACTATAAGCAAGGTAGCGTACATTGGCTTCTAAGCTGGCTTTAGCGAGCCCCATCACATTGTAATTAGGCATTGCACGTATTGCGCCGAGATAGCTCAGGCTCAACAAGGCCGCTTTGCGGCCTTGCATCATGCTACGTCCAGCCTGTGCTAAGGCGGAAAAGCTATAAGAACTAATGTCGTGCGCCATTTTAAAACCTTCACGAGTGGCATTATCTAAATAGGCACCCTCTAACTCCTCTCGCGGGGCAAAGGCGACGGCATGAATAATAATATCCAAGCCATCCCAAGATTTTTTCAAATCGTCAAACACGGCTTGAATTTGCTCATCGCTGCCAACATCACAGGGTAAACTAATGTCAGAGCCAAATTGGCTCGCCATTTTGGTCACCCGTTCGCGGAGTTTGTCATTTTGATAGGTGAAGGCTAATTCGGCCCCTTCACGTTGCATGGCTTGGGCAACCCCCCAAGCAATTGAGCGATTACTCGCTAAGCCGACAATCAGGGCTCGCTTGCCCGCTAAAAATCCCATTATTGATTTTCTCCTTTGGGTAGTAACATAATGAGTTTATTAATTTTATTAATTATAATTCACACAACCATTGCATTTATAGGTGTTGGCTGCGCTTTTCTGCTAGGAAAACCGAGTCTCTTTATGAAGAACGCCTCAGGCACTTTGTCACCTCTGAGTTATCTCATTTTCTGGCCCTATTTTACACTGAATACGATTACCCTTGCTTTATTTCGTGTGTTTTCTCAAGAAAACGCGCTTGATGAAATTGTCCCCAATTTATACATTGGTTGTCAGCTTTCGTTTGTAGATTATAAGCGATTTAGAGCGTTGGGTATTAAAAGCACACTTGATTTGACATCAGAATTTGGAGAAGTTGGCGGACTAGACAAAACTATTTTTGTATTCCGTTATTAGATATGACAGCCCCAACGCTTAATCAGTTGGAGGAGGCTGTGTCGTGGATCAACGCCCGTCTGTCAGAAGGGCCGGTGTTTGTGCATTGCGCCTTAGGACATGGGCGGAGTGCGACGGTGGTTGCAGCATTTCTTGTCAAACGTGGTATTGTAAATGATGTTAAAAGTGCCGTTGAGTTTATCAAGGCGAAAAGATCGGGGGTCGATTTGCATTCTAAACAGTTAAGTGTTTTGGTAGGCATCCAAATTTAAAATGATGAAAAAAAAGAGACAGTTTATCAGACATCCCACCGATATTCCGATAAAATTATGGTGCGTGCTCAAATCCTGCGGAGAATATAAAAAGCCTTTGAAAAACATCAGTTTAGGTGGAGTGGCCTTTAAGTCAACTATAAATTGGCAACCCGGCACAATCATTGGTTTCTGCATCCCGCAGGTCGATCCTAATTTTAAAACGACTGGCCGTGTGGTCTGGTGTCACAAAAAAACCACACGCTTTGAGGTAGGGGTTGAAATTTTAGAGCCTAATGATGCCTTTAAGATACGCATGGTAGAGCAAGTTTGTCAAATCGAACATTATCGAAAAAGGCTTGAACAGCAAGGGCGAAAGTTAACTATTGAGGAAGCGGCGACGGAGTGGATAAGTCGCTATGCGGCTCAATTTCCGCTTTAAAAAATCCTATTTCTTAAAGAAATAGGATTTTCGGAGTCCAAGATTTATCTTGGGCGCCCACGTTTCGATAGTTTAAGGTTTAACCGGTCGAATCCTTTCATGCTGATGCGCCTGAATCACCGCGACAATTTCCAGAGACTCTTCCGCCTCACTTTCTAAACGCACACGCACGGCATTAGGCAATCCTTGCAGCTCTTTGGCTGACCATTCTTTGAGCCATTTTGTATCTTCTTCAAATTTGTCATCAACATACAAATATTCAAAATAGGCTTGATAGCCTTCCAGCGCGGTTACTGACGTTGCATGTTTTTCTAAGCGCTCGGTTGGATCGCCTGCCAGCGCGGGCACGATGCGAATTTCTACTCCGGTTTTTTTCTCGCTAGGCAACAATTGCCAAACCGTGAATCCGGGCTTCCGTCCCGGTGATACGGTCGATACCCAAGCTATTTTTTCTTCTTCGCCTTCAAAAAAAATGTATTTTTTGTTTTCGTCACTATCCCAGTAGGTATGTGGAAATCCACCCTCTAACGAGCGTTCAATTTGTAATAAAACCAGTACTTTATCTAAACTGTCCTCAAGCCTATTACTGGAGCGTGTCCACTCTTTAAGTACCACATTCATACCCATTGCCAGCATCAACATGACGAGTGTTGACAATGTGAGTGCAATCAATAATTCCAGCAGGGTAAAACCGCGATAATTTGTTAAAGTTTTCAATTTATTGCGCCGTGTCCAGTCTGATCAAGCGTACCGAGGTCAATTCTATACCCTTTTCATTATCACGCCATGTGTAAGGCTCTAATGCCAGCCGCATGGGGCGCGTTTGACGTTCTGGTTTTTCTAAAACTTCGTCGGTACTCAATTCTACACTTTTTTTATAGCGTTCTGGTAATTCAGGATAGTCAGGCTCTTCAATGACTTGGGCGGCGTTGAGTGCCGAGCGTAAAAAGACTGTCCGCTCAATGTTATCCACCGCTTTAAAAGCCAAGCGTTTAGTCCCTGCCAATAAACCAAAGACGGTGCCTAAAGCAATGCCGACTATCGCCATTGCTACGAGGACTTCAAGTAAGGTGAAACCCGTTTGTTTATTCATATAAAATTTCTGACTCAATTTTGCCCGTGATCGGATTAACGCTGATTTTGGCTTTATAGTCCAAATGAGTCAAAATGATTTCGCCGCCACTACTACCGCCTTCTGGATAAAAAGAGATTTGGTAAACGGCTTCCTCACTGACTTCTCCGTCCGGTTGCAAACTGGCATCGCCATCGCCAGTCTCCCAGCGCCCCGGCGTTGCCTCACCCTCTTTTTTTTGGCTTTGATAAAAACTGGCGACTTTCTGTTTGCTTTCCACAATAGCGGAGCGGCGGGCATAGTTAAGCACCGCCACCGCTTCACGCACTTGCGCTTTAAGAACAGTGACTTCTGAGCTGCCTATACGTGGAATAACCATTGCCACCGCCATGCCGATAATTGCCATGACGATGAGCAATTCTAGCAGAGAGAATCCTGACTGAGGGATTTTAATTGGTTTGCCAACTGACAATATCGGCATCCTCGCCTTCCCCCCCTTCCTGACCATCTGCACCAAAGGAATAGAGATCATAATCACGCCCTTCACGCCCAGGTTTCCGATATTGATAGTCGTTACCCCAAGGATCTTTTGGTAAGCCTTTTCTCAAGTAAGGACCCTGCCACTTTGGGTCACTTGAGTTACTCTTAACCAACTCCTCTAGGCTGCTGGGGTACTTAAACATATCTAAGCGATATGAGTCTAAGGTGACTTCAATATTAGAGATTTGTGTTGCGGCGGTATCGTGCTTGGCACCGCCCAGTTTGTCCCAAAGTGCTGGACCCACTATCCCGGCTAACATGCCAAGGATGACCATCACAATCAATAGTTCCATTAAGCTAAAGCCTTGTTGCTTTATATCTGACATGCTTCAAATACTCCTATTTTAAGTTAAGTGTGTGTTAAAAATGTAACCATTAAATGGCGCGTACTTAATGGCCCTGCAGAACTATTATAACAGAACCTCAAGCCGCCGCGATATCCAGATCACTTGACTTATCTTAATTTCTTCCTATATTTAACTGTGCTAATTAAGATTTTATAATCGTGAGGAAATTACAATGAAAGCCAATGTAGGTACTGGAGATAAAATTTTTAGAGTGATAGTCGGTTTAGGTATTATTGGGGCAGGCGTCTATTTTCAAAGTTGGTGGGGTTAAAAACAGCTCTTCATTGTATGGACAAATCTTGATAAATATTTATTTTTCTTAAGAATATCAAAAGAATGTTTGACAACATATTTTTTTTGGGGTAGTATTACAAAACATTTATTGTGTACGGCGAGTTCCGCCGGAACTAACGTCTGTCAGATATGAGAACGTGAGTCCTGTGGGGATTGGGTTGGAGTGCGACCTCTGTAAAATCCCCTCTAGGGGATTTACTGAGCGAGAACCAAGCTTTTTCTGTTATGCTATCTCAGGGCAGAAACCGAACCGTGGACATTTGTCCACAAATCGGAGAACGGAGCGATTGGTTTAGTGCCCCTATTGACTGCCATGTTTAGTTTTTGTCCCGCCTATTTGCCGTTTGGACTCTCAACTTGTGCCACGCCAGCAGAAAAAACAGAATAATTAGCCATCCCCTTTCATCCCCCTTTCTTTGTTGTTGTTCCCGCAGGTTTGATCTGCGGGGGTTTAGGTCTTAAATTTATGCGCCATAGCTTGCTAATTCACCTACAGCCTGATAAACAAGTCAATTGGGCCACTTTTGACACCACAGGCTCAGTCATAGACAGTGCCACACACGTCCCCCTAGACTCCGTCCCACGCCAACATAGGCACCCGTTGGTACTAATACCGGGTACCGATGTCCTATTGACACAGGCTAACATTTCTAGCAAACAACAGCAAAAAATTGTACAAGCCGTGCCCTACGCCCTAGAAGAGCAATTGGCAGAAGATGTAGAAAATTTACACTTTGCGCTCGGAAAACGAGAACCGCAGTCGGGCAATATCCCTGTCGCCGTGATTGCCCGTACACAAATGGATGCCTATATACAACAATTAAATGCCGTAGGGATCACGCCAGCCGTGCTCATGCCGGACATGCTCGCCGTGCCCAAACCTGCCGACGGGTGGGGCATATTATATCTTAATGACATCGTATTAGTACGCACCGGCTTACACGCCGGCTTTGCCATTGAATCGGACTGTCTCGGTGCCGCCTTGCTTGATCCCCCACAACACATAACCGTCTTCAGTGACATGGCAAATCGGAGCAGGGCGTTGAGCGAAGCCATTCCAGTCACAGAAAAAACCCATGAACAAGGCATATTAGCTTGGCTGGCGCAAGGCTTGATTGAAAATCAGCCTTTGAATTTATTACAAGGAGACTACCGCCCCCAAGATAAAATGGCAAGCCTATTGCGTCCGTGGCGACTGACAGCCGCGTTATTACTATTAGGGGGCGGGCTGCATATCGCAAAGCAATGGATAGAATATCAACAACTGAGCCAGCAGCGCCAAGCATTAAACACACAAATTGAAAAACTGTACCGTGACACATTTCCAGAGGCGCGTAAAATTGTCAATCCGCGTGTCCAAATGGAGCAACGCTTAAAAGCCTTAAGCGCCCAACAAGGCAGCTCCGCACAAGATGATAATTTTCTATCTATCTTAAATAAGATAAGTACGCCGCTATCGCGCACGCCCGGTTTTAATCTCAAGCGAATTGATTATCGTCAAGGGCATTTTGATATACAACTAGAGGTGGCAAATTTGCAAGCCTTGGAAAATTTGAAACAACGCATAAGTCATCATGGTTTAACGATAGAAATACAATCCGCTGTCAGTCGCAATCGCTTGGTGGAAAGTCGGTTGCGGATTCAAAGCAAATAATCGGGTGCAAGGTACGCCTTGCACTCCAGTTTTGGAGGTGACACAGATGAAAGTGAAAATACGTGACGATACGAGGCTTTGCCTTGATCATTTTTTCCGAGACATGCCGGAAGAAATGTGGAAACTTCCCACTTTTAAAGAAGCAATGACAGAAAACCAGAGATTGTGGGAATTACGAGGCGTACAAAAAACACTGATTCGTCAGTTACGTCACAAATTTGCTCCAATACCCGATAGTGTGGTACAGAATGGTTAGTGATTTATCGGAGCAAAGAAACTAAACCTAAAACTTATTGGAGGTTTAATGTAGGCATCAAGAGGAAGCCTAATGCAGTGTAGGAGTCCAAGATTTATCTTGGACATCCTGAAATAACAACCATCAAGGAGTACATATGACAGAACATAGCGATATTGATCCCCAAGAAACACAAGAATGGCTAGAAGCCTTAGAAAGCGTCTTAGCCAAAGATGGGCAACAGCGTGCCCACTATCTCTTAGATAAATTGATTGACAAAGCGCGTCGCTCCGGTGCCCACATCCCACACAGCGCCAATACCGCCTATGTCAACACAATCCCTTACAATCAAGAAGAACAAAGCCCCGGCGATCTAGAACTAGAGTGGAAAATCCGATCCTTAGTGCGCTGGAACGCCATGGCAATGGTAGTACAAGCCAATCGCCGAAATTCCGAATTGGGCGGACACATCGCCAGTTTTGCCTCAGCCGCTACCTTGTATGATGTTGGTTTTAATCACTTTTTTAGCGCAAAATCCGCCCATCATGGCGGCGATTTAGTTTATTTCCAAGGTCATTCAGCGCCCGGCATTTATGCACGCGCCTTTTTGGAAGGGCGGATCACTGAAGAACAAATGCAACATTTTCGCCAAGAAGTCGACGGAAACGGACTCTCCTCCTATCCTCATCCTTGGTTAATGCCAGAATTTTGGCAATTCCCAACCGTTTCTATGGGATTGGGCCCCATCATGGGGATTTATCAAGCCCGTTTTATGAAATATTTACATGATCGCGGCATCGTCAACACCCAAGGGCGCAAAGTCTGGGTATTTGCCGGCGATGGCGAAATGGATGAGCCAGAATCGCAGGGCGCCATTGCCCTGGCAGCGCGTGAAAAACTTGATAATCTGATTTTTGTCGTTAATTGCAATTTGCAACGCCTCGATGGACCAGTACGTGGTAACGGAAAGATTATTCAAGAATTAGAAGGCAATTTTCGCGGAGCCGGTTGGAATGTCATTAAAGTGATTTGGGGCTCTTATTGGGATCCCCTGTTTGCCATGGACACCAAAGGCTTGCTGCTCAAACGCATGGAAGAATGTGTAGATGGTGAATACCAAAATTATAAAGCCAAGGGCGGCGCCTACACCCGTGAACATTTCTTTGGCAAATATCCCGAACTCAAAGCAATGGTTGCCAGGATGACCGATGAAGACATTTGGCGGCTCAATCGCGGTGGACATGATCCGCACAAAGTTTATGCCGCTTATGCCGCAGCCCTCAAGCATCAAGGGCAACCCACTGTTATTATTGCAAAAACAGTTAAAGGCTATGGCATGGGTACCGCCGGTGAAGGGCAAAATATCACTCACCAACAAAAGAAAATGGGTGAAGATGCCCTGCGTGCTTTCCGTGACCGATTTAATATTCCCATTCCAGACGCTCAAGTCGCTGAGGCACCCTTTTATAAGCCACCCGCAGATAGTCCCGAAATGAAATATTTGCATGAGCGGCGACAAGCCTTGGGCGGCTATTTGCCTTTACGGAGTAAAAGGGCTACCCCTATCGAAATCCCCGACATCAGTATTTTTGATACCCTGCTCAAAAGCAGTGGTGATCGCGAAATGTCTACCACAATGGCTTTTGTGCGGATGCTATCGGCGCTCACCCGCGACAAAAAAATGGGCAAATATGTCGTGCCCATAGTCCCCGATGAAGCGCGGACATTTGGCATGGAAGGCTTATTTCGGCAATTGGGGATTTATTCATCCCAAGGACAATTGTATGAGCCGCAAGATGCTGACCAAATCATGTATTACCGCGAAGACAAAAAAGGCCAAATTCTCGAAGAAGGCATTTGTGAAGCCGGTGCCATGTCTTCATGGATAGCCGCAGCGACTGCTTACAGTAATCACAATGTCAACATGGTGCCGTTTTACATTTTCTACTCCATGTTTGGATTCCAACGCATTGGTGACTTAGCTTATGCAGCGGGCGATCTGAGAGCACGCGGCTTTTTGATAGGCGGCACCGCAGGGCGTACCACATTATCAGGAGAAGGCTTGCAACATCAAGACGGACACAGTGTCATGTTAGCTTCTAATATTTCCAACTGTGTCGTTTATGATCCCACTTTTGCTTATGAAATGGCAGTGATTATCCATGACGGGCTGCGCCGCATGTATCAAGCGCAAGAAAATATTTTCTACTACATCACCGCGATGAATGAAAACTATACGCATCCCGCCATGCCTGACGGCGTACAAGAAGGCATTCTCAAGGGCATGTATTTGTTCAAAGAAGGGACAAGCGGCAGCCCCAAAGTGCAATTATTAGGCTCTGGCGCGATTTTACGCGAAGTCATTGCAGCCAGTGCCTTATTAGCCGAAGATTTTGGCGTATCGGCCAATATTTGGAGCGTCACCAGTTTCACCGAATTATATCGCCAAGGCGTAGAGATTCAGCGTTGGAATATGCAGCACCCTGAAGAAAAGCCACGCAGTTGCTATGTCAACGACTGTCTCAAAGATCGCAAAGGTCCTGTCGTGGCAGCCACTGATTATGTAAAAGCCTATCCTAACCAGATTCGTTCCTGCGTCCCACATTGTTATTATTATGTGCTGGGCACCGACGGCTTTGGGCGCAGTGATTCGCGCAAACAGTTGCGTAAATTCTTTGAAGTGGATCGTTACTATATCACCGTTGCAGCCCTCAAAGGTTTGGCAGATATGGGCGAACTACCAGCGCTCAAAGTCACGGAAGCCATCCAGAAATATAAGCTGGATGTCGATAAACCCAATCCAATGACGGTTTAAAGGGGGAACAGTTCATGGACATTAAAATTCCTGATATTGGTGACATCAAAGATGTGCCTATCCTTGAAATTTTGGTCAGCAGCGGTGACAGTGTTGAAGTCGATCAAACTTTACTCACCTTAGAAAGCGACAAAGCCACGATGGAAATTCCATCGTCCCATGCCGGTATTGTCAAAGAGCTGAAAGTCAATGTCGGCGATAAAGTCTCTGAGGGCACGGTCATTTTAACGATGGAAACGGCACCTGCCAGTTCACCCACGGATTCAGATTACGGTTTAAAGGGGGCGCCTCAAGCAGAGCCGACTCCTCCGCCCGTCAGTCCACCTGCCAGTTCGCCCACGGATTCAATCATGGCGGATATGAGACGACCCAAGAACTTACCGCCAGTGGCAGCTATTGAACAAAAAGCATTTTCAAAGCCATACGCAGGCCCAGCAGTCCGGCATTTGGCGCGAGAATTGGGCGTTGAACTAGCCAAAGTCAAGGGCAGTGGACGCAAAGGCCGTATTTTAAAAGAAGATGTACAAGCCTTTGTCAAACAAGTGATGCAGGAAGGCAGTGCCTTCGACGGCATACCGCTCACAGGTAGTGGAATGGGTATTCCAGAAATCCCTGAAATTGATTTCAGCAAATTTGGCGAAATTGAAATCCGCCCCTTGAGTCGAATCAAGAAAATCTCTGGAGCCAGTTTGCACCGTAGTTGGCTCAATGTGCCCCATGTGACGCAATTTGATGAAGCCGACATCACCGCGCTTGAGCAATTTCGTAAAGATTTAGCCCAGGAAAGCAAAAAGCGTCAAGTGAAGGTGACAATGTTAGCCTTTTTGCTCAAAGCCTGTGCTGGGGCATTGAGGGAATTTCCAGAATTTAACGCTTCGCTAGATATCAGCAAAGAAAATCTGATATTGAAGAAATATTATAATATCGGAGTAGCGGTGGACACGCCCAATGGTTTAGTCGTGCCAGTGATCAAAGATATTGATAAAAAAGGTCTTTTTGAATTGGCGGCTAATTTGGGCCAAATCAGCCAGAAAGCGCGAGATGGTAAATTATCGCCGACTGACATGCAAGGGGCTTGTTTCACCATCAGCAGTTTAGGGGGCATTGGTGGGACAGCTTTTACGCCGATAGTGAATGCGCCTGAAGTCGCTATTTTGGGCGTATCGCGTTCTAAAATGCAGCCAGTTTATAGGGAAGGAGAATTTGTGCCGCGTTTAATGTTGCCTTTGTCACTGTCTTATGATCATCGGGTGATTGATGGTGCGATGGGTGCGCGGTTTACTCAGTATTTGAGTTTTATTTTGTCTGATGTGCGGCGGTTGTTGCTGTGAGTAAAGAAATCCGATTTTTTCAAAAAATCGGATTTCTGGCAACTAAGGATCGCGCATGAAATAACTTCTTCAAGTCAAAACCAAAGTCAAAACCAGACCTGCCAGGTTAAAACCAAACCTGGCAGGTCAAAGGCAACCAGGTCTAGATGATAAATTAGGTGGACACGTTGGTAGATTGATGTCACTTTATTTGGTGGCGGGTATGTTAAACGATTTTACGCCCGAACAGATGAAAAATTTTGACGAATGCTTGATAAGGAGATAAGAGAAAGTGTTGAATAAAACAAAACGGGTTAGTTTGGCTGAAAAAAAAATATTTATCAGCACAATCAGTTATTATGAAACCAAACGCGGACTTATCGCCAATCAAGCCACCACAAAAATGGAACGCTTTGAGCGGCTCCTTAAAAAATACGAAATGATAGGCATAGATACCAGTAAGAATAAGATAAGATAGAATCATCGGATTAGTCTTATTGTTAGCTCGGCGAGCAGAGCAGTTGCTATTTGAATTGGATTCGTGTAATATTAAAAAAAATTTTTTTTATGAGATGTTTAACAATGACATTGGATTATTAGTATTTTGTTTTATGGAATTTCTCTGAGCGGTTCTAGCCTATAAGCCAGAAAAATAGAAAATATGTGTTGACGATTGGACAAAATTATCAGATAATCAAACTTATGAAAGGAAATGAGTTCATCAAGCGGGATGTACCGGAAGCGATTACTCAGGGTGATACAGTAGAGGATTGTATGAGAGAGGCGGCTGACTGCCTTGAAGAAGCTTTAGTAGGACGGATTCGTCGTGGAGATGAACTCCCTATTCCATCCCAATTTGAGATGGGTGAAAAGTTGATTCCAGTTCCTATACAAACCGCTATGAAGGCGGCTCTGTATCAAGCAATGAAGGAGCTAGGCATTTCCAAATCAGAACTGGCCCGCAAGATTGGTACGCATGAGAATGTAGTGCGGCGAATTCTCGATCCTCATCATGGAACAAAATTTCCAACAATGGAACGTGCCTTGTCTGCTCTGGGAAAACATGCCGAATTACATATCACTTAGACTATGGCATAAAAACAGCCAAGATAAATCTTGGACTCCTTAATCTTGTTTCGATGGAACGTGCCTTGTCTGCTCTGGGAAAACATGCCGAATTACATATCACTTAGACTATGGCATAAAAACAGCCAAGATAAATCTTGGACTCCTTAATCTTGTTTCGAGAGCCCCGTCCGAAACGTTTTATAAGCGGCTCTAAAACGTTACGGAGCAGGTTGCAAACCTGCTCCGGCAAGGAGAGACATATAAACAGTGTGAATAAGGGAGGTATCAACCCTTTATGATAAAAAAGGTCTTTTTGAATTGGCGGCTAATTTGGGCCAAATCAGCCAGAAAGCGCGAGCGGGTAAATTATCGCCGACTGACATGCAAGGGGCTTGTTTCACCATCAGCAGTTTAGGGCGGCGGTTGTTGCTGTGAGTAAAGAAATCCGATTTTTTCAAAAAATCGGATTTCTAGCAACTAAATAAATCCGATTGAGCGGGACGGGATTTTGCTATAATAAGCCTACGCACCATCAATCCATGCACCAGATTTAAGCGATGGAGGTAAAATAAATAAAATTCTCAAATGAGGAAAATCATGAATAGCCGCTATCAATTAACACAAATGAGTATTGCAGGATTTAGACGTTTGTTTTCAGTCGATATAGAAATGCGCCCCCTGACAGTGATGATCGGTGCCAATGGGGTGGGTAAGACATCTGTCTTAGAAGTTTTTTCCTTGCTCTCCGCCTCGGCACAGGGTCAATTGAAAGAAATCCTTTCTAAGTTTGGGGGAATTCAGGACATTTTAACCTACGATAAAGCCGAGGCAGCCCGTTTCAATATTTCTATGGAACGCCCCGCAGAGACTCCGCTTTCCTATTCATTGACGCTCAATCTCAAAGGGATGTCTTATGAAATAGGCTCAGAAACCTTAACGCAAAAAACCCCCGGTGATGACGCTGAGCCATTGAAATATATTGACGCTAATCGCACAGACATTAGATATTATCGTCCAGAAGATAACAAATTGGTACGTCCAACTTGGGAACCTTCACCTTTTGAAACTTCACTGTTTCAGATGCCTAAACTGTCACAAACGCCCGAAATTTTGCGACAACAACTCGCATCCATCACCTATTACAGTGCTTATGCTTTAAATGTTAGCTATCACGCCCCCATTCGTTTACCTCAAAAAATGCAGCCTGCCACACATCCAGGGCATCATGGGGAAGAACTTGTAGCGTGTCTTTTTTATCTGCGTGAAACCGATAGAACACGTTTTGAAGTAATCGAAGATACCCTTGCCGTCGCTTTCCCCAGTTTTGAGCGGCTGGATTTTCCACCCGTCGCAGCCGGCACATTGGCGATGACATGGAAAGATAAAAATTTTTATAAGCCGCTGTATATGAACCAACTATCTGAAGGTATCTTGCGGTTTTTGTGGTTAATCACATTGTTGCACAGTCCCGATTTGAGTGCCGTGACGCTAATTGATGAACCAGAAGTCAGTTTACATCCCCAATTATTGAGTATCTTGACAGATGCCATGAGCGAAGCCTCAGAACACACACAACTGATTGTGGCAACTCATTCTGAGCGTTTGATTCGCTTTTTAGCACCAGAAGAAGTGCTTGTGGTTGATCAAGAAGACGGATTAGCGCAGATGAGGTGGGCGGATACGCTTGATTTAGAGGGATGGCTTTCCGAATATGCACTGGATGAACTTTGGCGGATGGGACGTTTGGGGGGCAGGATATGAAAATCGCTATTTTGGTGGAAGGCAAAACGGAACTTGCTTTCAAATCACACCTGCTTAACTTTTTGAACACCCGTTTAGAAGGCAAAATGCCGAAGTTAGATTTCTTTGCTTATGATGGGCGCATTCCTAAAGCCGCAAAATTGAAAAGCGCGGTAAAAAATTACTTATTGAAAGACAAATACGACGCTGTGATAGCCTTAACCGATGTTTACACCGGCACAAATGATTTCACCAGTGCCGCAGATGCCAAGCGTCAAATGCTGGAATGGGTTGGCTCGATTCCTCACTTTTATCCTCATGTTGCCAATCACGATTTTGAGGCTTGGTTATTACCTTATTGGTCAGAAATTAAAAAATTGGCTAGACACAATAAAAGTGCCCCCGGAAACTATCCAGAACAAGTCAATTTCAATAAACCACCCTCTTACCATATTAAAGAGATGTTTTTGTCGGGAAAATATAAGAGACGATATAAGAAACCTCGGGATGCACACCGAATTTTGAGGGAAAAAGACTTGTTAATTTCGGCAAAAGCCTGTCCTGAATTAAAAGCCTTTTTAAACAGAATATTGCAACTATGTGAAGGCGAATTGATTCCTTAACGAGCAACACAATGCCATTAAGTTAATAACGTTTTCATTGCTACTCTAAAACGTTACGGACGGGGTTGCAAACCATATCCATTAAGTTAAGAGATATTGTAGGGTGGGCAACGTCTTTTTGTTGCCCACCAGCCCCTTTGGGCAAAAAAAACCCGGTTCATACTGCCCACCCTACATCCCAATGCCATTAAGTTAAGACAAACCTGACAGGTGTCAAAAACCTGTCAGGTTAATTTTTACCTTAACTTACAACGACCTGCTGGGTATGGGTCTCCCAGCAGGTCTGATTTGGGGAGAGTTATCTTAATGGCATTGACCCTACATCCCTGTTGTCTTTGGGCTTAACTTAATGGCATTGGGTTGCAAACCCCGTCCAGCACAGAGTTTCTAGCAACTAAACTAAAGAAATCCGATTGAGCGGGACGGGATTTTGCTATAATAAGCAGGCACAAAGACTAGGAGAAAAAAACCATGAACTTAGAAACAAACACAATGATTCCCAAACAAGACATTTACCGCCTTCGACTTAAACCCTTTGTCGATAGGGAGATAAGCGAAGACGACATTTATCTTAATAAATGCAATCAAGATGAATGGCTTGAGTATCTTATGACGGAAATGACGGAACACATTTCGCTTGAACGGATACTCACCATGCCAGATGATAAATTAGGCGGACACGTTGGTAGATTGATGTCACTTTATTTGGTGGCGGGTATGTTAAACGATTTTACGCCCGAACAGATGAAAATTTTTGACGAATGCTTGATAAGGAGATAATCATGGATTACCTGCCGGATACCAATATCATCTCTGCCATGCTCAAGCTGGACGATAAAGTGTTGAATAAAACCAAACTGGTTAGTTTGGCTGAAAAAAAATCTTTATCAGCACAATCAGTTATTATGAAACCAAACGCGGACTTATCGCCAATCAAGCCACCACAAAAATGGAACGCTTTGAGCGGCTCCTTAAAAAATACGAAATGATAGGCATAGATACTAAAAAAGTGCTGGAGGAAGCCTCATAAATTTATGCAAATTTGAAGCTCCGTGGCGAGTTGCTGCCAGATGCCGATATTTTCATTGCTGCGATTGCAAGGGCGCATGGCTTGATACTGGTGACAAATGATAGTCATTTTGACCGAATTGAAGGGTTGCGGATTGAAAATTGGTTGAAAGAAGATTAAAGCCAGCCTAACGGTGCCTCCTTCGCTGCCGGACGGGGTTTGCAACCCCGTCCGAAACGTTTTATAAGCGGCTCTAAAACGTTACGGAGCAGGTTGCAAACCTGCTCCGGCAAGAATGCTGGGGCATTGAGGGAATTTCCAGAATTTAACGCTTCGCTAGATATCAGCAAAGAAAATCTGATTTTGAAGAAGTATTATAATATCGGAGTAGCGGTGGACACGCCCAATGGTTTAGTTGTGCCAGTGATCAAAGATATTGATAAAAAAGGTCTTTTTGAATTGGCGGCTAATTTGGGCCAAATCAGCCAGAAAGCGCGAGATGGTAAATTATCGCCGACTGACATGCAAGGGGCTTGTTTCACCATCAGCAGTTTAGGGGGCATTGGTGGGACAGCCTTTACGCCGATAGTGAATGCGCCGGAGGTAGCTATTTTGGGCGTATCGCGTTCTAAAATGCAGCCTGTTTATAGGGATGGAGAATTTGTGCCGCGTTTAATGTTGCCTTTGTCGCTGTCTTATGACAATCAAAGCGAATGCGGATGAAATCATAAGGGTAGTTAACAAACTACCATTACCCATTACATCGATCATTATTGAAGACGTTTTGAAAAGAATTGCCGGCTACTTGAGCGTCAGAGTTCAATAGTATTTTCTTCTATTTAATACAATTAAATACCATTAAATAATTGAATGGATGGATACAATACCCTTGCCGTCGCTTTCCCCAGTTTTGAGCGGCTGGATTTTCCACCCGTCGCAGCCGGCACATTGGCGATGACATGGAAAGAAAAAAATTTTTCTAAGCCGCACTCCCAGATGTCCACATCATGCAAGCCTTAATTTTATTAGGCTCTGTCTTTTTAGTCCCATTTTTAAAATCGCCCCAAAAACACACAAGCCCCATTTTTACTGCATTCTTCAATTTTACCCTGATTTTTCAAATCACCTCAAAAACACACAAGCCCCATTTTTAGCAAGCGTAGCATGGGTTGAATGTTGAATTGTAGGGGGCACGAGAGCGAAACCCATCCTACGCTCGCTATTTAACATAGGATTCTGAGGCCGTGCGAATTAGCCGAATCAATCGAATAATTGTTCTACTTTTATCATTGATGTTTGGGAAGTTATACTCACAGGGAATCTGAACTTTTCCCTTTCCATCTTGCCATGGATACTCGCTATTGTCTTTTCTGGTCTCACTCTCATCGCATGCCGGTGCTAACACCTCAATTTCACGAGCAATACGCCGTATTTATGAAATTTCCCAACGTGATATTTCGTTATCATCATTTATAATCGTATAGAACTGACGCGCAATAATAGGTAGGTTGCGTGCGACATAAGCATGAGTTTTTCTTACATTTTCATGCCCGTTAGCCATAGTCAGATATGCTTTACAAACTTTCTCAGATGCCATTTGGAGAAAGTGAAGCCGGTGACATTTTTCTGCATTACCACTCACTAGAATTTATCGCGCTTCAAGATCCGATAGTGCTTGTTTCGCGTAACCTCTTGCCCAGTCTTCATCTGTTGCTGGCATTGTCATTTTTCTTGCCCATAAACTCTTTACCAATCGTCCAAGCACGAGTTCCAAAATTCATTTTTCCGTCACGGAGGTGCTGGTACTCCCTTGGTGATATTTCAACAATCATTGATGGATATTCAATTCCGTGTGCGGGTTCTGCAGCAAAGGCAATGGGTTCTATGCCTCGTTCAATCGTCCCTTTCACGACTTCTAACAACTTGATTGGCACATCGGGATTCTTTTCATGGATTGGCTCCAAAAGAAAAACGCGCTGAAGGTTTGGCTCAACGTCAAAATGGGCTTTTGCTAGATTTTCAGCAGTTTCACGTTTACTTTTTCTCATAATCCTGCACATTGTCAAAATTAAATCAATTTTTCATTTATTAAATATACTAAACGCGGTCATAATTTGGACTTTTTCGTGAGGAGTTTTTTGAAAAAACTTGGTTTTTAAAAAGTCCAATTTGTTCCCGTGCTGAGTATATTTTTGATTATTGCAAACGTTTTTTTCAGTTAAAATATTTGTCAAAATCATAATTTTCGTCGTCAGGTTTTAATAAGTCTTCGTCAAAGTCATAGTAGGGTGGGTTTCGCTGTCGCTCTACCCACCCTACAATATTTATATTTTACCCAGGCTACGCTCGCTCCGTTAATAAAGGCAAGCTCAGCGTTTGGCAGTCAGTGGGATCGCGATCATCATCATCTGCTCCAATCGTAGATACAATTAGGCGAGTCTTGGCTGGGATAGAATCTAACCAACCGCGTGTACTGTATTAACATAGTTTGGATCGCGAAAATAAAATAAAGCTTTTTCAGCCAAGGCTTGGCGTTGCTCAGGCTCAAATAGAGCATAAACCATTTCTAACTCAGTGATGCTCCGATCCAAATAGCCTTGTTTTATCCAAGGATATTTTTGACAGACATCTTCGACTTGCTCCGAGGGAATAGTAGAGCCATAATATTCACCTAAAAAGCCGATAAAAAAGGGCTGACAATTGTCAATCTGTTGAAAGCAAATAGGCACGACAAAACCACGATCAACTTGCTCCGTGGTAATGCCCCAACGTAAGTCAACTTCGGTAAATCCAATGCCACGCTCAAAACAGCGGCGACGAATTTCATGAAAAACCTGTTGGACTAGGACTTCGCGTTCATCAAGCCTGCCCCGAAAGACAGAAGATATGAAGCGGACTTCGCGTGGTTTGATGATTTTCATGTAACCCCTTGTGATTGCCCGGTATAAAATAAAGCCGTTCTGGAAAATCAATGCCATATCGTGGCGATAAACCTACGAGGTTGCCAAAACATCTCCAGTTAATTTTTCGTATAATTTACAACGTCATGGGTATTGGTCTCCCATGACTGAATTTTGGGGGTTTATCATACTGGCATTGTTCTAGAAAATGGAGGTGAGATTATATGATGATCTTGTTTTATTCGTTGTTGAATGTCTGGTGAGATGTTTATTTTGGTAGGAGTCCAAAATAAATTTTGGACTCCTATTTAGCCTTAACAACCCCAATTTTAGCCTCAGGATGAGTGGTTTTAATAAGTTGACTTATCTCATCAAGCCGCGGAGTCGGTATATCCAATATCAGCAAAATTTGTCCTTGAGCAATCCCCGTTTGAAAGCCTTGCAACTCATGATTAGGAATATCACGGGCAATTAAAACCGAAACAATAGTGCCGAAACTGGCACCTGCGAGTGTCGTAGCGATAATCATAGCACCGCCGCCAAGAACTACGCCGGCTGGCGGAAATGTCACCGCCAACACACCGCCCAGCATACCGGCAATGCCCCCCACGCCTGCACCTAATTCCAAACCGTAAGTCAATTCGGTTTTTTGCAAAACCGATGCCTTGGGCAAATCCTCTAGTGGGATATCATTGCGAGCAACAACATGGATATCGCGTTCAGCCATACCAGCATTTTGTAATTCAGCGACAAGTTGTTTGCAATGCCCCACATCAGGTAACATAAAATAAAGCTTTCTACGCATGGCAGTTTCCTCAATGGTGTGCATAAAAAATGCTATCATAATATCTTTATGAAAACATGACACCCCACTGTTTTTATATACTTAAAACCACCTTTTAGTGTAGGACGGGATTTGCAATCCCGTCCGCAACGTTTATGATTTTAAACTTTTCTTGACTCTAAAAAAAATGACAAACAACAAATTACGCCAAATAATTAAACAAGCAGCTAATGACGGGGTGATAACGCTTGATCTCTCAAGAAAGCAGCTAACTGCCTTGCCCCCTGAAATCGGTCAGTTATCCAATCTGACAAGCCTATATATTGGCTGGAATCAACTCACCAGCTTGCCCCCTGAAATGGGTCAGTTATCCAATCTGACAAGCCTATATATTGGCTGGAATAAACTCACCAGCTTGCCCCCTGAAATCGGTCAGTTATCCAATCTGACAAGCCTATATATTGGCTGGAATCAACTCACCAGCTTGCCTCCTGAAATCGGTCAATTGTCCAATCTGACAAGGCTATATATTGGCTGGAATCAACTCGCCACCTTGCCCCCTGAAATCGGTCAATTGTCCAATCTGACAAGGCTAGATATTCACGAGACGAGACTCGCCACCTTGCCCCCTGAAATCTGTCAGTTGTCCAATCTGACAACGCTAGATATTCACGGGACTCAACTCGCCACCTTGCCCCCTGAAATCGGTCAATTGTCCAATCTGACAACGCTAGATATTCACGGGACTCAACTCACCGCATTGCCCCCTGAAATCTGTCAATTGTCCAATCTGACAACGCTAGATATTCACGGGACAAAAGTCACCGCCTTGCCCCCTGAAATCGGTCAATTGTCCAATCTGACAACGCTAGATATTCACGAGACGAAACTCACCGCCTTGCCCCCTGAAATCGGTCAATTGTCCAATCTGACAGAGCTAGAGCTTTGCAAGACAAAACTCACCGCCTTGCCCCCCGAAATCGGTCAATTGTCCAAACTGACAACGCTACATATTTGCGATGCTCAACTCACCGCCTTGCCCCCCGAAATCGGTCAATTGTCCAATCTGACAACGCTACATATTCACGGGACTCAACTCACCGCCTTGCCCCCTGAAATCGGTCAATTATCCAATTTGACAACGCTAGATATTCGCGAGGCTCAACTCACCGCCTTGCCCCCTGAAATCGGTCAATTGTCCAATTTGACAACACTACATATTCACAGGACTCAAGTCACCGTATTGCCCCCTGAAATCTGTCAGTTGTCCAATCTGATAACGCTAGATCTTTGGGGGAATCAAATCAGTGCCTTGCCCTCTGAAATCGGTCAGTTGTCCAATCTGACAACGCTAGATATTCACAGGACTGATGTCAGCGCCTTGCCCCCTTCCATCGGTCAGTTGTCCAACCTAATAACGCTAGATATTCACAGGACTGATGTCAGTGCCTTGCCCCCCGAAATCGGTCAATTGTCCAAACTAACAACGCTAGATATTCACAAGAGTCAACTCACAGCCTTGCCCCCCGAAATCGGTCAATTGTCCAAACTGACAACGCTAGATATTC
>JBDLJY010000044.1:0-27861 GCA_039714115.1 Pseudomonadota bacterium | reverse complement strand
TTAGAGTGTGGACTGTGTTGAGATTGTCCGTTTTGGTTGTGGGGATGCGCGTGGCGGCATAGACTTGTTATTGCTTATTATCTCCGTGTCAAACCTTGATCCAATCCCTTTATTAGGTAGTCGTCTCTGATTTAATCCCTGCCATTGATGGCATGTTGCTCAAGCCGGTGCTAGACAATCAGATGATGGAATGATAATTTTTATTATCTTAGGGATCATTGCGGCTCCTAAACTCCAACGCGCCACATTCCCCGATTTTACCGCTGGCGAAGTTGAAATCCGGGTGCCTTATCCGGGCGCGTCTGCTGAAGACGTAGAAGATGCCATTTGTCAGCGCATAGAAGATGCCGTTGATGGTATTAATGATATAGAAGAAGTGCGTTGTGAAGCCAAAGAAGGCTTAGGCACCACCGTCGTCAAGTTGCGTGAAGGCGGAGATTTTGACCATTTTCTGGATGATGTCAAAACAGAAGTTGAGGCGATTGATAATTTTCCAGAAAAAACTGAATTGCCGATTATCAAACCGTTGGGGCGCACTGATCACGTTGTTTCTCTGGCGGTAATGGGTACCATGAGTGCAACTGATTTAAAGGTTTATGCGGAACAAGTCAAAGATCGTTTATTATTAGTGCCATAAATTTATCAAGTCGATATTGAGGGATTTTCTGAGCATCAAATCCGTATCGAATTGCCCGCCCATACTTTGCAACAATATGGACTCAGTGTGGCAGATATTGCAGGGGTGATCAGTCGGGCAAAGTATTAATTTACCTGCCGGTAGCATTGAAACTCGCGCACAAGAGGTGTTAATTCGTTTTGTCGATGAGCGGCGCACTCCACAAGCCTTTGAAAGTTTATGCATGTTTGTACCACTGGCATTTTTGGAAGGCGATATTGGTAAAGTCCTAAGAGTGATGGCGGTTGTCCTCATTCTCACTTTAAAAGTCACGGCAGCCTTAGAACGAGTCAATGCAGAGTTTACTCCGCTTCAGCCTGATGGACAGACTTTAGTCAAACAAACCCAAATTCAATTTAACCATAACAGTGATGCCCATGAAATTGGCCCTCATGTAGCCACCGTGACGGTTGATTTGCTGACAGAGCGTCACGGACGGATTGATGATATTATCGGGCGGTGGCGAACCGAAGTGGGCGACTTACCCGATGTGCTGAGTATCAAGTTTAAAGAGCCAGTGATTGGGCCGGGGGGATTAGCGATTGATATTCGTTTACAAGGGAATGATTTTGAAGACTTAAAAGCGGCTTCTTTAGAATTACAAAATTGGCTCAGTCGCTACCAAGGTGTCTTTGATCTGTCCGACGACTTGCGCCCGGGCAAGCCAGAAATTCGTCTGCGCTTAAAAGAAGGCGCCTTAGCTTTAGGCTTTGATGCCACCACGATTGCTAACCAGTTACGTTCAGCCTATTACGGCTACACTGCCAGTGAAATTCAAGTGGGCTCTGAATCTTATGAAATTGATGTGCGTTTAGACTCATTGGATAAAGACAGTCTGGCTGATTTTGACTATTTCACTTTGACTGCCCAAGACGGGCAACAAGTACCGCTGAGTGCTGTCGCCGAAATTGAATTTGAACGCGGCTATGCCCGTATCCAGCGTATCAATAATCAACGCACTGTGACGATACAAGGTGAGGTTGATAGCCGTGTTTTGAATGTGAATGAAATGGTTCAAGAAACCAAACAAGGTTTTTTGCCAGCCTTTCAGCAACGCTATCCCGTTTGCCTTTATTGGTGTTATTTGGGGACACTGGTTAATGGGATTTGATATTACTATGCCCAGTGTGATAGGTTTTATATCGTTGGCGGGCATTGTCGTCAATGATTCTATTTTGCTGGTCGAATTTTTCAAAATGCGCGTCAGAGAAGGTTTGTCGATTCCTGAAGCCGCCACCACCGCGAGCCGAGAGCGTTTTCGTGCAGTATTACTGACATCTTTGACAACGATTGCTGGTTTAATCCCCATTTTGTCAGAAACGAGTTTACAGGCACAAATTTTGATCCCGTTGGTGACGAGTTTAGTTTTTGGACTTGTTGCTTCGACGTTATTGGTGTTGTTGGTTGTGCCGGCTTTGTATAGTATTTTAGAGGAGATTAAATATAAACAGGGATAAGTCAAAGAAAGAAAAAACCTGATTATAACGGATTTTGGGGAGAGCCATAAAAGAAGAACAAGAGGAGTGAAATATGAGTGAAGTAATCGACTTTGAAGATGAGGTGCTTGAAGATGAGGAGTCAGATATGGGGTCAATAAACCATAGCCTAGCGCAAGCAAGGTTGACAAGCTTGTTAGATGATGATGAAAGGTTTGCAGTTTTGACCGAGTTGAGCCTAGATATTAGTCAACGGGATTTTAGTAAGTATGGTGTCAAGGCAAAAGATGAGGTTAAGCCTGATATTTGTTTGTATTCAAACGCTATGGACTTTCAAGACTTGGATATTGTGAAGATGACTGATATGCCTTTGTTAGCAATTGAGATTATCTCACCAAGCCAAGGAACCAGGGAACTTAAAGGAAAAATTTATGCTTACTTTGAACTTGGTGTTAAGTCATGCTGGTTAGTTGTCCCTGATGCAAGGTTAATAAGCGTTTACGCTAAGCAGGGGGACTTTAAGAATTTTGATATGCGTGACGATAACGTGATTGATGAGGTAATGGATATTCATTTACCCATTTCTAAGGTGTTCAAAAAGCGTTCTAATCTTCAAGAGGTAGGTTATAATTTTAAAGAGAAGCAGCAAGTGTAGGGTGCGTCCCACGCACATCTATGTCGCCACGCAGGTTTGCAACCAGCTCCGTAACGTTTTAGTTAGAACCGCTTAGAAAACGTTTCGGACGGGGTTTGCAAACCCAATGCCATTAAGTTAAGGGCAAACCCGATAGGGTATGCCCCTACAGAGGACCGCATTTTATGTAGGGGCAATCCTTTATGGTTGCCCTTAACTTAATGGCATTGGGTTGCAAACCCCGTCCGGCAGTAGTTTGATGGTTTTATTCGTTGTTTAACATTAGTTGTACTCACCACTGCGACAAAAACTTGATCATAGAGTTATCAGTTATAGGAATTCTACTATCTACAAGGCTAACAGATTTATCCTAAATAAAACTTTTTCGCTGAACATCATTTTTAAAATCACTTATAAAACCTTCAAATACTCAAGGGAGAACGTATGTTATCAAAGAAAACGATACCAGATATTGACAAGCTAGACAAGGTTGTAGCTGAGGCTCGGCACAATCAGACGCTCAGGGAGCAGGGCTATCGGGAACAAGCACTAAAGCTCTATCCCTGGGTATGTGGGCGTTGTGGACGCGAATTTTCCAGCACCAATCTTCGTGAACTCACAGTCCATCACAAGGATCACAATCACGACAACAATCCGCCCGACGGCAGCAACTGGGAGCTGCTGTGTCTCTATTGTCACGACAATGAGCATTCGCGGTATATTGAAGAGGCTGAATATGGTAATGGGGTGACAGCGGAGGGCGAGCGAGATCTACCTTCTACCTGCAAGCCGTTTGCTGATCTTGAGAGTTTGTTAAAGAGCAAAAAGTAGCGAGCGTCGGATGGTACCATAAGCTTTGGGTTGAAATTCTATCAAAATTTGACACCGATGCCCCGTTAAAAATCCGATTTTTTCAAAAAATCGGATTTTAATTTTATTTCGCAACAACCCTATTGTTTTTTTAGCCAAATATTCCCCTTGCACCAATCCCATCCACCCCAGCGCCATCAATTTAATAATGAGTACAACCTTGTCTTGGTCAAATTTTACCCCATATCTGAAACGCATGATAACACTACGAAATTGGGGCACCCCAAAATCCGTTATAATCAATTAATTTATTGGACTCATGAATATAATCGTCTTGAAAATTTGTTTGTACATAATATTTCAACCTCAATTTGACCACGACTACACTTTGATAAATAAACGATGCAATTAATCATTCAAAATTTTGGCCCTATCAAACAGGGTGAAATTGATTTAACTAAAAAATTTTACGTGTTTGTTGGTTATAACAACACTGGCAAAACTTATGTGTCTCAGTTGTTATGGAGTATCTTTAATGAAAAAACCCTCAAAAACTTCTCCGAGCAAGTCAATCCAGACGTGAATTTAAGTCAACTGGAAGAAAAGTTGAGAGAAGGAGAGAGCAGTTTCGATATCACGCCCGAAATACTTAACCCTATTTTGGGAGAATTTGCACTGTTTTTAAAACATCAGGTGATGCCTAAGATATTTAACATTGATAAGCATCATTTCATTTTAGTTTAGAACAATTTTCTATTCACTTTAAATATGACATTAAGCTCATCAAAAATTGTCAAGCCATTTCTTCTTCTTTTCTCGGTACTGAGGTTTTAACCATTTGTAAAGAAAAAGAGTCATTGACGGTTAAATTGACACAATAAAGTGTTTCTAAACCGTGGCGTGACGTGGTTCCTAATACGTCGCATCAACCGCTGGTGACGATTTTTTATTAATTTATGGTGAATTTGTTATTCAATACTCATCATCATCAACCGATTTTTCTGCCAGCCAGTCGTCTGTTTTATCCCCTCTTTTATTCTTATGTCTACAGAGTACAGAAGGAAAAGTATGAAAACGCTTCTAAATTAATTGGATACGCTTTTGAGAAGAAACAACAAGGGGAGCCCATTGATTTAGAATCACTCTTGATGAGTCATGGTTTTGAAAGTAATTATACCGAACCGATGAATGTGCTTTTTGACAAGTTGTACCGGTTGAATGAAGAGATGACGGTTCAAAATTACTATGAACAGCTTGTTTCTGAAATGAATTTTATTTTGGGCGGAGACATTGTGATGTCCAAAAAGGAAGGAATCGCTCCGATCAAGTTTGGCTTCAAGCCGACTCAGTCTGATGAACATTTACCGATGTTTTTGTCTTCGTCTGCGGTGAATCAGTTAAGTACACTCTATCTTTATTTTAAATATTGGGCGCATCCTGAAAACAATTTTCTGATGATTGACGAACCTGAAGAAAATTTACACCCGAAGAATCAAATCGCATTGCTTAATGTTTTATTAGCATTTGCCCAGGCAAACAATAATAAAGTCTTGATGACGACACATAGCCCTTTATTAGCGGATGCCGTTAATAACTATCTTTATTTATTTTGGTTAAAATCTAAAGAGATTGATGTTCATCAAATAGTAGCCGACGATTACCCCGAAATGAACCCGGACATTAATCTGAGTACTAAGGATATTGCTATTTATTTCTTTGAAGGGACTCGAATGATACCCTATAAGCGGGGAGATTACGGTGTACTTTTTAGTGACTTCAACGCTGAACTTAGAAAAATTAAAAAGATCGGGCTTGTCTTGACGGAAAAAATGTCTCAACTACTCAATGATGATGAGGAATAAAGATACGACTTTAAAGACGATTAAAGAAAAAATTCAAGATAGTATCAGTCGGTTTTATTTTTTACTGTCACTCAACAGTGAGAAGGATCATGAAATCTTTAGGGGCTTAAAAATTCGCTTTATTGCGCTGGTTTTCTTTGATGGGCATGACAAAACCACCAGTACGACTGATCCTGATTTTGATAATATTTATGAGGTGTTTAAAAAGAGAGGGGGACAACTTTCATGTAACACTCTATTGGACAGTGGTTTAATAATTCCGGTCAAATTTTTCTCTGAAGGTTTCGATAAAATTACGGGTTCTATGGAAATTAACTTTAGCGACATTGAGAATGAGGTTAAAAGCATTCGTGGAATTTGAGGATTTTTATTAGACTTGTCCCTAAATAGCAAGCGTAGGGTGCGTCCCACGCACTGCCCCAATTCCCACAGCGTAGGACTTTCCTACACGATCTAATCCACGTCATGAAATTTATATCAGCCCTGTCAGTGTATGGATACATTGTAGATAACTACAGGGATTATATATATAGTATTTCAGTTTAGAGGAGTCCAAGATTTATCTTGGTCAGTTTGGGAAACTTACGACCACAACACCAATCCCCATACTAAAACCGTATAACACAGCGCAATGAGTACCGCCGCAGAACCGGCATCTTTGGCACGTTTAATCAGCGGATGCCTTTCAGGAGTCAGGCAATCCGCCACCGCTTCAATTACATAATAAAAATAAGGGCAACCATAAAGGATTGCCCCTACCTTCATGCCGTTTTTCGTAGGGGCGGGCAACCACAAGGGATTGCCCCTACGAAGTCGGTTGCCCTTAGCAAAAACTTTTGCCTCGAAAGGGTGCGTCCCACGCACCTTTTTGTCGATGTACAAGCTGTTGTACGAAATGGTGCGTAGGACGCACCCTACGCTCGCTTTGCCCAAACCTTGGGTATCAAACTTTTCAATGGAAAGTATGAAATTGAGCACATTCTTTCTGAATATTGGTGGGATGACGGGGCTTGGAATTTTAACAAATTCCAATAAAGGTTTAGAACTCAGTTGCAAACTGAGTCCAGCAAAATTCAGATACACAGGTTGGTTTTCTATTAAAAAAATGAACAATTCGCTGGAGCGTTGGAACAAGAGAATCTGCCATCTCACGCTTGTTGCTTTCTTTTGAGAATGTTTTCCACTGTTGCCAATTGGTTAGGAATTTTTTTATCTTCCTCACCGCATAAAGCCAAATAGCCCTTATAAGCTGCTGCAAGTGCTGTTAATGAAGTATAGTCTTCTTCATTAGGAATGAGTTCTTCTTGGTAATCCTCAATTAACCATTCAAAATCCATAATCACTGCATAATAATATTGCTTGGCAGGCTCATAATCTTCTAAGCGTTCATAGCATTTCGCTGAACTAATCATGTCGGGACCCACAAAATGGTGATAATGTGACATTATGCTGAGGGTTACTTTAGTTTTGGCAAAAGTCAGAGGGGCTTCATATTCAAGTAGGTTGAGCTCTTGATATACGTCTGCCAATAATTGACACCATTCTCTTAATGCTGCCCCATCTAACCAAACTTTCGCTTGTATTATATCTTCAGGATAGTCTCCAGATTTTACTGAAATTTCTTTAGCATAATCCAATATTAACTCCTTTACCAATTTCGCCGTGGTAAAGAATAACTGTTCATCAATGTTAGGATGTCTTAGGCTAACCAACAAACGGCTGAATTCCACAACAAACATCATAACATCCTTACCTTTGACTTTTTCAAGGTATTGCTCTTGCAGTAACGTACTATCAGTGTCTTGAGCCATTTTGACAAAATACTCAGCGACAATAGCATGAGGTGCTGATTTATCTTTTTCCATCATTTCGGTTGCGAGCGATAAGGCTTTTTCTAAGTTGCCCTCTGTCAAAGCGGTTAACAAGGTTTGGTTAGGGCTATCTGCGATCATTTTTTGAATATCAATAAGCATCATTCTTTTCCTTGTTATGTTTTCAGGACTTCGAGGTACCACTTAGGCTTCATTTGTTCAAAATCCACTCGTTCGTTTTTTTCAAGATATGCTGCCGAATCAAACACGACTGGATGGTTATTTTCTCTATGAAATACCACCCAATGCCAAAATGGATGATCACTTTCTTTATGATACTTGATTGATAACAAAGCGGTATCAGGAAGTCCCTCCCATGATGTAAATGGCTTTTCTTCTCTTGATACCTTTATGCCATACTCGCGGAGTAATGTGCGAACGTAATGGGTATCTGAAAAAAGCTTTTCATCTTCAGCGAATATTCCCAGAGAGTTCGCCTTTGCTTTAACTTCAGAGTAGGGCTTTTGCACAACAGCAGCGATTGATGCAATCCCGCAACCCGTCTTTTCTTCTTGGATAACGGCTTTCATTTATACCTTCACCTTGTAATTTAACGCTAATTCATCCCCAGGCAAGCCACGAATGCCCCAATTTTACATTGATTGGCGTTTCAAAAACAGTTTGGGAACGATAAAACTTACGACCACAACACCAATCCCCATACCAAAACCGTATAACACAGCGCAATGAGTACCGCCGCAGAACCGGCATCTTTGGCACGTTTAATCAGCGGATGCCTTTCCTGAGTCAGGCGATCCGCCACCGCTTCAATGGCGGAATTAAGCAATTCAGTTAGCAATACTAATAATAAACATGATATTAGCAAGGCCCGTTCAACGCCATTGTCACCTAGCCAAAAAGCTAAAGGTATCAATACGATACATAAGAACAATTCTTGGCGAAAGGCCGCTTCATTGATCCAAGCAGCCTTAAAGCCGGCCAGCGAATAGCCAAAGGCTTTCACTAGTCGGCTCAATCCTGCATCTTGGTTCATGACTTTTTCCACACAATGTCTAATTCTTTGGCCGCCTTGACATCATTTAAACGTCGCACGGGTAGGCTATAGGGGGCCTTTTTCAGTGTCTCAGGTGTCGATTCGGCTTCTTGTTGAATTTCACACAGGGCACTGATAAACCGGTCTAAAGTTTGTTTGTCCTCAGTTTCTGTGGGTTCAATCAGTAAACATTCTGGTACGAGCAGAGGAAAATAGGTTGTTGGAGCATGAAAGCCTTTATCAAGTAGCCGTTTGGCGAAATCCATCGCTGTGACACCTTGTTGTTTGGCTTGACGTTTGAGCGTCAAAATAAATTCATGGCTGGCGCGACGTTGCGGAAAGGCTATGTCAAATCCGGCTTTAGCTAGGCTTGCTTGCAAATAGTTGGCATTTAATGTGGAAAATTCTGCTACCCTTGTCATCCCTTCACGACCCAATAGACGGGCATAAACATACGCCCGCAAGATGATTCCAATATTGCCGGGATGTGCCAATAGGCGCCCAATGGTTTGTGGATAGTCCGTTTCGGTCAACCAGCGATAAGTTTTGCCATCGTATCCCACCAGTGGCACGGGTAAAAAGGGTAATAGTCGTTCATTGACGCCTACTGGCCCCGCTCCCGGGCCTCCGCCTCCGTGCGGCGTTGAAAAGGTTTTATGCAAATTAATATGAATGACATCAAATCCCATATCGCCGGGGCGCACTTTGCCCAAAATCGCGTTGAGATTGGCACCATCGTAATATAGTAAACCGCCGGCTTCGTGGACACATTGGGCAATTTCGGTGATGTCTCGTTCAAAAACTCCGAGCGTAGAGGGATTGGTCAACATAATCCCGGCGGTTTGTGGGCCAACAGCTGCCCGTAAGGCGGCAATATCAACATCACCTTCAGCGTTAGTCGGAATTTCACGTACTTTAAAGCCACACATGACGGCTGAAGCGGGATTGGTGCCGTGTGCGGCATCGGGCACGAGCATTTCAGTGCGTTGCGTATCGCTGCGTGCGTCATGGTAGGCGCGTATCATGGCAACGCCGGCAAATTCGCCTTGTGCGCCGGCGGCGGGTGCTAAGGAGACGGCTTTCATGCCGGTGACTTCTTTGAGAATTTCTTGTAAGTCATATAGGCAAGCCAGTAAACCTTGACTTGGGGCGGCGGGGTGCTGGGATAAGAAGCCGGGTAACATGGCTAAGGTGTTGCAAGCACGCGGGTTATATTTCATCGTGCAGGAACCGAGTGGGTAATAATGCGTGTCGATGGAAAAATTTTTCTGTGATAGGCGCGTGTAGTGGCGGACCACTTGCATTTCCGATACTTCGGGCAATTTGGGGCGTTTTTTTCGCAGAAATTTTGTGGGAATATCGGTGATTTCTGGACGGTGGGCGGGATATTGTGAGTTTGCTGATCGTCCGGGGCTGCTGTGTTCAAAGATGAGCATAAAATAATTCCAATATTTTATTTAAGTGAATAGAGTTAAAAATTGTTTAAGCTTGTCTAAAATGGGGGAATCAAAATTGTAAATTCCTTTTTTCATAGAGGCTTCATTGCTGCATTTTCTGGCAGCTTGATACTTTTCTTTTTTGCTACAACAATCAAATCGTTGATAAATACTTATCCAAAATTTATCAAAATCTTTATCTGTGATTTTTTGATCGGCGGCTTCTATACATTTTCTCCATATTTCTAAACAGTTGGCATAAATGGATTCTTTACTTTTGATCGCTTTGAGAACTGTCTCAAGTTCGCCTTTGCCATCGACATTGGTGAAATAACAAGCCATTTCCACTTGAGAATTGCCATCGACATCAACCGTGATAAATTCACCTACTGATGATAGTTTTTCATTGGTATCAAATATCTCTTGTATGGCAGTATTAACGAGTTGAAGTCTATTGGCTTCGGTTTCATTATCCATGTCAAGGATAATACCGATTTTTTGAACGCCATTGGCAGTTTGAATTTCATCCTTTAAGTAAAAAAGCGTCTTGGTTAAGCGGTTAAGACTTAAACCGCCTAAACATTTATAATCATCTATTGCACAAATGGGATCAGCAACGTCGATATTTTTATAGTTTAAATGACGAATTAACGCTTCAAGGAAGTATTTGTCATTTTCACTTTCAACAATTAAAACATTAAGCACCTCTGACTCCTTTGTTGTGTTTTAAGCCATAATCCAGAGTTTCTACATCATGTTTAATACCCAGAATTTCACCCGTTTTAATATGCCGCGCCAACTTAAAATAAGCACAACTTTCTATGGCATCGTTTTCTTCTAAAGAAACGGCTGTAAATGCTTGAAGCATTTCTAAACTATGTGTCGTTGCGAAAATTTGAACATTAAACTCAGCAGTCAAATCAAATAACAGTCGCCACAATTCTCTTTGCTTGGAATGATGAAAACCATTTTCTATTTCATCTATCAGCAAAATGCCATTTTGGTTATTGACTAATTTCAAAATGAGATCAGCTACTCTATTTAAAGAGTCACCAAACAAAGATAAAGGCATAGAATCTTCATTTTTTCTCTGTAAATAAATTGAAGGCTCGCCAATATTTAGTGTCCTAACATCCTCTATTGACGGTTCAATGATTTGAAAAGCTTTTAAAAGTTTATCTGAGTGATGATTGATATAGGCTATATCATATTGTTCGGCTAGATGTTTACTTGACTCTCTTTCGTATGATGGACAAAAATAAATATTTGCCAAAGTAAAATTGCTAGGAGTATCAGGCTCATAAATTGTCAAACCGTCACTATGGGCAATTAAAGACAATGTCTCTCTGAATTCATTATCTACTTTATAATTGAATTGTAAGAGAGAAATATCAGAACCCTTTTTAAAAAAGTGTTTTGAGAGTTCTAATTTTTGAATGATCTGAATCACGTCTCTTTTCGATTGAGGCATGGAGATTTCAAGCAGACTTGTCTTATGTTCTTCATTGACAAATTGCATGGCGATCATTGCTTTTTTGTCTTTATCTAAAAAGAGGTTATTCCAAGCTTTTGCCGCTAAAGATTTTATTCTGGCTTCATCAATTCCTCTTATATGCATGACACTCAGTTCTTGAGGATCGTTGTTTAAATAGAGTGCCTCCAAAAAAGCGGTTTTACCGGCATTATTTTTTCCACCGATCAAGTTAATTCTGCTAAATCCAGAAAATTTGGATTTGCCAAAACATCTGAAGTTTTCAATTTCGACATTTTTAATCATTTTTTTTTACCCTACAAAAACTACAGGGATAATCCCTGTAGTTTGTTTTTTACTAAGCAGCTTCCTCAAACTGCCCAAACTGCATAAGACGTTGATAGCGAGCCTCTACTAACTCATCAACGGGCAATTGTTCAAGTGCCATCAAATTTTCTTGCAAAACGGTGCTCAAATTGTTTGCCATTGCCTTGACATCTCGGTGTGCGCCGCCCAAAGGCTCAGATATAACGATGTCTATTAAGCCCAATTCGTTAAGGCGTTGTGAAGTCATATTCATGGCTTCCGCTGCATCTGACGCCTTGTCGGCACTTTTCCACAAAATTGATGCACAGCCTTCAGGTGAAATCACTGAATAAGTGCTGTATTCCAACATACATACTCTATCGCCTACACCTATCCCCAAGGCACCGCCTGAGCCACCTTCTCCAATGATAGTACAAATAATCGGCGTTTTTAAAGTCGCCATAACATATAAATTACGAGCAATGGCTTCACTTTGCCCACGCTCTTCGGCATCAACGCCCGGATAGGCTCCGGGCGTGTCGATAAATGTGAGAATGGGCAATTTAAAACGTTCAGCCATATTCATCAGGCGCAGGGCTTTGCGATAGCCTTCTGGGCGTGGCATGCCAAAGTTACGTTGTATTTTTTCTTTGGTATCGCGCCCTTTTTGTTGACCAATGATCATCACTGGGCGACCTTCAAGCCGTGCCAATCCACCGACCATCGCTTGATCATCGCTAAAGACACGATCTCCATGCAGTTCTTGAAAATCGCTGAAGATGAGCTCAACGTAGTCAAGCAGATATGGCCGTTGCGGATGCCGTGCCAGTTGGGCAATCTGCCAAGCCGTTAGGGAGGAGAAAATTGATTGAGTTTTTTCTTGACACTTGACTTGCAGACGAGCAATTTCATCGCTGATGTTGAAGTCAGTGTCATTACTGATATGGCGCAGTTCCTCAATTTTAGCTTCGAGTTCTGCGATAGGTTGTTCAAATTCAAGAAAATTCAGATTCATTTTTTCAGATACATAAGTCGGCTAGGAGTCCAAGATAAATCTTGGACTCCTATTTTTTTTACTGATAACTGAATTCTGGTTTTGGTTGGCGTGATAATAAAGCTTGCACGGCTTCGGTGGGGCTACATACGCCTTGCAGTACCTTATCAACTTGTTCAACAATCGGCATCTCTATCCCAAGTTGTCGGGCTAAACGGTTGACTTCACGGCTCGTCCGCACACCTTCAACAACTTGCCCAATCTCAGTTTGCGCTTGCCCCTGATCGCTGCCCTGCGCTAAGGCATAACCAAAGCGCCGATTGCGTGATTGATTGTCAGTACAGGTGAGTACCAAATCACCTAAACCAGCTAATCCCATAAAAGTTTCACCTTGTCCACCCAGCGCGGTGCCAAAGCGCACCATTTCTGTCAAGCCGCGTGTGATGAGGGCAGCACGGGTATTGGCCCCGAAACCTAAGCCATCGGCAATCCCAGCGGCAATCGCCATAATATTTTTTACGGCACCTCCCACTTGTACTCCAATGAGATCAGTACTGGTATAGGGGCGAAAGCTGTGATTGTGGAATAAGCTCACCAAGTCTTGGGCATATTGGACTTGCTGAGAGGCTATCGTGACTGCCGTTGGTAGCCCCGCCGCAACTTCTTTGGCAAATGAGGGGCCCGATAAAACCGCCAAAGGCGGCTTTGGACCTAAGACTTGTTCGGCGACTTGATGCAACAACAAGCCCGTATTGTTTTCTAGCCCTTTTGTTGCCCAACAGATACGGGCTTGGGTGGTGATGTAGGGGGCAATCTTGTTGAGCGTTTCACGAAAAGCATGACTGGGTACTACCGCCACAATATCGTTGACTTGTGGTACATAGTCTTCTAGGCAGGCAATTGCTTGTAAAGTATCAGGAAAGTGACTGTCCGGCAAAAATATTGCATTTTGTCGCGTCACTTTCATTTGCTGTACATGCTCAGGGTTTCGGCTCCAAAGCCAAACTTTGTTATCGTTACGCGCCAAAACCAGGGCAAGAGCGGTGCCCCACGAGCCTGCACCGAGTACCAAAATAGATTGTCGCACTGTGTTCAATTGGGAGGCGTTTTTTGGCCTTCTTGTTGTTGATGTTGGGCATACAAGGCATCAAAGTTAATCGGTGCCAATATCAGCGGCTGAAATCCGCCCCGTGTTACTATATTAGAAATGAGTTCACGGGCAAAAGGGAACAAAATATTTGGGCAATAACTTTGGAGCATATACGACAATTTGTCTTGGGCAAAAGCCTTGAGGACAAAAATACCGGCTTGATGGACTTCGATAAGAAAGGCGGTTTCCTCCCCAACTTTGACGGTGGCGGTGATATTTAACACCACTTCATAGAGGTCTTCTTGCAACTTTTTGATGTCATTAGATATCTCCATTTCCAGTTGCGGTTTCCACTCTTTCATCAAAATCTGTGGGGAATTGGGCGTCTCAAAAGAAATATCCTTGATATAGACATTTTGGATCCCAAATTGTTCTTGTGTGGCAGCATCTGCCTGAGCCGGATTCGGCGTATTTTCCACAGTGTCATCCTCTTTGATGTTTGGTTTTATTTACCGTTTTTTCCTTTGGCGAGGGGTAGGCTGGCATTTTGCCACGCCATAATGCCCCCTTTGAGGTTATGAACTTTCTCAAAACCGTTTTTCTTCAGTTGGCGGCAGGCACTTCCAGAACGGTTACCACTCCTACAACTGGCGATGATAGGACGTTTACGGTATTTTTCTAAACGGGCGATTTTTTCAGATAACATGCTTAACGGGATATGCACCGAGTTCAAAATATGCCCTTGTACATATTCACTATCCTCGCGGACATCAAGCACAATAGCATCTTCATGGTTAATCAGCATAGTCGCCTCTTGTGGCAACAAAGAGTTAACCCCGGCTAAACTATCTCCCAAAAAACTCCAGACTAATAAGCCGGAGACAATGGCGAAAGCTAGAAATAAGCCGGGGTGATTACCGGCGAATTCAACGAATTGTTCCATACGTTAAGTGGTTTGCATCTCAGGTGAACTATTGATTGTCTGCTCAGTTGGTACGCCGGCTTTTTTGAGGATGAGCGCTAGTGGACAAAAGCCCGTAAAGGCACTTTGGAGCAAATTAGCGCCCACAAATGCGGTGAACCAAAGCCAATTGGGATGGTGTAAGTGACTTAAAGCCAGTGATAGCAAAATAAAACTGCCGGCTGCGATAAATACTATTCGTTCAACTGTCATAATACTTAAACCCTCTTGAGCTTGATATAAAATGAGAGAGTGAACAATGGAGATTACTTGGTAGTGATTCAAGTACAAAAAGATCGGCAGAACACTTCACGCATCATGCTAATGAGGCGCAAGGTACGCACGTCACTGACATGATAATAGACGCGATTGGCATCTTTACGCGAGGCTAAAATGCCCTTTTCACGCAAAATGGCTAGATGTTGGGAAATATTGCTTTGCGAGGTACCCACTTGCTCAACAATATCCTGTACACTGTATTCACATTCACCTAAAACGCAGAGGATTTTCAGTCGCAATGGGTGGGACATGGCTTTCATAGAGCGAGACGCTCGTTCAATGTCCTCATCATGAGTCATGAGTGTGATGCTCTGATGACTATTGTCTGACATATATCTCATCCCGAAATCTGAAAAATGAGTCATAATTTTAAACTCCTATGGTTAATTGATACCCTTATTCAAATATTATATTATACTTAAACATAAAGAGTCTATTTAGAACGTTTATTTTTATGATAAAGAGTGCTAGAGCGATCCAGACGACTAAAATATGATAAAATGTACGGATTTGTGGGGCTGGTTGTTCCGAGTCACCTTAGGGCGCATTCCCATTTTCCGGGTAAAATATTTAGTTTGGGCACCCAAGTTAAAACATCCCAGGTTACTTTTATTGCAGCCAATATTGACAGTGCAACCCGAGAATAACAATCAGGGAAAACCATGAGCCGTGGTAACAGTCTCCTGGTTACGTGATGAAAATCCCGTCGTGTCAATCCATACCTGCGGTAAATGGATTGATTGACTTTATCCGTGGTTAAGTATGACTTGAAAATTTTCTGGATAGCAATAATTTATTATTGTGATAGTCATTTAGGTTTATATATATTAGACATGATGCCGTTGTGGAGAATAAATCGTTTATGTATAAAATAGTACTATTAAGACACGGAGAAAGTGTTTGGAATAAAGAAAACCGTTTTACTGGTTGGTATGATGTTGATCTGAGTGAAAAGGGTAAACAAGAGGCGTTGAACACAGCTAAGCTGCTTAAACAAGAGGGTTACACCTTTGATGTCGCTTTTACCTCGGTTCTGAAAAGGGCGATTAGGACGCTTTGGATTGTTTTAGATGATATGGACTTAATGTGGATTCCGGTGTATCGTGATTGGCGCTTAAATGAGCGTCACTACGGTGCGCTTCAGGGATTAAACAAGGCTGAAACAGCACGACAATATGGCGAGGAGCAGGTCAAAATTTGGAGAAGAAGTTATGATGTGCCCCCACCGGCACTTGCGCTGTCAGACGAGAGATACCCAGGGCATGATCCGCGCTATAAGGAGTTAAATGAAAAAGACTTGCCTTTAACTGAGTGCTTAGAGGACACGATTGAGCGAGTTTTGTATTTATGGAACCAAACAATAGCGCCAAGGATTAAACAAGGCCAAAAGGTGATCATCACGGCACATGGCAACAGTTTACGGGCTCTGGTAAAATACCTTGATAAGCTTTCTAAGGAGGAAGTGCGACCCGTTTGGCCTAATTAGTAACGACAAAAATAGTGAAAAAACAAAGCCTTATAACGAAAACTTATAGTGTGGTGTGACTACCAGTGGTCTAGCTCACACACCATTGCAGTTGGGTGTAAAGCAATACCCGCTGTCTCGTAAAATGAGGTGGCAGTGCAAGGGTATAAAGCCTCAAAAGGGCAAGCGTAGTGGAAATGGTACTATCCGCAAGGTCGAAAATAGAAATATCCCTTGATGGGATAAAAAGGTTAGTAGGGGCTTAGGCTTTCTTCACCTGAGTCCGGCTGCACAATACATATTCGATTATAGGTTATTGCCGTAACTTCACAAGTAAGACACACTATAGGAACGGGGAAAAACGACGTTAGTACGACACTTGCGGGACTGCAAGAGGCGATGGCAAATAGCATCGTAGCGTCAGCGTCGGGTAGGATTGAATCAAAAGCCAAAGCCGTGTGAAACCGTCTAAGGGGGAACGCGGATATGCTGAATGGTTCACGGAAACAACTACTAAGCTTGAGATGTTAAATTGAGTAGATTGGGGTGGCAGCATCCCGTGACAAAGAGATTAAACGAAACCCCTCGGGGCTTAGGTTAATAAAAGACATGAAAACTTTACCAAAGTACCAAGTGATAGATGGTCAAGTGACAATCCAAGAGGGCGGTCACTGTACCGTCATTGTAGATTGGAACGAAATCAACTGGAATAAAGTCCGGCGGTCAGTTCTCAATCTACAAAAACGAATCTACAAGGCTGCGAAGTCAGGTAATTACAAAATGGCACCAATCTGGCCCGTTACCTATTACAAGTATCGCATAGCGCGGCTTTACTAGCCGTGCGACGGGTAACAACCGACAATACCGGTAAACGGACGGCGGGAGTTGACCGTAAAATAGCAAAAACGGCAAAGCAAAAGCTAGAATTGGTCAAAGAAGTTAAGAATTCTATCCTAAATGAGTGGGACGTGTACAAACCACAACCGACACGTAGAGTTTACATCCCAAAAGCAAACGGGAAACAAAGACCTCTAGGAATACCTACGATGAAGGATAGAGCAATGCAGGCTACAACCAAACTGGCCTTGGAGCCATACTATGAGGCAAAGTTTGAGCCAAATAGCTATGGTTTCAGACCGGCAATGGGGTGTAAGGATGCCCTAGGTAAGATAACTAATCTGCTTGTTAAAAAGCAGAAGTGGATATTAGATGCAGACATCAAGGGCTGCTTTGATAACATTGACCATGAATTTTTAGCTAGACAAATTGACAAACACTGGAGACCTATAGTTAAGAAATGGTTAAAAGCTGGGTACATTTTTAATAGAGAGTTTAACCCAACTGGAACTGGCACACCGCAAGGTGGCACCATATCACCATTATTGGCTAATATAGCTTTAGACCAAATGGAAACCGACCTGATTGAACACCTGCGTGGGATAACGGGCTGGAAAAGCAAAATCGGCAGAACGGGTGTAAGTCTTATAAGAAGTGAAAAGACAAACAGAGACTATAAATGTAGGGTTAATCTACATTTAGAGGTAGTTAGATACGCCGATGACTTTGTTGTAATCCATGAGGATAAAGATGTTATAGAGGAATCCAAAAGGTACATTGAGCAATGGCTTGAGGCGCGGGGTCTAACCTTTTCTGAGGAAAAGACTAAGATTGTACACTCAACAGAAGGTTTCAACTTCTTAGGGTGTCATATCAGGCATTACAAAAACCGTATTAAGGGCTCATATAAAATAAAGCTGCTCAACGGCACGAAGACTGAAAGGAAAAGAGCCAATGCTACACATGTGATACGGGTAGAACCGATGAAAGATAAGGTGAAAGCTCACTGGCGAAAAGTCAGTGACAAAATTTGGAGCATGAAATCTGCACCTGCTATCGCGTTAATCAAAGAATTACAGCCAATTATTACCGGCTGGGCAAATGTCTATAAGGAGTTTCATTCAAGTGAGGCTTATAATAAACTAGACTATTTATTATATCTAAGATTAGCACAATGGGCGCAACGTAGGCACCCTAACAAAGGCAAAAAGTGGGTTGTAGAGAAATACTTCGGACAGATGAATGGTCGTAACTGGGTATTCATGGACAAGAGGGGCGGCAAAGTCGTCGCCGCGATAAAAGCATACTCCAAACACAAAGAGCCTACTGGCAGCTATGCCAAAGTCGGTTTTGATAGGTCATACTATGATGGAGATACACCATACTGGGCGGGCAGACTGTCCAAAGGTTATGGAAACATAACACCGTCCAAGGCTAGAATGCTAAAAAGGCAGCACGGAAAATGTCCTCACTGCGAGGGTATATTCACGGCAGAAGACCTGATGGAAGCTCACCACAAGACCTTTAAAAGTCGCGGGGGAGAGGATAAATATAAAAATTTGGTGCTGTTACATCGCCATTGCCATGACAAACTTCACGCGGAAGAAAGGAAGCGTAGAAAGAAAGAAGGGCAATTTCTTGGCGGCGGAAAAGACCAAAGAATGTGGTATTAATACCTGATTACACAAGAGGGTGTCACCCGAATGTGGTAGTATGCTGTCCAAGCGACAGGTGCTATAGTAGTTTGGCGATAGGGGATAAAGTTCTAAAGACCCTAGAGCCACGCGGAAACGCAAGTTGTGGCGGGAAAGGACAAATACCGCCCGTGTTAGACAACACGTTCTGAGGAGCCGGATGAGTTTGAAAATCTCATGTCCGGTTTTGAAGACTGGTCGGGCAATGTGAAATTGAAGCCCAGAACATGAACTGAGGAAAGACCTGAGTTGACCGGCCAAGTTTAACATTATTGGCTTGAATATTCCGACGGGGGTGCCTTTGGTGTACGAACTGGATGAGGATTTAAATCCCATCAAGCACTATTATCTCGGTGACGAAGAGGCACTTAAAAAGGCGATGGAGGCTGTCGCCAATCAGGGCAAAGCGAAATAATACGATGTGCAACAGACCTGCGTTTATGTGCCCACACCCCGCAGGTCGAACTCGCTATTGACGGTCTGCCCAAAAAAAAATTGCTATCATCAAAAGATGATTGTATAATAATATAAAAAGTTCATTTTAAATGAATTTTTATTCATCATCAAAACAACAGGGTTATTCATGGAGAAAAATATGCGATCCCTATTTCGTCATTTACCCACATTACTAATAGGCGCCGTCCTTGGTTCACTTATCGCTATCGGAGGCAGTGTCCTTGCAGATCGTAACCAAACGGCGATACCATTTGAAGAACTGCGTACCTTTACCGAAGTCTTTCACAGAATCAAAAGTGATTATGTTGAAGAAGTCGATGACAAGACGCTGCTGGAAAATGCCATTCAAGGCATGTTGAGTGGACTCGATCCACACTCAAATTACTTAACGCCCGATGTATTTAAAGAAATACAAATTGGTACGACAGGTGAATTTGGCGGACTGGGTATTGAAGTCGGCATGGAGGATGGCTTTATTAAAGTCATTGCACCGATTGACGATACGCCTGCACAACGTGCGGGGATAGAAGCGGGTGATCTGATTATCCGTTTGGATGAAACCCCTGTGAAAGGAATGACGCTCACTGATGCCGTCAAAATTATGCGCGGCAAACCGGATACGAGCATCAAACTGACCCTCGTGCGCGACAGTGAAGATAAACCCATAACCGTCACCATTGTGCGCGATATTATCAAGGTCAAAAGTGTCAAGAGCCATAGCATCGCGCCGGGTTATGGCTATGTTCGCATCAGTCATTTTCAAACACATACCGTCAAAGATTTAGAAAAGGCTGTCAGTGCTCTCAAGAAAGAGAATAAAGGCTATCTCAAAGGCTTAGTGCTGGATTTGCGTAACAATCCCGGCGGAGTCTTAAATGCGGCCGTGGAAGTATCGGACAGCTTCCTCCCTGAAGGACTGATAGTTTATACCGAAGGTCGCGTTAACGATGCCTCTTTCAAATTCAGAGCGCATTCTCGTGATTTACTCAATGGTGCGCCAATGGTCATTTTGGTCAACGGAGGCTCAGCCTCTGCATCAGAAATTGTCGCTGGTGCCCTCCAAGACCATAAACGGGCAGTGATTATGGGTAACAAGACCTTTGGAAAAGGCTCTGTACAAACCATCTTACCCATGAATAATGATGCGGCTTTAAAACTGACCACGGCACGCTACTACACGCCGTCTGGCCGTTCTATACAAGCGGAAGGGATAGAGCCAGATATTGTGCTGAACAAAGTTGAAATTGCCTCCGTTGATGACGAGGAAGAGTACCTCAAAGAATCGGATTTAGCGAGGCATTTGGAAAATGGCAACTCCGATAAAAACTCTTCTAAACCGAAGAGCAACGGTACTGCCGACGATCCAGACGAACCTTTGATAAAAAGGGATTATGCGGTCTATGAAGCGCTGAACTTATTGAAAGGATTGAATATTATGAAAAAACAGAGTTTTTAACTGTTTTAACAACTTCATAACAGACCTTTTTGGAGTCCAAGATAAATCTTGGACTCCAAAAAGTCATAAGTTCTGATTTAGTACTTAACTGATATTATGCCTACTCTTACTTTAAAACGCCAAAACCACAAAACCGGCGTGGCATGGTCTATGTCTAAGGAGTAAGCTCCCTGAGATGATAAACCATCTATCACCTTTGTTATTACCTTGGATATCGGTAATTCTATTTATATATATAATAAAGGGCAACCACAAGGGATTGCCCCTACACACACAGATTTTGAGGCTAATCTTATGTTAATTATATATAAGTTCCAAACTCATAAGACTACAAATAATTATTGTATGTCAAGATTTAATTTTTTTACTAATTTGGTTTTGGTGTTTAATGCTAACTGTCCTAGTTCCCCTTGCCCAAGGCTGTGAAGAGCTTGAAGCGGTCACAGTCATTGATTTACTACGTCGCGCCGGCATCTCCGTCCTCACAGCCGGACTTGATAATCAACCTGTCAAAGCAAGTCGCGGTGTGGTACTGATACCCGACACAACTTTAGATGAAGCCATCAAACAAAGCTTTGAAATGATAGTGTTACCGGGCGGTTTACCCGGGGCTGATTATCTCAATAATGATCCCCGTATTCATCAACTGCTCAAAGATATGCACGAACAAGGCAAATATACCGCTGCTATCTGCGCGGCCCCTAAAGTGTTAGCGGATGCTGGCTTGTTAGCAAACAAATCGGCTACCAGTTATCCGGGCGTGTTAGAAAGTATGTCAGTGCCGGATATGCAGTTCATAGATGCCCCTGTCGTTAAAGATGGACAAGTCGTGACTTCCCGCGGTCCCGGCACTGCGATGGATTTTGCCTTAGAATTGATTGAAACCTTAGTCGGGCGTGACACCCGTGATAAAGTTGAGGCGGGTTTGGTACGCCCTAAATAGGGCGTACCTTGCACTCGCATCAACGTCATACTGTCAAAGAAATCCTATTTTTTTTTTGAAAAAATAGGATTTCTCATATATCAATCCGCTGATCACCACCGCTCCCTACATTTTTGGCGCAAGTTATATGAAGCCCTGACCGTTTATCATCTGCAAATGGCCATTCGTCTGTAATCCTATATAACTGAGTGACTTTATCAGTGATACTTACCTTTCAGCAGGTAGTCCCTGAGTTGAAACACCCAGTTAATTTTTTAAGGAGGAGATCAGACTATGTTTTTTTACAAGATACGTTATACTTTTGCCATTATTCTAATGCTCTCATTTATACCTATCAATGTGTCAGGTGGAGCAAAGTGCGTCCTTAAGGTGACGGCGACAGCGTACAATTCCCTTCCCAGCCAGACAGATAGTACCCCCAACATCGCGGCATGGGGTGATAAGCTGGTACCTGGGATGAAAGTGATCGCGGTGTCGTATGATCTACTTTCGATGGGATTGGGCCATGGTAGCAAAGTGAAAATCGCCGGCATGCCGGGTACATACACTGTCCTGGATAAGATGAATAGGCGGTGGCAGCGGAAGATTGACATCTATATGGGCAACAATATTAAGGCTGCCAAAAAGTGGGGAAAGCGTAAAGTGTATATTCAATGGTGAAGACTTCATTTTTATTTTACCTACGAACCCCCGCTAGACTTCAATGCCATATCGTGGCGGGCAACCATAAAGGATTGCCCCTACACGAACCGTGATTTCTCTTGCGATGTTTTGCCAATCCCGCAGGTATAGGTCACTCTCATTCCCAACCCAACTCTTTAACATCTCTAATAAAAGGTATCGCGCCAAATCTGCCATTCAGGTAGCCATCGACGATATTTAAATTATCAACATCGGCGTTAGCTAAAGAGTAAACCAGAGATTCCCCTGCTTGGTTTTTTTCTATAAACCAAACCTCATCTTTTCTGAACAGGTTCTTGATGTCTAATAAATTCACCTCATGCGTTGATGCGATTAACTGGCTTGCGCCCTGTTTAAACAAGTCATGGTTGAGTATCAATTCAAATACTTTCCTGATCAGTAACGGATGTAGGCTTCTTTCAATTTCATCTATGACAAACACCTTGTCTTTAGATAAACCTATCAGCATAGGAATGAAATCCATAAGCCGTTGTGTCCCCTCCGACTCTTCGGAAATTTCAAAGCTGACTTCATTGCCAGCTTCATTCTTTCTGATTGTCGTCAATTTTGAGGCTTTTAAGCCGCCACCAGACTCCTTTTCTTCAATAAGGTAGTTATGTGAAGAGACGGAGATAAATTGCATGGTGTTTTGTCCATACGGAAATTCTGCCTTGATTTCCTCTTTCATAGAGGGCGGGATGTCGTTGGTGTGTTCAAAATCAATTTCTTCAACCTGAATTTTGTGGATGCCAAAGTCAAAAAATTCTATAATGCTATTAAAGAATTCTAGATTTAACTTGGCTAAGGACGTGAGCGCCTGATGTTTGGATGTCGTAAAGACAATGACGAGGTTTTCCGCAAACCATTGGTAAAGAAAGTGAAATTGTTGGATATTGCGTTCTTTACAATTGGTGAGAAAGAGCAAATTGGATCTGGTGCCACGGGCTTCATAGCCTATTCTTTGTTTTTCCTCTTCGGAAATATTCCGAAGCTCGGGATGTTCAAAGTTAAAAGAAATCGTGTTTCCCACCCTTTCAAAGAGAGGCTCTTCGATTTGATGGCCCATTTCAAATAACCATTCTTCATAGAGTTGGTTTTTATCAATGGAAAAACCATAAGCATATTGTCGCCCCTGACAACGAAACTCGAATTCAAATCGGGATGGCTTGTGGTAGCAAGCGGTATCCAATTTGAAGTGTTTGATGTTGATATTCCTATTTTTGGCAACGCCGTTGACAATATAATTTCTGGCAAAACTCATTGCCTTAATCAGATTGGATTTTCCCGATGCGTTGGCACCGTAAAGGATTGAGGTTTTCAATAAGTCGATGTCGTCTTGAGATTGAGCCTTGACGATATGATGACTCTGATTGGTTTCTTCAGACGCAATCAGGTTGAACTCTACGAGTTCATTAAAAGATAAAAAGTTTTCGACACTGAATCTGATTAACATGATTTTTTTTTGACCTTGTTGTGCAAGGTACGCCTTGCACTTCTTGTTAATTTGGTTTCGCAGTTTCTGCCACTGCGACGATGCTATCTAATTTTTCAATAATCTCAGGATCAATTTTTTCTTTGGGGACTAATCCTGCTAAGACGTGGTAGTTGGTTTTATACATGAAATTCTGTAATCCAAGCTTATCGAAATACCGGTCAAACAGCGGTTTCAGAAAATCATCACTGGCTTTAATATCGGCTGACCACGGATCTGGTTTGCCAAGCGTTTTGAGTGCCATTGCCACTTCTGCAATTGTATCTTATAAATGGGCATCGGGTTCATCCAGTAGCAATACCGTATCGGGATTAGCGTAGAGATGGGCTAAGAGTAAAAGGGTTTGTTGAAGTCAGCGCCCTGACGAGGACAGATCAAGTTTCAATCCGCCCAATTCTTGATAAGCCATTGTGATTTCGCCGCGCTCTCGAATATAGGTAGGCGGTTGCGATGAGATCACGGCGATTGATGGTAACACTTTTTTGAGTCCCCTGTTTTTCATGGCAGCGCTTTAAACCAATTTCCCACAGTGCTAAGGCTTGTAGGGCTGTCGTTTTACCTGAGTTGTTGGGGCCTATCAATACGACGGTTTTGCCTAGCTCAATTTCAATATCATTAAATCGCTTGAAGTTTTTTATGTGAATGCGAGTTAACATGAGAAAACCTCCCTTTTATTGCTTGCAAATTAATATAAATCTCTTTTAGTTCATTAATTTTTAAGCTATTAAAACCTTGTGAACGAAAATATTGATATTTGTTGTCGTCATCCAGGTGCTTTAAAATGACAAAGTTCCAAATTCTGCCAATGATAAAAGCACCACGCATTATTTTTTCCCCATTTAATTGCATGGCAACCATCATTTCCGCTAATAGTTTATTTTTCTGATGTTTGTCGCAAAATTAACTTTTATAACAATTTTGAATGAAAAAGTAAGGCGTTCTCGGTTTTTCAAAACCTCTTGCTACCATGTAGTCGGGGTTTCCTTGTAGCAAGACCTTATTAATGCTCCCTTTTAAGGGTCTTTCATACCATCCACGAATACCTTTGCAAAAAAAATTGACTTTGTTAATCAAAGGGATGATGAATTGTGCTTTTAATTCTTCCTCCAAATAGCTATCCATAAAAAGGATATTTTGATCTAAGAGCATCATTAAAAAATTATCTTCGTCTTGGCTCAGTTTATAGTCGAAGTTAAACCAGTCATCAAAAACAGTGTAGTTAATGACTTCGTTGATATTAACAATATCTTGTAAATCTTCATATTCAATTTTGCTGAATGATAATTTTTTCTTGTATGCCATCGTTTTTTCCTTTTATATTTTTCACCCGATTTTTGTTCCTTTTATGAAATCCACAACGCTGCCCACTACAGGGATAAGTCAAAATATTATTGGATTTATCCCTGCTAAGGTGGCTGAGCACCCATCAGTCGCTTTATGGGGCTTGCCTTAGGCTGTTGGACGGGGTTGCATTAAAAACCCCGTCCGGCACAACACAAAAAACTCGTGCAAGGTACGCCTTGCACTCCTCAATGCCATTAAGTGGGCAGATTAGCCCATATATGTAGGGTGGATATCGCGGAGCGTATCCACCTAATCAACTTCAAGTACAGACAATAAATCACGCCACAGCTTGCAATTCTTCACGGATAACGCGACGTAACATATTTTCATGGAGGGTCATTGTGGATTTTTCAAGATACTCTCTCAATGCCTCGTTTATCATGGGCTGATAACCACGTTGCTGTTCATTGGCCAATTGCCTAAAGGCATCAAGAATATCATCATCACCGTCCGTAACGTTTAAAACGACGACTGTGCCGGACGGGGTTTTTAATGCAACCCCGTCCGCAACGTTTCAGATCGCTCCGGTACATAAGATTTAACGTCGTCTCGAACGGAGTGAGAGAACTTGCATTAAATTAAAAACCCCGTCCGGCACCGATCAAGATTTCATAAAATCAATCATTTATTCTTAACTTAATGGATATGGTTGCAAACCCCGTCCGGCAAAAGAGCGGAAACGTCACGGACGGGGTTGCAAACCCAATACCATTAAGTTAAGCCCCCAAATCAGACCTGCCAGGTATCCCAAACCTGGCAGGTCGTTGTAAACTAAAGAAAAAATTAACCTTACAGGTTTTTGACACCTGTCAGGTTTGTCTTAACTTAATGGATATGGTTGCAAACCCCGTCCGGCAAAAGAGCGGAAACGTCGTCTCGAACGGAGTGAGAGAACTCTCGACGGGAGGAGAGAACTCCCCCGTCCTGCACAAAAACCCTATAAATTATACTGGTGGATGATCGGAGCGAAGTTACTTTTAAACATTAAACCGAAAGTGCATCACATCCGCCTCTTGCACGATATAGTCTTTGCCCTCTAAGCGCCATTTTCCCGCCTCTTTTGCGCCTTGTTCTCCATTGGAGGCAACAAAATCATCATAAGCAACAACCTCCGCCCGAATAAAGCCTTTTTCAAAATCGGTGTGAATGACAGCGGCGGCTTTTGGGGCGGTGGCACCGACGCGCACTGTCCATGCACGGACTTCTTTGGGGCCAGCAGTAAAAAAGCTTTGTAAACCTAATAGGCGATAGCCAGCATGGATCACACGATTTAACCCCGGCTCCGTGAGGCCCATTTCGCTCAAAAATTCTTGTCTTTCTTCAGCCTCTAAACTTACCAATTCTGCCTCCGTCGCGGCGCACACCGCGACCACTTCCGCCCCTTCATCCGCCGCCAGTGTACGCACTTGGTCAAGATAGGGATTATTTTCAAAGCCATCTTCGGCAACGTTGGCGATATATAAGGTCGGTTTAGCAGTGAGTAAGTGCAAATCGCGCAATAAAATTTGTTCTTCTTCGTTGAGTGTCAAGGCACGGAGAGGCTGCACATTGTTTAGATGGCTATGAACTTTTTCAAATAGTTGTTTTTGTGCCAAACCCTCTTTTTTGCCACTTCTGATATTTTTAGTCGCTCGTTGCAGGGCACGATCGACCGTATCTAAGTCTGCCAATGCTAATTCTGTATTAATGACTTCAATATCGCGCTGCGGATCGATTTTGCCAGCCACATGCGTTACGTCATCATCTTCAAAACAGCGCACAACATGGGCAATGGCTTGGGTTTCGCGGATGTTGGCTAAAAATTTATTGCCTAAGCCTTCGCCTTTAGATGCGCCCGCCACTAAGCCGGCAATGTCCACAAATTCCATGGTGGTGGGGATGATTTTTTTGGGTTTGACGATGTTGGCTAAAACGTCTAAACGGGCATCGGGCATGGGGACAATGCCAACATTGGGGTCAATCGTACAAAATGGATAATTTTCTGCTTGTATCTCGGCATTAGTAAGCGCGTTGAATAAAGTGGATTTGCCTACGTTAGGTAGGCCGACAATTCCGCATTTGAATCCCATGATTTTTACCTTTCAAAACTAACTAAAATTATGCTAAAAAAAAGCCCCTTGACTGTCATCAATCAAGGGGCCCCTGGTTGGCCTCATCAAGCCCGTTTATTCATGGCTATGAGCCAAACAGATCAACAAAGCTGTCTCCATACACGTTGGCAAATTCCTTTTCAAGTGCTTGCTCACTATAGCTCGCAATGACCTCGGGTTTGACATATTGGGGTTTTTCGGCTTCTGTTTTTGCCGATGCCTGATTATCACTGTTTTGCGGAATCATTTTTTATCTCTCCTTTAATAAAGTTAAGGAAAAACCGTTAGAGGAGTCCAAGATGAATCTTGGACTCCTATTAACTTAACGATGAGGGTAAGGCGTTTTGCTTATATACTGTCCTGTTATTGCATCGAGCCAGACGTGGTAAAGTCTCCTAGAGGAACCATTTCCTTGAAAATCAGAGTTAAATATAAGATGCCAAGCAGGAACAAAACCTTCGCCATAATCCTTGATCGTGGACTCTTCGACATACAAAAGTTCTGCCTCAAGGATTTCATATTTCCCTTCAATAGCAAGGTCTTGCTTAATATCGTTCAGCGATATTGCTAAGGCTTCCAACAC
>JBDLJY010000043.1:0-27946 GCA_039714115.1 Pseudomonadota bacterium | reverse complement strand
AAAATCGACTTAAAATCGCACAAGCCTTGATTTTATTGGCTTAGATAAGCCTACCAATCGATCAATGCGTTGACTAAGCCCTCACACTAACGCATAAGCCTTGAATTTATTGGGCTAAGCCATTTTACCTTCAATTTGAAAATCGACTTAAAATCGCGCAAGCCTTAATTTATATAATATATAAGACTCAAAATGAAGCTGATCTGAAAATAGGAATAAAATCGCTGTTTATTAAAAAGGGTAAATAAGAAATCCGATTTTTTGAAAAAATCGGATTTCTAAAAACAGTTTATTCCAAAATAAATTTTGGACTCCTACCTACTTTAAAATACCTTCGCAATAGGCAAATGAATGTCCATCACCTTATCAATCACTTCAGTATCGCGCTTAACATTAAATGCTTCCCATTGATTTGGATGTGAATAAACGGCTATATATTTATTAGTAGGAATAACCAACCAACACGATTTAACACCAACCGATACTTTTTTATTAACAAACGTTTCCATTCGCTAACATGCCCCGAAGGGGAGGTATCTCTCAAAGCTTGAAAACATCTCAAGCGCATTATGGCAACATTGCCATCAAAGCTGGTGAATCAACTAATGAACGTAGAAAAATGCCTCTGGCACCATTCAAATCACGATCCATTTTTATACCACCAGCTTCTATTACTCTTGACTCACCTACTTTTTTTAACTCGCCAGTCCAACTTACGGTTTTGCTGGTATAAGCTTCGCAAACATCAATCACCTTTTTACCAAACTCAAGTGCCTTATTTTTTAAACGCACCTTGAATTGATAATGGGCCCAAGTCAACATTGCCCTAACGGTTTTTGAACGTAGCTTGCGACCAGACTTACTCGCCATTTGGCGAGTTTCAAATGTAGGTAATAAAACTACATCAAAGGTGTCCACTAAAAAACGCGCTGTCTTAAAGTGAATTGAACGTCGCAAGCTCCGTTACTTCGTTGCCTTGATAAGATTTTTAATCTTCTTTCTCATCCGGGCTTGGGCTATTTTCATGCGTCTTTTGGCTTGACTTTTCGCCTTACTTGTACGATAAATTAAATCGTCAAGATAGAAACATAGACGTTGGATACGTCCAAAGTCGTCATAACCAATTTGCCCGGCGAGAAATGAACGTTCCGTTACTTCGTTTCAGAATAAAACGTCTGGAATGTTCGCACCCCTAGGTCAAGAGCAACCACACGCCCTTGGTCAGCGACTCCATGTTTCTCTACTTTTTGGGGTACGGACAAAAACCATTCATGATATTGATAAATCAATCGGCCATCTAATGGCACGTCTGGCAACGCTTCGCTGTAAGTTTCAACAAATCAGTTTTTATCTCCTTCACAGTAGGAAAAAAGTTGACACAAGTGCGGATATACTCAATGGTTTCATTGAACACATAATACCTACAATCATTCCGCCTTTGTTTCCTATTTTGCTTCTGGCTCCGACAAGGCTTTACGCACTTGGGTTCTATAGTTTCTGAGTCCGTGCATCCGACATGAGAAGACATGGAGGATGTTAAGAAGATCGTTTGTGAGCTCCTGCTCTGGGGATAAATTAGTCTGCTTGAGAACCACGACCCTTCCACCGCTTTCTTGGATAATCCACTCGATGAGTTCAAATCCAAATCTTGCGAGTCGGTCTTTATGGGCAACCACAACTTGGAGTTGTTCTCCGCGCATTGCTCGTTCCAGTATGGATTTAAGCCCACGACGCTTATAGTTGAGTCCGCTGCCAATATCTTTGACGATTTCGGCTTCTGGATACTGTTCTCGCATGAACTGGATTTGTCTTTTGAGATCGTCTCGCTGTTTTGGGCTTGAAACTCTACAGTAGCATAAGGTGGTGCTTTGTTTTTGTTGACCGAGGTAAGCTTCGACGTTGTATCGCCTTTGGCCTGACTCGGTGCGATAAAACTCAATTGTTCCATTGTCTGCGTATGCTCTGAGTGTATTTGGATGTAATCCCAAAATTTTACTAGCTTGTTTGCTGCTAACATATTTCATTGTTTGGTTTGGTCAGTTATACGTCTCAGCACTATATAAGGTACGCTTTCTTATTTACAACCCCATTATTTTATGTTTATGAAAGTTTGTTAATGAAAAGGGTACTATGCCTCAACCGTTCCGAAAACGAAGATGGGCTTGTATCCACTTACTAGAACGGTTACTGATGGTGAAATAATTGTCAACACCAGGATAGCCCCAAAAAACCGGAAAAATGAGGGCATCACCTAGTCCATTGGACTTTAATTTTATCTCTGCATTCGCTTGCGGTAGTACTCCTATGCTGAGTGCCATCGCTGCGGTTGCTGCAAGCTTCATTAGCGATTTCATTATAATACAGTTCTTCTTAATGTTGCATTGAGCAGTTACCCACCGTGAGCTATTTTACCTGATCCGGAGGGAGGGGGAAGCCTAAACCGCAAAATCGCTTAAAATTTAACACCCCAGTTTGCAACTCAATGCCATTATGTTAGCTCTCAAACTCAAAGAGTGTCAAACGAGACTCAAAATATTAGCTCCGTTTAAAGATTAGTTTAATATAAGGGCAGAAATGAAACTGATCTGAAAATCGACTTAAAATCGCACAAGCCTTGATTTTATTGGCTTAGACAAGCCTACCAATCGTTCAATGCGTTGACTAAGCCCTTACACTAACCCACAAGCCTTGAATTTATTGGGCTAAGCCATTTTACCTTCAATTTTAAAATTGACTTAAAATCGCGCAAGCCTTGATTTTATTAGCTTAGACAAACCTACCAATCGATCAATGCGTTGACTAAGCCCTTACACTAACGCATAAGCCTTGAATTTATTGGCTTAGATAAACCTACTAATTAGGCAATGCGTTGACAGAGCACCTCACATTAACGCATAAGCCTTGAATTTATTGGGCTAAGCCATTTTAGCCTCTATTTTAAAATCGACTTAAAATCGCACAAGCCTTGATTTTATTGGCTTAGACAAGCCTACCAATCGATCAATGCGTTGACTAAGCCCTCACACTAACGTATAAGCCTTGAATTTATTGGCTTAGATAAACCTACTAATTAGGCAATGCGTTGACAGAGCACCTCACATTAACGCATAAGCCTTGAATTTATTGGGCTAAGCCATTTTAGCCTCTATTTTAAAATCGACTTAAAATCGCACAAGCCTTGATTTTATTGGCTTAGACAAGCCTACCAATCGATCAATGCGTTGACTAAGCCCTCACACTAACGTATAAGCCTTGAATTTATTGGGCTAAGCCATTTTAGCCTCTATTTTAAAATCGACTTAAAATCGCACAAGCCTTGAATTTATTGGCTTAGATGAACCTACCAATCGATCAATGCGTTGACTAAGCCCTCACACTAACCCACAAGCCTTGAATTTATTGGGCTAAGCCATTTTACCCTCTATTTTAAAATCAACTTAAAATCACGCAAGCCTTGATTTGTACTACTACCAATCGGAGAATTGCTACCGGAGGATCAAAATATTAGCTCCGTTTAAAGATTAGTTTATATATAAGGGCAGAAATGAAGCTGATCTAAAAATCGACTTAAAATCGCACAAGCCTTGATTTTATTAGCTTAGACAAGCCTATGTGCTGGAGCAATGCCATTAAGTTAAGACAAACCTGACAGGTGTAAAAAACCGGTCATGTTAATTTTTTCTTTAGTTTACAACGACCTGCCAGGTTTTGGATACCTGGCAGGTCTGAATTTTAGGGGTTTATCATACTGGCATTGATGTGCTGGACGGGGTTTGCAAATACTTCTCTGGTTCCCATGCGCCTGCGTGGGAACCTTACGCAGTAATAATCTTTAGAAGGTGCTCCGTTAAAATTTGAGTTAGTTTGTGCGGCTAAAGCTTAGAAAAAAGGTAGGGGCAATCCCTTGTGGTTGCCCTCGTGAGGGATTAGAGGTGCTCGGTTGCCCCTTTTTTCTTAGCTTTCGACGTGCGAAATAGCTCAAATTCAGATTCACGGATGAATCTCTCTTCACTGTTAGCTCTCAAACTCAAAGAGTGTCAAACTAGACTCAAAATATTAGCTCCGTTTAAAGATTAGTTTAATATAAGGGCAGAAATGAAAGAAAATAGACTTAAAATCGCGTAAGCCTTAATTTGATTTTATCCGACACGATATGGCATTTGGGTGTAGGGTGCGTCCCACGCACCGAGGTAACGATAAATAGCTAACTTGTAGGACGCAGAGCGTCCAATGCAGGCATTCCCACGCAGAGCGTCAATGCCAGTATGATAAACCCTCCATAATCAGGCTGACAAGTATCCAAAACCTGGCAGGTCGTTGTAAACTAAATAAAAAATTAACCTGACAGGTTTTTGACACCTGTCAGGTTTGTCTTAACTTAATGGCATTGACGCAGAGCGTGGGAACGAGAAAAAAGATTTCCAGGCTTGTGATACAGTAGGTGTTTAGTCACCTTTAGGTGACTTGAGCTTTTAGCCTGGAAATTTATTTCTAGGCTTGTGTTTCAAACGCTGCGTGGGAACAAGAAAAAAAATACTTGACCTGCTTAGCATGAACTGATAGTATTTGCTTCCCTAAAAATTCATTAAATCTGGAAGGTGTGAAATGTCAGATAAAGTCTTTTCTGTAGATGATAGGTTAACTGAAGAATATCAGCAATATTTTAACAAATCATGCGTTATTGGTTATTATAAAAGTTTCTATGAGGTAGAGCCAAAGAAAAAAACATACCATTTGTGTTTGGAAAACGGAGAAATAATCCTCTTAGGTGATTCATTGGGAGAGGTTTATAAACGTCTTCAAGATATCTATTATGCAGATCAAATGGAGTTGGATTTTCAGCAGTCTATAGAAAAGGCGGTAAAAATAACTCCAAAAAGACAAGCTTTGTTAAATGCAGTAAGCAAGATACAAACATGGGGGCGTGGTGTTATTGCCAAAATAGCTGCCAATTTAGGCCGGACAATTGGGGCAGTCAGAAGTATGTTATCTGTCTTAACAAAAAAAGGTTTGTTGGTTCGCATACGACGCGGGCAATATGCTTTATCAAACGAACAACTTATGTAATCTTTTATGGCTTTTGTCCTTGTGGGCACCGGAGGGAGGGTAGAAGCCCAATGCCATTAAGTTAAGCCCCAAAATCAGACCTGCCAGGTATCCAAAACCCATGACGTTGTAAACTCAATAAAAAATTAACCTGACAGGTTTTTGACACCTGTCAGGTTTGTCTTAACTTAATGGCATTGGGGTAGAAGCCTGTGGCGGCTGCTTCGGAACTAAAAGTTCCATCAATCTTTTGCGTTCAATATGAAACAAATGCACAAATTTGTCGCCTTGTTTTTTCCACCATTGATACCGTGTGGAGCGAACCGTTTTACCGGGTGGTAAAAAACCTGCTATCTGTTTAGGCAGACTATGATCCATTAACATCCAGACTTTGTATTCATCATTGCCGACATTCGCCGTCTTAATTGCCTTCCAATTGCTAAGCCTGAAATGGGCATCAAAAGATTGGATGTATTCGACATCTCCTAATTCTTGCCCACCTTCCCAACTTTCATAACCGCGCATGGTTTTCAAATCTTGCGCTTGCCAAGCATTCATGTAATTAGCGATGGCTGTTTCAAGCACGGAGGCAACGGCTGGTGCTTTTTCTGTCGATGCAGTTGTTTCAAGCGCGGGGGCAACCGCTGAAGCTTTTTCTGTCGATGGTGTTTCAGCAAAACTGATGTTAAATAATAAGCTGGCACTCAAATAAATGCCAATGGCTAACTTCATTTTCATAATGAATTTCCTCATAACAAATGTGTAATTTTGGACTCAGACTAAAGAAATCAGATTTTTTCAAAAAATCGGATTTCTAGCCAAAAAAAAAAATCAGTTTATTCCGTTAATCTGTTGTACTTGATTCTAAAACCGTAAAATGAATAGGCTCTGGATTATACACAATTTCGCCTGTATTAATAATACGATAACCTACCAACACATCATAAGTCCCCGCTAGATCAGGGGAGAATGTACCATTGAAAATATCAATATTAAACGACTTATACAACTTTCGAGTGCCGGCGTCGGCGGGGATATTCTTGGAGAAGTCGAAGTTCTTATCGAAAATACCCCAGAAAGTCCAAGAAAAATCAGAGTTTTGGCCGTTTTTTGTCCACAGCGTATCGTTAACCAACAACAACAGGTGAGCCCACCGATTGACATGTTGTTCAGCAGGCTCAACAGTAGCCACAATATCCACTTCTGTACCAACAGCGAATTCGCCGCCATTGGCTAAACGCTGATGATTTTCTATGAGTGCTCCGTAAAATTTGGCATTTGATTCAATAACGTCTTCTTCCTGATAAGTGGGATCTGGCTTGAATTTCCACCCACCACCTAATGATCCAAATTCCACTGTACAAGACGTATCATATTGACCAGTGACAACATTCGCTTTACCTTCAGGGCAATTCTCACCCCAAATGACATCCCTATTATTAGGATCGGGAATCAGTTGTACTTCACCGCTTGGAAATTGAGCGGTACATTCTAATATACACCCATCAATCCCCACCTGCTCACTGCTAATTTTTCCCTCACCTTTAACATTTACAATTAGTTTACCCTGTGTTTTCAGGCGAAAAGTGGGTTGGCTCCCCGGCCAATATTCTGGATGTTCGCGATCATAATGCCCCCGCACAGCAAAGGTGATTTTGGCATAGCCATCTTCCGTGAGACGCTGATTCCTGGTTTGAATTTGAAACGGCTTATTGACACTGACTAGAAAAGGAACTGAAAAACCACAAGCGGCATTCGTAAACCATGGGCCTCCTGTACCCATATAATGATAATACTGATTTATATCATTGAAATTGTTTGGCGTAAGATTTTTAGTTTCAAAGGACTGCTGCCGCATACTTTTACATTGCGTATTTTCGTCATCAAAAATCAAGTCTATAAAAACATGCTTGACAGGCTTTACCCCAGCAGGCACTTTTGCTGAATCAAGCCTTGGGGTAATGGTAAAAACCAGATGACGGTTATCAAGCATTTCGACTTCTTGACACTGGGCGGTTGTTCCATCTGCACACGCTACGGGATGTGCCTCCTCAATTCGGATTAGTTTTCTCCCATCATTCTCATCAAGCACTTCTTGACACTGGGCTGTTCCATCGAAACAGCCGGTTTGATCCAAGGTTTCTTGAACCGCCTTAACCTCCAAAGTAATCGCAGGATTATCCTCATCATCTGCAATGCCTGTTCCCCGTACAGTTACCCCCCTTACCACATCATTTGGACTATCTAGTAGAGCAATATAACGGTTTGGGCTTTCTAAATTCCCTTCTTTATCAGGTGCAAAGTAATGTCCCATTGGGGGGGGGGAAAAATAACCGGCATCTATAGCCAAGTCATAGGTAGACTTATGAAGCCACTTATTTGGGTCCGTCTCAGACAGATAGGCAGAATCACCTGAAAAACCGAAGTTACCACCTGCCTCAAGAAGAATAGCAGCAGAAGAACCATTAGTCCCCCATTTGATAACATTTGGTTGAAAAAAGGCAGCACCTACCAACACATTGCCACAATCATAACAATGCTTGATATTAAAATTTGCATAGCTAACAGAACTCAATAATACATATAGGAAAACTAACAAGAGCCCGTTTCGAGAGAAATTTATAATCAATGACATAAATAAATTCTTCCTTTGTTTTGGCAACCCGTAGCTAAGACGACACATAGTATGTCCCAATGCCATATCGTGGCGGGCAACCATAAAGGATTGCCCCTACAAACACCCACCACCTAATGGTGCTGCGAATTTCACTGTACAAGACGTATGTGTACCCTTGCAATTATCATACCAAATGACACCCGTATTATTAAGACCCGCCGATCTTGAAGTTGTTTGGCGTAATAAAGTTGTTTGATGGGTTGCCAAAACTAGGCGGCACGATATGGCATTGATTAGAAATGTAGGGTAGAGAATAAAAAAAAACCTTTGATGTTTTCAAAACATCAAAGGTCTGGAACATTGTTTGTGGCAACAACGGCGGCATCAAATTGAACTCACACACTCTCAATTAATGTTGCATATTTCTCCATTGTCCAATGCCATAACCGTCCATTTCAAACGTATAACCTAAGAACGGCCAGGTTGGAAACCGCTTCGCGTTTCCGAAAAGGTTGTTCTTTGGATCGCAAGCCTTTCCAAACGTCTCATCGCATCCAATAATAACTTTTCCTTGCGTGAAGCTCGCTGACTTCTCATTAAACTCCTTTATAAAATCAACAGTATAGACTGACACACATTGTGCCAATGTCATCTTCTTTGGTGGAGGCGGCTCATCATCTGCTATACAAGGTGATATTATGCAGTCAGCCGTTGGATCAGGCTGACCACTACCCCTACCCGGACGTTCTTCATGATCCCAGATTTCATTATATGTGGGCTTTCCTTCGATCAGCAGTTGATTAACTGCTTTCCCTAAATAACCAGAACGGGTAGATTGACCGTACAGGTTGTCACGTTCCCCAGCAAAAAACTTCGTTGGGAAAACGGCAAAATAAAAACTGCTCAGAGTTGCATTGTTATATTGTTCGCCTGCAAAGTAGAAACTGGTATAAAATTGCCCCCCAGCACGAATGGCTGTCTCCACCTCACAAATACTATTTGCAAACGGAGGAAAATTAGGATCATTCCATTCATTATCCCAGTTATCAATATCAGGGTTGGTAGAGCTAAACGAGCAGCCATTTGGTGCATTGTAATCATCACCATCCGCTATGGTGGGTCCCCAAGTATTGTTAAAAGAGATACGCTTTTCATCATCGCGATCTTCATTTTTAAAACCATACAAGTAGTCGCCAAACGGACTGGGGCCGTGAGGTTGCCCGATAGAGTTCTCATCATGAATAATGACCCCACTATCATGTGGATAGTTATCAATACGATGTTGATGGTGGCTAGTACGGAAATTCTCGAATGCTTCAGCGTTGTAGGCAATACCCATGCCCGAACCCGCCACAGTAATAAAAGCAGAGCCACTCAACCAGTTACCCACATCTGACGCTCTTCTGCTGACAGCGTAGCCATTCCCAGCATCAGTCCATGACCAAAGACTGGTACCCAGCTTATTACCAACTTGTCGTTGACCTTGAGGGGCACGTTCACCAGCATTCTCAGGATTCGTCAAATCCGCCATTATCTCATGGGTCATACCCTCAAATACACCCTCAGCGAAGACTTCGAGATAACCCATGTTACGGGCATGATCAAGCAGTCCATTATCAAGATTATCAGTTGCATTGGGTATTAACAGATCACTTTGATTCATACACATCTCAGTTGCACTACCGGGAAGCTCTGAAGCAGAATTATCTGGCCCCTTATCAGTATCAGGCCCACAACTGCCACCGATACCCGTGTATGCAAAGTTATGAGGATCCAAACTTTGATCAATTTCCCAATAGCCATCACCATCCACATCCGCAACGCGGAACACTAACACATCCCCCGGCGAGAAAATGACATCAAAGTCAAGTTGTTCACCACACCATGTACCGTTCCGAAAACGAAGGTGGGCTTGTATCCACTTGCTAGAACGGTTACTAATGGTGAAATAATTGTCAACCCCAGGATGACCCCAAAAAACAGGAAAAATGAGGGCATCACCCAGTCCATTGGACTTAAGCGTTATTTCTGCATTCGCTTGCGGTAGCACCCCTATGCTGAGTGCCATCGCAGCGGTTGCTGCAAGCTTCATTAGCGGTTTCATTATAATGCAGTTCTCCTTATATTAAAAAATAATCTGTCTGGTAGGAGTCCAAGATTTATCTTGGACGTCCAAGATAAATCTTGGACTCCTATTATCGCACAAATCTAAATTTTTATGCTGATGATAATATACAAGCCATTTGGAATTGTCAAGAGACAATTTCAAAATATTAGTTAGCACACACAAAATTAATAACGGAGCGAGGCTAACAGCCCAACATCTGTGTGCAAAGTGCAGCTTTGTACGCAGGCGTGTTAGCATTTAAGCGCACTGCTAAATGTAAGAGTTTTATCTTTCAATCCAAACATTGTCCGTGACACACAGAATACTCAATTTAAAATATCAAGTCAAATGGAATTTATACCAGCAACCTTCAGCCAATGGACATCAGCCACCGCCGTAATGTCCGCAATGGGGCAGTCACTCGCATAGAAATGGAATGCGCCATAATATCCAACTGCTCACTGACAGCATTGTACTCATGTTTGCAAGTCTCCAACTGCTCACTTACAACATTGTACTCATGTTTGCAAGTCTCCAACTGCTCACTTACAACGGTGTACTCATGTTCGCAATCCCACACAACCGATTTTCTTAAACCATTTTCTAAAATCATATCAGGAGAACGACTAGCATTACTACAACAAGCCAACAAAGCCTGAGTCACGATTGACCAGCGATACTCTTGCGCCAAGGCTTTAACCCCCTCTACATAGCCCGCATAATAATCGGGATTGTGCAATTTATCAATAGCCGCAATCCAAGCCTCCACGTCTCCTGGATTCACCACAATGCCCGCCTTCATCCGAGCAATCTCGTCAGCCAGAACATCACCTTGCGTCGTGATAATCGGTTTTCCCGCCCATAAATAATAAAGAAGACGGGTACGAAAAGAAAAATGGGTTTCCAAGGTATCCAGATGGGCACTGACTCCCACATCAGCATCGAGTAAATAATTATGTAGGCAGTCATAAGGCACCCAGCCGCTTTGAAAAATGACTTGCCTGCCATATAAACCTAAATCATGCGCCAAGGCTTGAGCACGGTGTTGCATTGGCATACTATCAATCGCCGGATTAGGATGTTGGGTGCCTAAAAAAACTAACCTTAAATCAGGATAGCGGGGCAACAAGCGATGAATGGCACGGATTAAGGTTAGCGGATCAAACCATTCCCAAATACCACCGCCCCATAATAAAACCAATCCCGCACCATTATCAAGTGTTTGCCGCAAACCAGCACCATCTCGCTGTGGCGCGGTATCTGGTACACCAAAAGGCACCGTGATCACGCGCTGTTGAATCTGATTAATGGTCAAAGGATTAATACGCCCCAAGGCTAGCAGATGACCTAACCATAAATCGCGTTGGCGCTCACTGGCACACAAAAAATAATCAGCCCGCTTGATTTGAGTATTCATCATGCGTACTTGCTCTGCGATTATCTGCATGTCACCCGAGTGTTGTTCTAAACTTTCTAAAGGCACAGGATCATATAAATCGGCTATTAAAATTTTCTCACTCTGACGGAGCACCGGATAACAATCAAGAAGGTGGCCCTGAAAAATGATAATATCATGGAGACTCGCCAGATCAGCAATATTTTCTGGCGAGTGTTGTATCAAACGAGCTTGGGTGGCTTGTTGCAAGGATTCTGGTATCAGATTAGGTGCAGCTAAAGTGATCTTAGACAAGGGCGCCAAAGCCTTCGCAAATTCCCAATAGCGAATGGCTGGCCCAGCCATGCGTTCAGTAATAACATCAGGAGATAAAATAAGTATGGACATGGAAGTTTTTTTCTCAGAAAATAGGAGTCCAAGACCTGGCAGGTTGAAAAGAAAACCTGCCAGGTCAAAGTCAAAACAAAAATCAAAGTCAAAATCAAGTATGGTTGTGCCTTTGACCTGCCAGGTTTGGTTTTAACCTGGCAGGTCTTGTTTTGACTTTGATTAATCCGACAGGCTGCTAGCAAAATTTAATTAAAGGAGAGATAATGAATGAATTTATTTGGCCAATTCGCGTTTACCATGAAGACAGCGACGCAGCCGGTATTGTCTATTATGCAAATTATTTGAAATTTATGGAACGCGCCCGCACTGAATGGTTGCGTGACATGGGTTTTGAACAAACGCAATTGAAACAGCAACATAAACTAATAATTGTGGTACGAAAAATTTCCATTGAATATTTAAAGCCAGCATTATTCAATGACTTACTGCATATTAAAACCCGCGTCACTCAAAGGGGCAAAGTCAGCATGACAATGGCGCAACAAGTGCTGCGCGACACAGAGATTTTATGTACAGCGGTTGTTAAAGTCGCCGCGCTCAATGTCAACAACCAGCGCCCCCAACAGTTTCCACCAGACATTCTTAAAGCATTACAAAAATTTTAATGAATTATTTTATAACTGATAACTGATAAAATGGCAGAAGAATTATCATTAATACATTTAGTACTTGAAGCCAGTTTGCTCGTGCAACTGGTTATGTTGTTGTTATCACTGATTTCTCTCTATTCATGGACGCTGATTCTGCATAAAAGTAGTTTTTTGAAAAATGCTCGCCGGGCAGCGGATGATTTTGAAAGCAGCTTTTGGAAAGGTAAAGATTTGAATGCCTTATACACTAGCATTCGTAATCAACATGAAGAGCCGATGGGCATAGCAAAGATTTTTACCACCGGTTATATGGAATTTGTGAGACTGCGTAAACAACCTAATATCACTCCCAGTGCTTTGCAGGAAAGCTCACAACGTGCTATGCGCGTGGTACTGCATCGAGAAATAGATCAATTGGATACCCATTTAGCGGTACTGGCAACCGTCGGCTCAGTCAGTCCCTATATCGGATTGTTTGGCACCGTGTGGGGGATTATGAATTCATTTCAAGCATTGGGCGGAGTACAACAAGCGACTTTAGCCATGGTAGCCCCGGGCATTTCTGAGGCATTGATTGCCACAGCAATGGGATTGTTTGCTGCAATACCAGCCGTTATGGCATATAATTCTTACGTCGATAATGTTGATCGTTTAACCACTCGCTATGACACATTTTTAGATGAATTCACGAGTATTTTGCAACGTCAAGCCCATGTCACTAGCGTAACATCGTACTAAGGATTTGTGCCGGACGGGGTTTTTAATTTAATGCAACCCCGTCCGTAAGATACTAATAACTGATAACTGATAACATGTTACAATATCGCCGCCGCCGTCGTCGTCTTTCTGATATGAATGTTGTACCCTATATTGATGTGATGTTAGTGCTGTTAATAATTTTTATGATCACATCGCCCTTGTTAAATCGAAGTGTAGAAGTAGAATTGCCCTCGGTTACACAAGCAGAAACCGTTGTTCCTGAGCAACAAACCAAATTTGTGATTGTCACCGTCGATGCACAGGGGCGGGTGTTTTTAGATGAAGATGAACAATCACTAACGATGGAGACATTGCGTGCCCGTGTAACAGCTTTACCCCAAAATTCGCAAGTGTTAGTCAAAGGGGATAATCGGGCGGCTTATGGAACAGTTGTCGAAATCGTGTCGTTGTTACAAAAAGCGGGTGTAGAAAAAGTCGGCTTACTGACGAATCCGCTTGATAACTGACGCGAGACGTCCAAGATAAATCTTGGACTCCTAGCTATCTGTGATAGCATATTTTTATTTCTATTTATTAACATGCGTGAACTGTGGGAGAAATCCATTTCATTTATCGGCGCGCTCATTCTCCACGCCCTGCTGTTGGGAGTGATAGTTTTTTTCAATATGGAACGGAGAGAGCAACGCCAAGTGTCACCGGCGCCTGAGAATATTATGCAAGCGGTGGCTGTCGATGAAAGTCAATTGCGAGCTGCCTTTGAGCTTGAACGCAAAAAGGCCGAGCAAGAGCATTTAAAACAAGAGGCATTGGAAAAAGCTCGCGAAAGAAAACGAAAAGAAGAAGCTAAGCGTCAGGCCGAGGAAAAACGTAAAGCCGAGGAAAAACGTAAAGCCGAGAAGAGACGTAAAGCCGAGGAAAAACGTAAAGCCGAGGAGAGACGTAAAGCCGAGGAGAGACGTAAAGCCGATAAAAAACGTAAAGCCGAGGAGAGACGTAAAGCCGATAAAAAACGTAAAGCCGAGGAGAAACGTAAAGCCGAGGCGAAACGTAAAGCCGATAAAAAACGTAAAGCCGAAGAGAGACGTAAAGCCGAGGCGAAACGTAAAGCCGAAGAGCGACGTAAAGCCGAAAAGAGACGTAAAGCCGAAGAGCGAGCGCGTCAATTAGCCGAGGAAAAGCGTCAAGCAGCGGCGCGTTATAAAGCAGAAAAAACCGATAAGATTCGACAGGTTGCAGCCCGTATTAAAGCACAAGTCCTTCAAAACTGGATACGTCCTCGTGGTCATTACAGCGGCTTGTCCTGTCAGATAGAGATACATTTGAAACCGGGGGGGGCTGTTAAAACGGCTAAAATCATAACTAGCAGTGGCAACAGTGTTTTTGACATATCAGCCATCAAAGCAGTTTATGATGCTTCACCGTTTTCTATTTCTTATGATGTATTTGATGACTTTAGACATTTTTCTTTTACATTTAAGCCCAACTAACGACTAAAAAAAGCCATGCGTACCATAATTTTATGTCTATTAAGCTATTTAGCATTACTTAACCATGCCCATGCCATTTTAAACATCGAAATCATTGGAGGCACAGAAGAAGGCGGGCAACCCATTGCCATAGTCCCCTTTGGATTACAAACCGGTATATCAGCACCGCCCCAAGACATAGCCAAGATTGTCTCCGATGATCTCCATCGCAGTGGGCGCTTTACCATCAAGCCAGTACACAGCTTACCGCAACAACCGTCTGACTCCAATCAAATCAACTATTCACTTTGGCAAGCAGTCGGGATGCCACATTTAGTGATAGGACGTATTACCAGCAATATCCAAAATAGCTACACTGTTGAATTTGAACTATTTGACGTGGTGAAAGGCCAAGCGATGCTCAGGCTCCGCTATACCGACACTCAATCGCTACGGGAAGTTGCTCATCAAATCAGTGATGAGATTTACAAGGCATTGACAGGAGAACGAGGGGTATTTAGTACCCAAATTGTTTATGTCACCTTGCGAGGTAGGGGCAAACAAAAGCAATATCACCTATATGTTGCCGACGCAGACGGTGCCAATCCACGTTTGATGTTAAAAACCAGCGAACCTATTTTTTCACCCAGTTGGTCACCAGACGGGCGACGCATTGCCTACGTGACTTATGATAGCACCCAAAGGACTAAACAGATGGCCGTCTATATACAAGAGCTCCGCACAGGGCGGCGCACTCGCATCTCAGACAAGCCCGGCCTCAATACAGCCCCAGCATGGTCACCGGATGGAAAACGATTAGCCTTGACATTATCCAAAGATGGCAACCCTGAAATCTACGTTATGAAATTGCAAAATCGTGCCTTAACCCGCTTGACTCGTAATCCCGCAATTGACACAGAGCCAGAATGGTCACCCGATGGAAAATCTCTGGTATTCACTTCAGATCGCGGAGGTCAACCACAAATTTATCGCATATCGGCCAATGGTGGCAAGGCACAGCGTTTAACCTTTCAGGGCAAATATAATGCACGTCCACGTTTTTCTCCCGATGGACATCAACTCGCTTTGCTGCATAACGGAGGTAATGGATATCAGATTGCAGTGTTAAACTTACAAAGCGGACAATTAAAAAGGCTCACCCAAACAACCTTAGACGAATCGCCTAGTTTCGCACCCAATGGCGGCATGATTCTCTATACGACAGGCCCATCCCTGGCGGCGGTATCCATAGATGGGCGGGTGCGTCAACGTTTGGCAGAGGATGTGGGCGGAGAAGTGCGAGAGCCTGCTTGGTCGCCCTTTTTTAATAAATAACCCAAGTTGCTACCAAAGAATAATGCCATTAAGCCTGTCCCGGACGGGGTTTGCAACCCAGTCCGCAACGTTTCAAACATTTATCATAAAATCAACAATTTAAGCTTAACTTAATGACATTGACCTACAGACCCCGTAGCTCTGGCAACTTGGCATTAGCCTTGCATTGGCATTCATTCCTTATCAACCCATAAATAAAGGAGCATTTTCAATGATGAAATGGCGTGATTTAGTGCTGATATTAGCGATACTCGTGTTAGCGGGATGCGCGACTACTAACAAAGATACAGGAAAACAAAGCGTGGGTAATAAAAAGACCCCCCCTACCCCTATTTTGGGTGAGGGGGCAATGACACAGGCAGTTCCTTGCGCGAATCCCCCCTGTGACTCATTTGGCAATCCAATAGGAGGAAATCGGAGCGACATTCGTGGTAATAACGGCCTCGGTAGTAAAATCCCTAGTATGCGGATCATCTACTTTAACTATGATAAGAGCAAGATCAGACCTGAATCTCAGGCCATACTTGAAAAACATGCGGCTTATATTACCCGCCATCCCGATGCCTATGTCCGCTTAGAAGGGCATGCCGATGAGCGGGGATCACGCGAATATAATTTGGCCTTAGGTGAACGGCGTGTCGAAGCGGCCAAAGAAATGTTGCTCATTTTAGGTGCTTTTGAAAACCAATTGGTGACCCTAAGCTATGGTGAAGAACGACCCGACGCACTAGAGCATAACGAAGAGGCCTGGCAACTTAACCGCCGAGTTGAGTTAGTCTATCCTTAAAAAAAGATTTGCGGGGTTGCCCAAACCCCGCATATCTGAGGAACTTGACATGTTACACATCAGATTAATAAGTATCAGCACCCTGATGCTACCACTGCTGGTAGCCGCCGCAGACGTGCCCGCACGTTTAACTTACCTAGAACAACAGAACGCTCAATTAAGGCAAACACTGTTGGTTCAGAAAAAACAGAATGCACAGTTAAGGCGAAAAGTGTTGGCTCAGGCCCTTAAAATGTCTGAACTGCAAAAAGATATACAAAGCTTACAGGGCCAAATAGAAGTGCTGAACCACCATTTAGAATGGGTGACAAAATTGCAAAAAGAGATGAAGTTGGAATTAGATAATCGCTTGCGCGAAATACAACAACCCCTCGCTAAAAAGGTCACCACACCACCACCATCTCACACGCAGACTCCAGCCTCCCCTGAACCACAGAAACCAGCGTTTACGGACCACAAAGAGAAACAAGCCTATCAACAGATATTTGAACTGGTTCAAACGGGTCGTTATGACAGTGCCATTGCCGAATTGAAAAAATTCTTAGGGCTCTATCCACAAAGCAATAAAGCATATGAAGCCCAATATTGGCTGGCTCAAATGTATTATAGCCAGAAAAAAATCAACTTAGCCCTAACCGCTTTCAGCACCCTGCTAGAAAAATATCCAAACAGCCTTAAACAGCCTGATGCACTATTGAAAATCGGCTATATCTATTACGAAAAGAAAGACTACGCAACCGCACGCGCTATTTTTCAGCAAGTGATAGAAACTTATCCCGGCACAGTAACAGCCAATTTAGCTGAAAAACGTTTACAAGAAAGTAAAGCACTTAAATAAACGGTTTAAAGGAGTCCAAGATTTATCTTGGACTCCGAAAAAAGGCTTAATTATATAAAGGTTAAAATAATGTCCTATAGTGATTTTAAAACACTAGATCAAATTAATAAAGAATTAGGGATAATAATAAAAGCTGAGAGTGAGTTATATATTGATGTTAAACCTGTTGAATTGACTCAATGGTTTATTGATACTATGAAGATGGCTTATATTAAAGCCATTAGAATAAATACAGAAAGCTCAAGACAAGCTTTAATAGTCGATCATGTCTTAATGGAATTAAACCAGCATATTAATATAAGCTTTTTCTTGGAAAATACCTTCAATGTTGACAGTAGCAAAGGGCTAACAGGTAATCCTGACGGCATAATAAGCAATAGTGATAATCAGCTATATATAACATCACCTGTTGCAGTATTAGTTGAAGCTAAAAAATCAGACTTAGGTAGTGGACTTGCTCAATGTATAGCTGAAATGGAAGCAGCTAGAATATTTAATGAAAAAGAAAGTAACAACATTCCTACTGTATATGGCGTAGTTACTGATGGAGCATTATGGCAGTTTTTATCACTAAAGGACAACATAGCGACTATAGATAGTTATTTATACAATTTCGGTAATGGTAGTCAAATAGTAGGAATACTGAAATTTTTTTTTGATGGTTTTAAATAAACAAAAAGCAAAATTATCGCTAGTATTCGGAGTCTTGCCGGAGCAGGTTTGCAACCTGCTCCGTAACGTTATCACCTAGCTTTCTGGTTTATCATAAAGGCATTGACTCATCAAACACCCCGCCGTGCATGGATGTGTTTGACGGTATTTTAGAGACCAAGATTTATCTTGGGCCACACACAGACTCATTTATAGTAAAATGGTATATTTTTGGAACGAAAAATGAACAAGCGACGCAAACCAAACGGAATAAATTTTATTTGGGCAATACTCATTACTAGCATGCTACAGAGTTTTTCTCTCAATGCACAGGCACCTATCGTGCATGCTCTACTGTTTTATTCGCCTGCCTGTCCCCATTGCCACAAGGTCCTCTCGGAGGATATTCCTCCGCTCCACAAAAAGTATGGTGAACAGTTACGCATCGTTGTTGTGAACACCCAGCAAGCTGATGGACAGGCCCTGTATCAGGCCGCAATCAAGCATTTCCATATCCCTGATGATCGTATTGGAGTACCAACCCTGATTGTTGGCAACCAAATATTAGTAGGCTCTAATGAAATACCGACGCTGTTTCCAGAGTTGATTGAAAGTTTCTTAGCTCAAGGCGGTATAGATTGGCCGCCAATCCCAGGCTTGACGCTTGGGCTGGCAAGCGAAGGCAGAGCAGTGCCGCCATCCCAGGCAGGAACGCTCAGTGAAAAACTGGCGCGTGATCCTATCGGTAACGGGCTGGCTATCATCGTACTTATCGGTATGCTCATCGTAGTATTACATACCTTTGTGCGCCTCAAGCAGAATCCGCAACCCCTAGCGCCAGATTGGATTATACCTTTATTGTCCTTATTGGGCCTCGCAGTGGCCGCTTACATGCTTTACATAGAAAAGGCTCAAATCGCCGCCGTATGTGGACCAATCGGCGACTGCAATACAGTACAACAAAGTGAATACGCCCATTTATTCGGCGTAATTCCCCTCAGCGTACTCGGCGTTATCGCTTATCTCGCCATCCTATTAACATGGAGCATTGCCCATTACAGCTCAGGAAAACTAGCAAATAGAGGACGTTTAGCCCTGTTTACCCTAACTCTATCCGGAACCTTATTTTCCATTTACTTAACCTTCCTGGAACCCTTTGTAATCGGTGCCACCTGCGCTTGGTGCCTCGCTTCGGCGATCATTATAACAGTCTTATTGTGGCGAACGCGGCTTTAGAGGAGTCCAAGATTTATCTTGGACATCCAAGATAAATCTTGGACTCCTATAATCCTTATCACATCAGGAATCAATGGCTGGGCCCGTAATCTTTTGTTTTGACTTATCCTTTCTTAAATCTCAGTTTTCAAAAATTTGTCCCGTTTCGGTTGTATATTGACTCATCAATTCTTGCACTTGCGTCAATGTAAAAAGCGAAACTTATTTTAGCAGAATTTACAAAAATTAGTTAGGAGTCCAAGATTTATCTTGGACATTTTGTAGCTAACAAAGAAATTTAGCACGCTGAACACGAGATTGATCTTGACGGTAAACCTCGTCTTGTTGGCGGGGCTATTGATCTTGGGGCTTTTGAGGTTCAGTAGGTGTATTTATTGATTGTCTATTGTCTGAATCAGGATTGACAGGATTTTAGAATAGACAATTAGTACAGCGGATGACAACATCACAACGGATAAACCCTATCCACATCCGCTGTACTCCGCTAAATTCAATAAGCTAACTTTATCTTAAAAGATGATTACAAGAACCGAACTTAAAAAGATTGCTAGAGCAAGAATAAAAGATGCTGAAGTTTTATTAAGTGCAAAACGTTATGATGGTGCGGCTTATATTTGTGGTTATGCCTTAGAATTGGGACTCAAAGCGAGAATTTGTCGAACCTTAAAATGGTCTGGCTATCCTTCAACAAACAAAGAATTTGCAAACTATAGAAGTTTTAAAACGCATGATTTGGATGTTTTATTACATTTATCAGGGATAGAAGAAAAGATAAAAACAATTTTTTTTGGTGACTGGTCAAATGTCGCAAATTGGAATCCAGAGGCAAGATATGAGCCTATAGGATCAGTTTCAGAAGCTGACGCTTATAATATGATAAATGCTACTAAAAACTTAATAAAAGTACTATGAATAAATTAAATCAGAAAATGCTTAAAATTGAAAAGTACCTTGCCAATCAAAAGGGGGAATTTAAACTTTTTGCCTTATTTCTCAGAGATGGCTCGCCGGGTAAATGGGACGTTTTGGTCTCTGCTAGGTGGATTGATGCCAATAAACAACAAGCATTAAAAATCATTACCGAACAATTGACGACTAAACTCAATAAGGAAGAACTTATATCCTTATCTCGTGTTGTCGTTATAAACCAAGACAACGAAGCTTTATCAGCAATAAATCAATTTCTGCCAGTCGGAAAGAAAATTGCTGAAATACATGATAAGAATTTTTTTGGTTTAGATATAAAAGAGGCATTTTTCATTTCGCCTTCGAGAAAAAAATCACTTCAATAAAGCCAAAATCCTATTTGGCACCAATGCCATTAAGTTAAGACAAACCTGACAGGTGTCAAAAACCTGTCAGGTTAATTTTTTATTGAGTTTACAACGACCTGCCAGGTTTTGGATACCTGGCAGGTCTGATTTGGGGACTTAACTTAATGGTATTGTATTTGGCACTGGTTGCGGCGCGAATCATAAGGATTGGTTGGCTAAACTCATGAGCCACCGTTGTTGCCATTGAGCCAACGGTTGTTTCGTAGGCGCCTGCATCCATTCAGTGGCGACATAATTAGCACAGATATTTTTAATTGTTAGCCCTTACTACTTATCATTGAAAAGGCTTATGCTCAAAAACGAAAACTTATTATCAAGAATAACAATCAATCCTCAAGTAATGTTGGGTAAGCCAACGATTCGAGGCATGAGAATCACCTTAGAGCAGATTTTACTCGCTTTGGCGGGTGGCGTATCTGAACAAGAATTATTGGCAGATTATCCAGAACTGGAGCCAGAAGATTTTCAAGCTGTGTTTATGTACACAGCTTCGCTCGTTACTCAAGAACAAGTATTACCTATCGAAATTACCGCATGAATATAGCTCAATTAAAGTTTCTGGTAGATGTCGGCGTTGGCAAACAAGTTGAACGTTATTTGCAAACGCAGGGTTACGATACGAAAACAGTAAGAGACATAGACTGTCGAATGTCAGACCAAGATATTATTCGTTTTGCCGTTTTGGAAAATCGAATGGTTATCACGATGGATAAAGATTTTGGCGAATTGGTTTATCACTCCTGCATGGAACACAGTGGAATATTATTGCTACGACTAGAAGAGGCAACTGGTTCAGAAAAAGTGCAAGTGATAGCTGAAATTTTAGCCAAATATTCTATTCAACTTCCATATAAATTTTGCGTATTTCAAAATGGAAAGCTAAGAATTAAAACAGTAATACACTAATTTTTCTTGCTAGAAAAGTGTCTGCTCCCTGATTCATTAGACTGAGAACGACCTTCAAGCGCCTCTTTAGCATTGGTTAGTAAAATAACGATGAAATTTTTTTTAACGCCATCAGGTTTTGTGCTTGATTTGACACCGTATGCGCGGGCGCAAGTGGCTCAAGAGAGGTTATGCAGCGGTGACGGTGCCTGATACGATTGATATAATCGGCGAGATCGTCCAAACTTCATAGACTTGAAATTTTAAATACCATATCTGGCGTAAGTTTTGAAGAATGCTACGCTGACAGAACGATTGATGTTATTGATGGGGTTAAAATTAATTTTATTAGCATGTCTCATTTGAAAGCTAACAAAAAAGCGAGCGGTTTATCCTTGTTGTACTCCGTAATCTTTTGTTTTGACTTATCCTTTCTTAAATGTAATCCGTGTAATTATTGTTTTTTATTTTGCAACACCCCTAATAAACTACAAGGATTACATTTAAGAATGGATAAGTCAAAACATAATCAAAGCGATTTTTCCCTTTGATAGATAATATAATCCTTGTAGTTTCTTCAGAAATAAAACCAAGAAAATAAAACAATTAATTCTGTAAATTATTTAATTCTTTCTTTTATAATTTTGACATTGAGACATAACATGCAAATATTCAAAAATCGTTGGTTTAACAAATGGGCTAAAAAAGAAAAACTTGCGGATAGCACGTTGAGAGCAGCGGTTGCAGAAATGGAGGATGGCTTGATAGATGCCGATCTTGGTGGTCATGTTGTAAAGAAACGGATTCCTTTACCGGGTAGAGGGAAACGTGGTGGTGCGCGTAGTATTATTGCTTATCGAATCGAAGAAAAAGCGTTTTTTATTTACGGCTTCGCTAAAAATAAGCAAGCTAATCTTAGTGCGACAGAACTGGAAGCCTTGCAAATATTAGCCGCTGATTTATTAGGATATGATAGTGCCACATTGAAAAAATTGGTTGAGCAAAAAAAGTTAATAGAGGTAAACAACGATGAATAAATCAATCCTTGAAGTAGTGCATGAAACCGCGCTTGGATTGCATGAAGCAGGTGCTATGAAGCAGAAAACGCTGCGAGAAATTGAATCCTTGTGCTTACCGCCAGTCAAAAAATACAGCGCGAACCAAATCAAGTTGATACGTTTAAAAAACGAAGTGAGTCAGTCTGTGTTTGCCGCGTATTTAAATACCAGCCCATCCACTGTGCAAAAGTGGGAGTCTGGCCGAAAGAAACCTAACGGGGCATCTCTAAAGTTATTGGATCTGGTTGAGCAAAAGGGTTTGGATGTTTTAACTTAATACATGAATGATTGGCTCCTCGCCATTTATAACGCTAAACACGAGATTGATCTTGACGGTAATCCTCGTATTGTTGGCGGGGCTATTGATCTTGGGGCTTTTGAGCCTCAGTAATCGTTCGTTTTGACTTATCCATTCTTAAATGTAATCCGTGTAGTTATTGTTTTTGATTTTGCAACACCCCTAATAAACTACACCGATCATAGGTAAGCATGGATAAGTCAAAACCTAATCAAAGCGGTTTTTCCCTTCGATAGATAATATAATCCCCAAGTTGTTGCCATTGAGCCAAGATAGACCCTAAAGAACATACGCTAGCACATTTAGATTTTTATTTGGAAATTTGTTGAAAGGAATATTAACATTTTGGGGTTATAATCTTCATTATTCAATCCGTTTATTCCCCTAATCCGTTGTACTAGATGGGCGATGAGATTGATACCAAGATTTTTGAGTACGTCTTTAGCGGTGCAGAGCCTATTGTTTCGTAGACTCCTGCATCAAATTACCGCATGAATATAGCTCAATTAATTACCATAAGTGTCCCGTATTTCAGGTTCATTATCTACAATCAATAATTTATATTGTCGTTCCATAGTGCTTTATCCTTTGGTCTCTGCTAGGTGGATTGATGCCAATAAACAACAAGTCTGAACCTTTATTTTAAAAGATTATAAAGATTGTAAGGATTATTAATAATCAGGTTAATAGACTTGTCCGTAAATAAAAAGTCAAAACCAGACCTGGCAGGTTAAACCCAAACCTGCCAGGTCAAAATCAAAACCCGTAGCAGTGTTGTGACTTTGACCTGGCAGGTTTTCTTTTCAACCTGCCAGGTCTGGTTTTGATGATTTGATTTTTTATTGACGGACAAGTCTAATCTTTTAAATCCTTTCAAATCAAGCTTCAGACAATGAGGGACAATTAAGCTTTTATGTCGCCCAAGCGCACAAAATAAACCTGAATTTTGCTCTTTTCGCGCTCAATAACAAACTCCAATTGCTCCGAAGTCAGTTTGCCATAAACATTGGGGCGAGCATGAAACACAACTAAATAGCCGACACTTGCACCCTCAGTTTCCAAATACCCCTCTAATTGCTCTACGCCCTCATCAAATTTCGCCTGCCCATACCACATTTTGGTTTCAACCACATAACGATGCCCTCGATAAACGACAATCAAATCCATCCGCCCTTCTCCTGAATCTATTTCCGTATCTATTTCCGTAAATAAGTCTCCGCCAATTTGCCGTACCAGCAAATCTAAATAAGCCATCAGCAAATATTGCCCAGTGGCTTCTTGTGGCATCGGAGTCACTTTAAAAGCCTCACGCCCGCGCCGCTCTACAAATTGGCGAAACTGAGAAAGCAATTCATCCATTTCTAATTGCTCGCCAATGATATGTTGGCGTAAATCATGGCTATTGATCAAAATCGAGGCTTGCAAATCCGACTCTAGCGGTTGGAAATAATCAGTGAGAATGCGTGCATAGATTGGATTAGCAATCTCACAAAAGCCTTGGGCATTCTCCATGATAACACCGTGCATATTTAGGGCGTTAATCCAAGGCGTATTGAGCGTGAACTTGAGGCGTGCGCCAAACAATATGCGTAAAACATGCTCTTGATGCTCACTGGCATGGCGTGTGAGACTTTCATAATTATAGCTGCGCTCACGTACCAATTTTTTCAGCGCAGAATGCAAATGGCTCTGACTAATCGCTTGAGTGCGCTCAGTGGCAATTTCTTCCGTTATAATCAGTGCCAGTCGGTTGACTAAAAATGGATAACCACTTGTCAGGCGATGAATTTCTTCGATGACTCCGTTTTCAAAAATTTGTCCAGTTTCGGTTGTATATTGACTCATCAACTCTTGCACTTGCGTCAATGTAAAAAGCGAAACTTGTAGCTCACGGGCAATATTGAAAGGTGAACTGCGCCCTAAATTTAGGGTGGCAATATTCTGAATTCCGATTAAGATGACACTTTGCAAAGTGCGTGGAGCATGTAGCGTCAAATAGAGTTCTCGCCAAGTTTGGAGCATACCTGAAATGGCAGCTTGCGGAGTGCCATCAAACTCGTCGATAATCAGAACAAACTGAGGCTTTGGAGTGAGCTTGTTCAAAGTTTTAAATAATTTTAGGTAAGCATAAAAATCGTCTGATGGCTTTCGGTTTTTGATGGCTTGAATTCGAGCCACTTGAGGATGTGATGCCAATTTTTCCAAAACTTGCTCTACCAAATCCGCGTAAAAGTTATCCAAAAAGTCTGCAAGCGGTGCATTTTCGGATGACTCAAAACTGAAGGTGAGTGGTAAATAAGTTTTTTGTGTCAAAAGAATCTTTTCCAAACGTTGCAATATCGTCGTTTTGCCCATTTGTCGTGGCGCGTAGATGGTAAAATAGCTTCCTTGCTTAATTTGTGTGACGAGAGCCGCAAGCAATTCGCTGCGGGAAACAATATAATGTTGGGTTTCGTCAACTGGACCATAAGTATTGAAGTAACGCATGGAACTCCTCGCTTAGAAATGGTTTTATGTATTTTAGCAGAATTTACATTTTTAGGAGTCCAAGATTTATCTTGGACAGCTAGAAATTTCGCCTTGATTTATAAAATGTGGCCACTAAATAGTCTAGGTAACATGGTGCTGTTTATTCTGATTGGGATTTCACCATAACCAACAGCACATTCACCAAAAACAGTGCTAAAAATGGTGGGGCTATTTCTGGAAATAGTACCATCGTCAACAACAATGGCGGCGGATTTTATGGCCGTGGCACTATTCTAAACACCATCTTCGCACAAAATAAAATAGGCGAAGAAGCCAATGACATTACACCAAACGGTGACTTGCATGTGGACTACACCCTTGTCAATAACATATCAGGCGCAGTTGATTTAGGTACTCACTTCATCATGGGCGAGCCACGCTTCGTAGATGCACCCAATGGTGATTTCCATTTACGCTCAGATTCTCCAGCAGTAGATGTAGGTGACTCCAGTGTCATTGAATCTTATCCCTTTTTAAAAGATGACACCGAGATTGATCTTGACGGTAATCCTCGTCTTGTTGGCGGCGCTATCTTTTGTTTTGACTTATCCATTCTTAAATGTAATCCGTGTAGTTATTGTTTTTTATTTTGCCCCTACCCTAATAAACTACAAGGATTACATTTAAGAATGGATAAGTCAAAACCCTTCAGCCACGATGCCAATAGTCAACGGCTTCATAACCTGTTTAATGTACGTCCAAGATAAATCTTGGACTTTATCTGAGATTCGCTCTTCTTTGTAAATCAAGTAGTCCAGGCTCAATTCTCCCACCGCATACCATTAGCGAGTCCCCATAAATGGGCAATTCGATCACGACAGTATCATCTGGATAAAAGGTGATGTGAGCCAAAAATGTAAGCTTTAATCTGTCCAGCTTGCTGAAAAAAAATTGTTTTATATATTTATTTTAGCAGGCAGAATTTACATTTTTAGGAGTCCAAGATTTATCTTGGACTGGACAAATTTTTTGTTCAAAGTCTCATAACGACAAGGATGTGATATAATCAAAAACAAAAAAACCTGATTAAATCGTAGGGGGCAATCCTTTATGGTTGCTCCGCAAACACATCCTTTTTTATATGCAATCAGAGGTTTTTGATATGCCAGCTAAAGACAAAATCCATGATGCCATTAAAAATGCCATAAGAGATTTATAAAGTTTTTTTGAAAGCCACAGCACCTGAGCACCAATTGTATATTGCGATTAGTCATAAAGTTTCTGATGAACTATTTCAGCAGAAAGCTTACCAACTCGTCATAAAGGAATATCAAATACCATTGCTTATCGTGAATGTTGAAACAGAGGAGATTATAGAATGGACAAAACCACCAAATATCGCCAGCTAATTGAAAGCCTATTAACCCAACATGCCGAACGGGTTGGTAGTCAATCGACTCCTTCTATGGAAACCATTTTGAGTCTGGATAAAGAACACGATCAATATATATGGTTACAAATGGGCTGGCAAAAATATCATCGTGTGCATGGAGTTACCCTTCACCTCCGTTTACACGAAGACAAAATTTGGATTGAACAAGATTGGACAGAAAATGGCATTGCCACTGATTTATTAAAGGCAGGCGTAGCTAATGAGGATATTGTTTTAGGATTCCGTCACCCAGAAAGGCGTTCTTTAAGTAAATTTGCAGTGGCATAGAATGAGCCTTAAATAAAGGTAGGCAAATAGTTGAGATTTCGCCTTCGAGAAAAAAATCACTTCAATAAAGCCAAAATCCTATTTGGCACTGGTTGCGGCGCGAATCATAAGGATTGGTTGGCTAAACTCAGGAGCCACCGTTGTTGCCATTGAGCCAAGATAGATCCATTTTCGGTTTTTTTCCAATTCTGTGCGGAGCAAAGCATTTTCGCATTCAAGATTGGTGATACGCGCTTACCTGATGGGGTGTTGAGCTTTGGAGAACATGGTACTTAGAACACGAGATTGATCTTGACGGTAATCCTCGTATTGTTGGCGGGGCTATTGATCTTGGGGCTTTTGAGCGTCAGTAATCGTGCAGGAGTACAACGCTTGTTGTACTCCGTAATCTTTTGTTTTGACTTATCCTTTCTTAAATGTAATCCGTGTAGTTATTGTTTTTGATTTTGCCCCTAATAAACTACAATCGCTTATAAATTGTTTTATGTATTTTAGCAGAATTTACAAATTAAAAAGGGACAAGTCTAATATTGTGGTAGGAGTCCAAGATTTATCTTGGACTATTAATAATAACAATCCCCGGATTAGAATAAAGACTTGTGCCAGAGCAATTATAGGCTTGCACGGCTACATAAAGTGCTGTACCACTGGCTAAATCTCCCGCAATTGTAGTCTGTGTCCCTAAATCTAAAGCCGTAATATGATTGAGTGTCACATCGCTGATGGGATCGGAATAGGGCGCATAAGAAAAAATATAGCCCTGCGCCTCTGCCACCGTCGTCCAAGTTGCCTCCGCATGAAAACCATCAATCCTCACCTCAAGTTGAGGAGCATCAGGTAGCGTATTCGCTAAACATACCTCATCCACAAAAAATCTCATGGCACCGCCGCCGAATACCCTTGAATCAAAGCCTAGATGATGATCTCCGTCGTCAGCATAAGCACTGATGTCCACCGCCACTTGGGTATAGTCAGAATAATCGGCAACATCCGCCTCAGTCAC
>JBDLJY010000042.1:0-28250 GCA_039714115.1 Pseudomonadota bacterium | reverse complement strand
GAGCTGTTGTAAAAATTCCTCTTGGGGAATTGGAAAGACGCTTTTTAGGCGAAAATAGGCCAAAGTTTCTGTTTTACGTTTCAGATAACGCATTGCTAAGGAGTATTTTAGCAGCAAAGGCCAGCCACGATAGCTTGAGGGTTTTTCAAAGGGATCGGGCTGCATGGGGCTTACTTGTTGACCGTTGAGGGTGCTTAGTATTATTTTGTCAATAAAATTAAACATTTAGATTTTATCTCCTTGTCCATAAATAGGCGATAAATCGCCAGAGGTTTTTCGTTGTTTCGGGAATGGAGCGGAGCGGATTTCCCGAAACAAAACTTCAAGGTACACTCCAAGTCAATCATAAGCCTTTTCTCTCAACCACTTAGCAACAGCGCGTAAATTTTCCAACCTCTCAATGCCGACATCACACTCCAAGGCTTCCACAAGGCGCTTGATCTGAGAATTAGTTTCGAGCAAATCAGGAGAATTATCTTCATTCAGCCATTTTAGAAAACCCTCCCATCCCCAGTTACATATATACTCTGGTGTTTGTTCAAACTGAGTCATAAGATGATCGAGCACATTTTTAGCTTCTCTATAATCCTTTTTACGCATCAGACGCATGGCATTGAGTCCCTGTATAATGACTCTATAGCTCTCTCTTACTGTTGGATTATCATTCAGACTCTCGACTGTCTGGAGAAATTCAAAATCCTGATCACCTATGAGGTAGGCTTCTAAAAGATTCATCTCAAGCGTTGCTTTTGTGCTGAGAATCTCAAAACGGGAAGAACCATAGAGTTCGGCACCTTCCTTAAGTAATTCTTCTAAAATACTTCGTCCTTTATTAGAAAGTCTAACAAAACTTTCCATATCACCCAGAAATAGCCAGAAATTTGATCCTGTTACCACATAATTATCTACAGACTCAAGATTATTTCCAATGCGACTATTGAAGTAATCACTATACTCCTCGGCACATCTCAGCATATTATGGAGCATCGTTTCATCCCCAAGCTCATAAGCCATCTGCCCCAACCTTAAATATGCATCAGTCAGTTTCGATGAATCACTACCACTGCATATCACACGTTTTGCATGTAACTGAGATTGAGCAATCTCTTTCTTATTGTAATAGCATTGTGATGCCAAATCTTCTAATCGAGCCTTTAAAAAAGCCTCATTTTTCCGCCATATGAGTTTGTCACTGTACATCTCTATCAGTTTGACGATACCATCGCAGTTTTTTTCAGATTGCAAAATAATGGCATAAGTGTTAGTCATCCTAAAAATATCTTCACGAGAATCCCCAGAAGCATCAGGTATATCTTGATGCCGACACATAATTGGCGCGACAGAACATTGGAAAGGGGCGGCTTGATCTCCGTTGTCACTTTGAACTTTCTCTGACTCTGGCGAATCCGATTTTTTGAGCGGTATTGACTCTATTAATTCTCGCATTAAATCAATAGGGTTTTTAACCCCCCCGCCCCCACTGCTGTCGTCAAAAAACAATTCAGGTGCTTTTTTTTCAAGTGTAGAAACAATTTGTAAGGCTTGTCTTTCCGCTAACCATTTGACGAAAGCAAGCTCGGTATGATTTTCTGTTTTTTCTTCATCAGGCTTAAAGTAAGCAATCGCTAAAATCACACAAAGGATAAGCATTGTCAGATAAACATAAAATTTGACTCTGAGAGCATTATTCACTTTCAGCAAACGAGCGGAAAGTTTATCGTGTCTTTGCTCGGTATGTTCAGCAGACAATTGTGTGACTTTATGATAAATTTTTTTAGCTTCATGAAGACGTTTCAGCTTGCGTAACAGCTCAGCGTGTAAATAGGCAAGCTCTATATTATCCGGTAATTCAGCCGCTTTCTGCGCCACCCGTTCAAGCAAAATTTCTAACGGCTCATCCGTTGGAAAGCCTAATTTTTTCCTGATTTTTTCAAATTTTTTGTCCATTAAATATTTTGCTCCGGAGTCCAAAATTTATTTTGGACGTCTAGCTGAAGGAAAATAGCGGCAAGCCGGCACATTACTCCAAAAGCAAATATGCGGCAGATTATATTCATTCACCGGCAGCCAACCAGATTTTATATTGCGTTCTTTCAAATATTGCCGCGTCTGACGAAATATTCCAAATCCACTGCTATCATAAACAAAGAAAAAAGCAAACTGCTTTTTGGCATCAAGTTTATCCAATGCTTGGCGTACCTCACTCTCCGCGTCACCCATTTCATTCCACAGACTGGTATCATTTGGATATAAAACCAATCCACGATTTTCGACAAATTGCCCATCAATGCCCATATAATCCAGAGAAAAAACTTTCCCGTCTTCACCCGAACCTCTATCCGCCTGAACAATCGCATTAGTAAAAATAGTTTCAGGATCAATAAAAACAATCGCATCGTCTTTACAAATAAAAAAGCTAGGTGCCAGAGACGATTCATGTTCTATTGGAACTTCTAGCTTATACACCTTTTTTTCTTCATGGACAATATTTAAAACGGCAAACAGGACCAATATGCCTACCGAATTTGAAATAATATCGGTCAAGAAATTGACATTGATTAAATCTTGTTTCATGGCGCATCCTGTTGTAACACATCCGTCAATTGCCAATTAGCATCTAGGGCTTCTAAGCCAATACGAATACCCAACAATTCTTCGTGTTCAAAAATAATTTTACGGATTTTGTGATAAACATCAGCACCGCCTGGATAGACACCAAACAGCACAAATTCTTCATATAAAAAATTAGCCTGCCGGGCGTGAGAATTGAGCAACTGAATTTCTCTAAAAATTTGTGTTATAGTCTCCTCCGTAGGCTCTATTAATGATAATGTCCGTTGGTGGCGGCGTTTTTGTAATATTTCCTCAACGGCAACCGCCTGGCGCAAAGCAGCCAAACGCTTAATAGGTGGTACGACAACAATGCCGTCTGGCAAACAAAATATCTGATAAGCCACTTTATAGCCCTGCCCCACTTCTCCGGTCATAACCAATTTGCGCGGCACTACCGTAGAATTCAAAATATTTAAGAACGATAGCACACCCATAACACATAAAAAAATGCTGAGAAATGGGAATAGACTTACATCCATGCCCCTCTCGAACTGGATACGTTTGTTCCGCTGTTTTGCCATTCCATTTACACTCTAAACGGTTAAATTTTATGATTTTTGCTGGACGGGGTTTGCAACCCCGTTTTTGCTGGACGGGGTTTGCAACCCCGTCCGTCACGTTTCAAAAGCCTCAATCATGACATCAAACGTTTTGGACGGGGTTGCAAACCCCGTCCAGCGACGATTTTATTTTTGCTGGACGGGGTTTGTCGCTTTAGTTAGGGACGACGCAAAAACGGTCTCATACAAATCTTCCATCGTCTTTTGTAAAGCCCCGACTTGTGCAGCCAACAACCTTAATTCTTCATTGATGGATTCTTGAGCCCCACCGCTAGACTGCATAGTTTGTTCCATGCGTGCAGACAGCTTAGGTTTGAGATCATAAAGCCAGAATTCGTCCAAGGTAATGATATAATTTTCCTCAACTTTTTCAAACCAAGTCATCATCAGCATCAGCGGGATGCTGAGCAGGAGGGCAAGAAATGTCGTATCAAAAGCGGCAGCCAGGCTGCGAGTGACAATCGGTAGAGTATCTTTTAATGTTGCCGAAACCTCCGCTACAGAATTCACGCTAGTCATGGCGTTAGAAAAACCCGCAATGCCGTTGCTGATACCCCACACTGTGCCGATAAAACCGAGAATCGGGATCGCCCAAATCATAAAACGGGGCAGTGCATAAGAAGCCCGCATATATTCCCGCTCAAAGAATTCAGCTTCTTCATCATCAGATTTGGCGTTATGCCCTAAAAATAGGCGACAACGGGAGAGTAGAATATTCCACCTATTGGCTGTGGGAAAAATCTGTATCAACCCTTCCCTGAGCCGTCTAAAGAGTTCTGCTGATGCTATTTTGTCTGGGCAGCCCTCTAATACTGCCGGGATGACTCGGGAAATCATCAACTGCGAGGTGTGCATTTCTTGTTTCAACTTTCGCTTTTTCAAGAGCAGATAAATCGCGCTGGCGGCGAAAAACCATAATATAAACGGCGATATCCAGTTTCCCCATAATATCTGGTAGAGACGGCTCTCTGATAAATCTAACATTAGCAGTGATGGCAATAATACTAAGATTGCTGTCATCAGCAGCGGAAAAGTAAAAGCCAATTCAGTGGGATATTGGTGTTTTGTATCACCAACCAGATTGAGAGAATGTTCCATGTTTGCTATCTTTTTCAGTTATACAGAAAATAGGAGTCCAAGATTTATCTTGGACGTCCAATTTCGTTAATCCTTGACTTTTTTAATATCTTGCCACGCAATAGCTATCAGCGTTATAACCGTCAACGGTATCACAAACCAAAGCATCACGGTACTAAAAGCCCCTAACATGGCATGTTGAGTCGCATTCATAAACAAAAACGTCGCGTATATCGCATAATAAGTCAAAAATAACACGCCTTCCCAACGTTGAATCAGATAACCTGTAAAGAAAATCGGGAAACAAGCAACGGCAGCGGCAATCATGACGGGCATATCAAACACTATCGCCGCATAGGGCACTTCAAGTCCGCCCGGCGCAATCAGACTGGTGAAGCCAAGCACTAATAAAATATTAAATAGGTTGCTACCGACTAGGTTGCCAACCACGAGATCTTGTTCTCCACGAATGCTGCCAACAATGACAGTCGCAAGTTCGGGTAAAGAGGTACCTATTGATATAATAGTTAAGCCAATGATTAATTCACTAACTCCAAAGTCTTTAGCAATGGCAACCGCCCCATCGACTAGCCAGCCTGAACCCTGCACCAAGAGTGCCAATCCCACGATGATCAATATTAATTGTATGCTCAGGTGAAGGCCGCCGCTTTTGCCAGCCTTTTTCTCATCCTCCGGCTCATCGGTTTCACGGGCTGTTTTGATGGTAAAGATCGTATAAAATACGATACCACAAGATAATAATAGGCCCTCCCAACGACTCAGTGTGCCATCAAGGACCAACAAGAGTAGCAGAACAGATACGCCTATCATTATGGGAACTTCCCATTGAATCAATCGTTTATGAACGCCTAATGGCGCGATGACAGCCGCAACTCCCAAAACCAGTAAAATGTTGAGAATATTGCTGCCTACCACATTACCTACCGCTATATCAGGCTGATCTGCCCATGCTGATTGAAGATTAACGGCTAATTCGGGCGCACTGGTGCCAAAGGCAACGACAGTGAGGCCAATGATAAGCCGTGAAATACCGAGGGTTCCGGCTAAATCGGATGCCCCTCGCACCAAGACTTCAGCGCCGATGGCTAAAAACACAAATCCTATGACAAATAATACTAATGTCATTGGCTCCATAAAAAAAACTCCTGAAAATCGCTAGTAGAAAAGATGCTATACTTTGTAAGAACACTCCAATGATAACACGCAAAATGGCCCACCCCGCAGGCTAACAAGATTATATAGTAATTATGATGCACCCACTAAAAAATGACCGCTTTTTACGTGCTTTGCAACGTCAACCCGTTGATGTAACACCGGTATGGATGATGCGCCAAGCGGGGCGTTATCTGCCAGAATACCGTGAAAGCAGAGCACGCGCCAAGGATTTTTTGACCTTATGCCAAACACCAGAATTGGCGTGTGAAGTGACTTTGCAGCCAATCGCACGATTTCCGCTTGATGCTGCCATTTTGTTTTCAGATATTCTCACCATCCCCGATGCGATGGGGCTGGGTTTATATTTCAGTGAAGGGGAAGGACCGCGTTTTGAGCGCCCCGTGCGTAATCTTGCACAAATAAATAATTTAGCGGTGCCTGATCCTAATGAAGCCTTGCGTTATGTCATGGACGCGGTGACATTGATCAGGCGCGAGTTGGCTGGAAAAGTGCCACTGATTGGATTTTCGGGCAGTCCGTGGACGCTGGCGACTTATATGGTTGAGGGCGGAGCGACTAAAAATTTTCATCATGTCAAAGGCTTGATGTTTGAACAGCCGGAAGCCATGCACACCTTGTTGGATACGCTGGCACAAGCAGTCACCGCTTATCTGAATGCACAAATTGCCGCAGGCGCACAAGCAGTGATGATATTTGATACTTGGGGCGGCATTCTCAGCACCCGCGATTATCTCGCCTTTTCCTTAGATTATATGCGGCAAATTGTGGAAGGATTAACCCGCGAATATGATGGGCAACGAGTGCCGGTGATTTTATTTACTAAAGACGGCAATGAATGGTTAGAAGAAATTGCCGCGACGGGCTGCGATGCTGTCGGTTTAGATTGGAAATTGCCGATGAGTGTGGCGCGGGCGCGGGTAGGTGATAAAGTCGCGCTACAAGGTAATATGGATCCCTGCGTTTTGTATGCATCGCCGGAGCGTATTCGTAAAGAAGTCGCTACCATTTTAGCCAGTTTTGGCAGCGGCAATGGGCATGTGTTTAATTTAGGGCATGGTATTCATCCGCAGATTGATCCAGAGCATGTGAGAGTGTTTATTAAAGCGGTGCATGAACTGAGTCGAACTAAAGAATGAGTCAGATAAAATAAAATAAATATGAATAAAATAATTTTAGCCACAAAAGGCTTTTGCATGGGTGCCGCCGACGTAGTGCCCGGTGTCAGCGGTGGCACGATGGCCTTTATTTTAGGGATTTATGAACAATTAATTGCCGCTATTCGCTCTTTTGACGTGGTATGGTTACAGCATGTCTTCAAGCTGGAAATGAAACCCGCCCTACAGCGTCCCCATTTTGGATTTTTAATCCCTCTCGTCATCGGCATTTTTTGTGCATTGATATTTTTCACGCGGGTAATTCCATTACCTACCTTATTGCACACGCACCCTGAAGCGATTTATGGCCTATTTTTTGGGCTGATTGTCGGTAGCGTTATTGCCTTGCTGCCTGAGGCTAAACGATTTGATGCCTCAATGGTATTTTTTTTAAGCATCGGCACCCTACTCGGTTGGTTTATAGTCACCTTAGTGCCCACCAATACCCCTGATGCGGCTTGGTTTATATTTCTCTGCGGCATGTTAGCCATTTCCGCCATGTTATTACCGGGGATTTCAGGAGCATTTATCTTATTGATATTACGCAAATATGATACGATATTGAACGCGATAGGCCACTTTAATTTGATGGTTTTAATCCCCTTTGGATTAGGCGCATTGACAGGATTAGTCGTTTTCAGTCGATTTCTTGGCTGGCTCTTAGAGCGTTTTTATCGCGCCACCTTGTTAGTGATTATTGGTGTACTGATTGGCTCCTTGTGGGTGATTTGGCCTTTTCAAGTCCGTCAATATGAAATGATACACAATAAAGAACGCCTCATAAGTTCCACGCCGTATTGGCCAGAGGCATTGAGTCAGCCTGTGATTTATGCCTTGTTGATGATGCTGTTAGGGTTGGCATTGATATTGATTATTTATGCGTGGGCTAAAAAACAGGGAGATCACGACTAAAAGTATTTCCATGCTTTAGGACTACCCAAGATCGTACAATTGTTTTATAATAGCCGCCGAGGAGTTGGTCGGGCAGTCGCTGTATAGTTTTTATATAGAGGAAAGTCCGGGCTTCATAGGACAAGGTGCCAGGTAACGCCTGGGGGGCGTGAGCCTACGGAAAGTGCCACAGAAAATATACCGCCTTAAAGGTAAGGGTGAAAAGGTGTCGGTAAGAGCGCACCGCATTGGTGGTAACATCAATGGCAGGGTAAACCCCACCTGAAGCAAGACCAAATAGTGGAACGCTATTTATAGCAGATGTGGTCCGCATCGTTCCCGGGTAGGTCGCTTGAGGAGCTTGGTGACAAGTATCCCAGATGAATGGCTTGCCCCATTGCTTTTAAGCAATGGACAGAACCCGGCTTATAGACCAACTTCTTTATTTCTATCTCACAAATTCATCCTCCTATCCCAAGTCCAAGATAAATCTTGGACTCCTATTTTCTGAAATACTCTACCCGATTTCTATTTATTAATTTGATAAGGTTTTATCTATGCGTATCAAAAGTCGTTGGAACAAACGCGCCAAAGAGCAAACTATCGAAGATATTGCCGGTGCTTTGGGTTTTATTAGTTGGAACATAGCCACTAATGGTGTATTAGAATTAGAAAACAAAGGCTATCAAACCGAGAGCAATGCCCATCGCCTTCAGATTATCGGAGAATTTTTAGCCTTTTTGCTCCAAGTTGCGGACAGATTAGCTTTTGTACAAATGGAAAATGAAGAGCGGCAACGTTTTATCAGTGCTTTGGCAAAGCATATGGTAGAGACTTTCGCAGATAATCAACGCGATGTACTGGGAGAGGGTGAACACCGTCAAGCGTTTATTGACTTGCTTAACCAACGGGCGGAGGATTATGCCGAATTAAGTTTCCGCGACGGTGAAGCAGGATTTGATTTTCTACGTTACTTTGGAGAACAAATTGCCGCCCTCATGGCAGAAAAACACTTTGTTAGCCAACAGGTTATGGATATAGAAGGACCAGAGGCCATTAAAACCCTTAAAAAAGGGATGCAGGATTTGTTTAAATAATGCAAAGTAAGTCAAAACAAAAGTCAAAACCAGACCTGCCAGGTTAAAACCAAACCTGGCAGGTCAAAGGCAACCAGGTCTGTATTGGACTTTGACCTGGCAGGTTTGGTTATGATCAGCCTGCCAGGTCTTGTTTTGAAGTTGACTAAATTATTTTAGGCACGTTCCTAACTTGGAGAAAACGATGAAAAAACTTTACGGATTTGTCTGCATGACTCTGCTTGGATTTAGCCATCCGCTCCTTGCCGATTCACCTTACCAAGCAAGTAAGAGTTGGCACGGTATCATAGGGCTAGGCGTTCTCTTTCGCACTGAGCCTTATAAGGTAGTCGATAATAGAACCTGGCTATTGCCCCATCTGATTATGAGACGCGGAAATTTTTTCATTGATGGTTTAGAGATAGGCTATCATGCGGCTGAAACGACTCAGGGTAGTTTTGATTTGATCTTGAAACCTCACATAGAAGGCTTTGACGCAGATGACAGTGCCTTTTTGGATGGCATGGAAGATCGCGAATTCTCCCTAGACGGCGGAATCGCAACCAGATGGCGACAAGGCACCGTTGAATTTAAGTTTTCGGCAGTGACTGACATACTTGATAAGAGTGGCGGAAAAGAAATCACCGCTTCTCTCGGTAAGACTTATATCTTGACCGGTCAAATGACCCTCATCACGCCCCGTCTTGGGCTAAAATGGCAAAATGATAATTTAGTGAATTATTACTACGGAGTCAAGCAGACTCAAGCGAGAGCAGATCGTCCTGCCTACAGGGGCAAGGCGACACTTAATTACACCATCGCTGTGAATGCAACCTATTCACTGACTAAACGTTCTACTTTATTTGCAGATATTGAATATGAACGTTTTGGCGATGATATTTATGACAGCCCGCTAGTCGATAAGGAGCAAATTTTCACTGTTTTTCTGGGTTATGGTTGGCAATTTTAAATACCATTTTCTGAGTGTGCCTAAATTCAATATGTTAAATCTTTTTAATCAAAAACCATCGACGCTGTTCGAGGTGCAAACATTGGGCGGCCCGTCTATCAATTTCGAGCCCTTTGTGAGGGGCATTGATAATGTGCATATTGATGTACATCTCAGTCCAGATTTTACAGACTTATGCACTCGCTTAAGTTATGAACTGCTGGATGAGCATAGCAGCAGCAAAAGACGCGCTATTGATCAACCATCCCCCGGACTGCGTACTAAACTGGATGTCTTCAATGCAAACTATACGTCTATGCTCACAGCGGCGATACATCATGCTAAGGAAGGTAAAAGGGTCAATTTTGTACAACTCTTTCAAATTGCCGTGATTAAATTTGTGCTAACCACGGTGCGAACCCAAGCTGAGCAATTGTCACATAAACTAAGAAAAGCAACTCTCAAAGAGAGCTCAAAAAAGCTAAACTTATCTGAGCAACTGGCGTGGTTCAATCGACATAAAAACAACTTGTTAGATCGGATCACTCAGGAACTGTTTGAACAGATATACCATGTTGAATCGGATGCGACCATTATAAGATTGCGCCAATCTCTATTAGGTATCACTTGGACACTTCCTGAAAAAATGTTATCCAATCCCTTGTTACAAAACCAGGATAGCCCTGATGTGTTGATGAAAAATTATGTCTTGCTATTTCAAGATGCCTATAGCTTTGACCACCTGATTGATAAATTACTTGATGAAGTAGCCTACCTTTGTCAGGTGCAGATTGCCCCTTGTACCGATCAGCCATTTATTGATCAAGAGCGTATGACAGATATTCATCTTTCATGGAAAGATGTCCCCGCTAACATAGACATATTATTTAATCTACAAGAGACCCAGAACGCCCTGGAAAATGCAAAATCACCAAACCAACAAGCCGCGCTGACAAACAAGCTACGATATCAACGCCTAGCAAATAAGATGTTGGAACAGAATTTACGCCAACTGATTGTGTCTATATTGGCAGCTTATGAAACGCCGCGCTTATATGAGCATTATGCAAAACGACTCAAACCAGAATTGTTATATCAAGCATTATGCAATAAAATTGATATACCTAATATCGCGCTGAAATTAAAAATAAAAAACCATCTAAAGCTCAAACCATTGCAACCGCAATCCGATAAACCTTTATCTATCAATGAATTAACAAATGCCAAAAAACGTGTAGCGAGGCTTGCACAAAATCCCGACAACCATATTTTGAGGCAGTTTCTCACCGACTTTATCACTTACCAACGGGATTTAAAATATCACCGCTTAATACATGAAGCGATGGAATCAATTAATCTCAGGACTGAGGACACCTTGTATGAGTTTTTAGAAGAAGATAAATATATCAGCAGTTCTGAATCCATTTGTAGTCATCTTATCGTCAAGGCTAACTTACGGGGTATCACGGCGATGAAGGAGGCGCTTTCTCAGCGTGGGCTCGATCCGGCAACACATTTGAATCGCCATTTTTTTAATCCAATGAAGCCGTTAATTGAAAAATTTGGGGCGGAAAAACTGTTGATTGAAGAAAATGTCGTGATGTTCAGCTTTTTTGAATACCAAAATCAAGTAGATGAGTCGTATTTGACAGCTCGCGCCTGTGGTTTGGCAAAAAACCTGCTGGCTGTGCTTCATAAACAAAACGAGGCCTATCGCGTCTCGAAATTGCCCGAATTAGAATTGGGAATTGCTATTTGCTATTCTCCCAAATCCCCAAAATTTCTGTATGAGGGTGACAAAATAATTTCGCCGCTGCTTGAGGCAGCGGACGAACTGTTATCATGCTCATGGAAATTGCGGTGCAAATATGCCGAACAATCCAAGTTGTTCACGCAGGTTATGGTCTTCCAATTTGAGGATAAAACACTTTGTTATAATATCAATGGCATTGAGTTAGACTCGGCTGCCTTTCAAAAATTACAAAGCGAAATAGCGACCCTGCGTCACTTCAAGATTCGTTTATCCGGTGATAAACACTACACGCGCTTTTATGTCGGATCTTATCCCGATGCCAATGGACAGGAGCATGGAGTGGTGATACGTGAGGACCAAATCAAAAAGTGGATCGAGTCCAGCGATAATTATCCGTTAACAACCAACTTGTACTATGAAGTCGTGACCAATCAACAGATTATTGATAGTTTAATCAGTTAAGGATCGCGCAAAACAAGACCTGCCAGGTTAAAACCAAACCTGGCAGGTCAAAGGCACAACCCAACCATGCCTGAATTTGACTTTGACCTGGCAGGTCAAAGGCACAACCCAACCATGCCTGAATTTGACTTTGACCTGGCAGGTTTTGTTTTTAACCAGGTCTTGTTTGGGCTTAAGACCACACTTTCATTATCTTATCCAAGCTATACTGAGCCAAGCCTTTAATACGTGTCACCAAATCTTCTTGCGACGTAAACGCCTGAAAATTTAACTTTTTCCTTTCAAGGACAATGTTTTTGATGACATTTCTTTTGGCATTTGCGCTGTTCAATTTTTCCGTCAGCTCAGGAATAGGCAAGGTGTTAACCGCTTCTAAAAAGGCTTGAGGCTTTACCCCAGCGGATGGCTCTTGTTTTTTCTCTGACACCGGTTTTTCTACCGACTCAGTTTCGTCAACGGACTCAGACTGGCTGAGGCTTTCTAACGATGGCTGCAAAGCCGTGATCTCGTTTTTCACCTGATTGACGGCTTCTATTAGCACCTTTAAGCTGCTATCTAAGGCATCAAAGCGATCACGTAAGGTATCGACTGATGTTTTTGCTCGATCATTCATAAAACTGCTCCTTGATTGTAAATGAGGAATGATGCCATTTTTTGAACATTATAACAAGTGTTTTACTCAAATAGGCGATAAATCGCCTACCGTCGCATCCTCTGTCGCTGTTGATGATTTTTCACGCCACGCATAATATTCGCCATCCCACCTTTTTTGGACGCTCGTTTGACCATTTTTTGCATCTGGGCAAACTGCTTGAGCAAGCGATTCACATCTTGTATTTGCATCCCAGAGCCATTAGCAATGCGGCGCTTGCGCGAGCCCTTTATCACGGTCGGAAAGTGCCGCTCGTGTGGAGTCATTGAATTGATAATCGCTTCCATACGCTTGATTTCTTTATCGTTTATCGTTCCCTGGGCTTTTTCAGGTATCATATCTAAGCCGGGCATCTTATCCATCATGCTCGACACGCCGCCCATATTTTGCATTTGTACCAATTGGCTGCGGAAATCTTCAAGATCAAAACCTTTCCCCTTTTTCAGCTTGCCCACCAACTTATCGGCTTGCTTTCTATCAACGGTGCGCTCGACATCTTCAATTAAAGTGAGTACATCACCTTGGCCGATAATTCTTGAGGCGATACGATCCGGATAAAAAGGCTCTAGCGCGTCGCTTTTCTCGCCCACGCCGATAAATTTTATCGGTTTTCCGGTAATATGTCGCACCGATAATGCCGCACCACCACGCGCATCACCATCCGTCTTGGTGAGAATCACCCCCGTTAAAGCTAAGGCATCGTTAAAAGCTTTTGCCGTTTTCGCCGCATCCTGCCCCGTCATGCTATCGACCACAAACAACGTTTCCGTTGGTTGTGTGGCTGCATGTAACGCCTTAATTTCATCCATCATTTCGTCGTCAATATGGAGACGACCAGCGGTATCAATCAACAAGACATCCGCAAATTGTTTGCGAGCATGCGAGACGGCAGCAGTGGCAATATCGACCGGCTTTTGGGCTGTCTCACTCGGGAAAAATTGTGCCCCCACTTCGCCTGCCAAAGTTTCCAATTGCTTAATAGCGGCTGGGCGGTACACGTCACAACTGGCAACCATAACGGTTTTTTTCTTGCGCTCAATCAGCCAACGAGATAACTTAGCCACGGTTGTGGTTTTACCAGAACCTTGCAAGCCTGCCATTAATACCACAATGGGGGCTGGCGCACGCAAATTGAGTTCATCACACTGATCACCCATTAGCTGCGTTAGTTCATCGCGCACCACTTTAACCAGTGCTTGCCCCGGTGTCAGACTGCCAATAACTTCTTGACCAATCGCCCGTTGTCGCACTTGCCCAACAAAGGCTTTGACGACGGGCAAAGCGACATCGGCTTCTAGTAAAGCCATTCGCACGTCGCGCAGTGCATCTTTTATATTATTTTCGGTTAAACGCCCCTGTCCACGCAGGTTTTTCAGAGTTTGACTGAGGCGCTCTGTGAGACTGTCAAACATTTTTTTTTCCTTATCAAAAGCTTTCCAAGGCATCAGTGATTTCTAACCACATTTCCTCAGTCTGTTCTAATTGCTCAACCAATACTGCTTGTTGGCGTACATATTCTGTTACCTTATTTTTATCATCATAAAGACTCGGATCACCCAACAAGGCTTCAACAGCCGCTTTCTCAGCCGTCAACTTATCCAAGTCTTTTTCCACCTTTTTAAGACGATTTTGCAAAGTGCGACGTTGCCCTTCCAAGCGTTTTTTCTCTAAACGATTTTTAGGTGTTTGGGCAGAATCATGATTTTGTTTGGCGCGACGTTCAAGCAACCACTGTCGATAATCCGACAAATCCCCTTCAAACGCTTTCACGCGCCCCTCTGCCACCAACAATAATTGATCAGTCGTCGTGCGTAATAAATGGCGATCATGGGAAACGATAAGCAATGCGCCGGCATAATCTTGTAAGGCTAATGTTAAAGCGTGACGCATTTCTAAGTCTAAATGATTAGTCGGTTCATCTAATAATAATACATTAGGGCGTTGCCATATCAATAAAGCTAAAGCTAAACGCGCCTTTTCGCCTCCCGAAAACGGCGCAACGGGTGCCAATGCCATGTCTCCAACAAAACCAAAACCGCCTAAAAAATCACGCAACGATTGCTCAGTCGCCTTGGCATCCAAATGTTGCAAATGTTGCAAGGGTGTCTCTTCATCACTTAATTGTTCCAATTGATGTTGAGCAAAATAGCCAATTTGCAAGCCGTCACCCAAGGTGCATTCACCTTGTTGATGTTCAAGTTGTCCCGCCAACAGTTTAATCAAAGTCGATTTACCAGCTCCATTGGGGCCCAATAAGCCTAAACGCGAGCCGGCGGCAATACGCAGCGTCACCTTTTCAAGAATCGCTGTCTCGGTATAACCGATGCTGACTTGATCTAAATCAATCAATTGGTTTGGCGTTTTTAATGGCACCTGAAAACTGAAATGAAACTGCGAATCAACATGGGCGGGTGCAATATTTTCCATCCGTGCCAATGCTTTGAGACGACTTTGTGCCTGTTTCGCTTTAGTCGCCTTATAACGAAAACGTTCAACAAACGAGTGTATATGAGCAACTTCCCGTTGCTGTTTTTGATAAGCGGCTTGTTGTAATGCTAATTTCGTGGCACGTTGACGCTCAAAAGCGTCATAGTTACCCGTATATAAATTAATTTGTTGTTGTTCGATATGGGCAATAGTATCAACCACATTATCCAAAAATTCCCGATCATGGGAAATTAACAACAAGGTGCCGGGATAACGCTTTAACCATTGTTCAAACCACAATACTGCATCCAAATCTAAATGATTAGTCGGCTCATCCAATAACAATAAATCGGAGCGACACATCAGGGCTCGCGCCAAATTTAAGCGCATCCGCCATCCGCCGGAAAATTCATTAACCGGCTTCTCAGTCACAGTAAAGCCCAAACCGTGCAACAATTGCGCCGCCCGTGTCCGCGCCGTATAACCATCAATCGCCTCAAATTGGGCATGTAAACTGGCTTCGCGCATACCATCATCAGTTTGTTGCGCCGCCACTAAACTGGCTTCAATCTCGCGCAATTCTTGATCGCCATCTAGTACATACTCTATCGCAGGCGTAGAGACGGCGGGCGTTTCTTGGGCAACATGGGCAATCGTTAATTTAGGCGGTAATTCTACTTCACCTTCATCTTGATGCAATTGCTGACGCAGCAAAGCAAATAAACTAGACTTGCCGCAGCCATTGGCACCGATAAAGCCGACTTTTTGGGCAGCATTGATGGTGAGATTGATTTGATTAAAAAGAATTTTGGTTCCGCGTTGTAGGGAAAGATTGCGTAAGGTAATCATTTTTTAATTTAACAAACAACGTGTTGGTATTCACAGTCCAAGATAAATCTTGGACTCCGATCTAAGCTACAATCTCCGCCTCTGTTCCACTGATACTCAATTTCAACCCCAACTTCAAAGGCGCAGCACGTTGTGGCTCAACAGATTTCAGGCTGCCATCAGGAAACTTCGCTGTCCATGGCTTTTCGGTCAAGTTGCGGAGCCCCCACACCTTTGGATTTTGAGGGTTTTGCACAATTTCCCCAATAAGCCGGTTGGGTGTCTTTGTTGTTGCTTGAATATGCCTTTGAAATAACTTGGTTTTCCGATTAAGTAGCACGGTATGCTGTCCGTTGGCAAATATCAGCTTGGGCGGTATAGTTATCGCTGTTTGACAATGCCAACAATTAAGGGTTGTCTGCCACCACAGATTTTCCGCCCGACATTTTGGACAAGCAATGGCAGCGTCTTTGAGGCGTAAAAATAATCCTTGCCATTCCCCTTCCATGATGCGTCGGGCGGGATTATGTAATCCTTCGGTAAATGCGCGAATAAATAAGGCTTGCAGCGGCGCTGGACAAAGAAGCCAACGTGTACGAGCCGTATCATATTCTAGCTCATCCGGTAATTGGTTATCCTTGTTTTTGGGATCAAAAATAAAAACTGGGTTTTCACCATAAATACGACGTTTAGCTGGCACATCCCACACACGAATCTGATATTCCATTTCTCCATGCAATGGATGATGCCACACCCACAAATTAAATAGTAGCACCGCTAAGGAGTGTAAATCGGTTTCGGTGGAAGGATCTACATCGCCGCGTACCACTTCGGGTGCCATATATTCCATTGTCCCGTACACTTGCGCTTCAGATTGACGATTGATACCAATGTTATCGTTATCACAAATGAGCACATCGCCTATGTTTGGATCAAACATAAGGTTGCCGGCTGCAATATCGCGGTAGCAATAGCCGCTGAGATGCAGGGCGCGATAGCTATTAGCGATTTGATAGGAAATTTCACACAGCACTGCCAGACTTGGGGCAGGTTTGCGAAGTGCCTGGACTTGGCTCAATTCTGCAAAGCGTTGGGTATCAATCAGCCGCATTAAATAGCCAAATTGGTCGGCGTTGTCGAGAATAATAAGGTCAATAGGCCAAATAAAACGCTGCCTAGTCGCCTTTTGCGGCGCACCTCGGTTGACTAAGTGACGTATAGCTTCTTTTTGTTCTTCAGTAGATTGTTCGATATTATACCATTTGAGAGCGTAATAGGTTTTGCCATCAGTGACACGATAGACTTCTCCTTGTCCACCTTCACCGAGTTGGTTTTGTACCGTCAGTGTTTTTTTCAATGTTTCAGCTTTAAGTTTTTGTCCTATTTTGAGTGGCATGGGTGGTTTGTTCCTATGTTAAAAAACGCCTTGAATGACAGGAGTGCTAACGAGCCACCCACTCTGCGGTAATAGTAACGACACGAAAACCGTTAAAGTAGCTCATCGTGTTTAACTGCTCCTTTTGACGATGACTGACATAACTAGATTTAGAGTCGTCGCCCCATGATCCGCCACGAAGCACCCGGAATAAAACCTCTCCCCCAGTTTTCCACTCTCCAGCATCTGACGGAGCGCCGCGATAATTCTTATGCCAATGATCAGCACACCATTCCCAAACATTCCCCACCATGTCATATAATCCAAAGGGATTGGGACTAAAAGAACCGACAGGTGCTGTCTGTTTATCACTCCATCGACTATGGCTATCTTGGATGTTAACCCGATTAGTGCCAACTTTGTTTCCCCACCAATAGTGGGTTTTTGTACCCGCCCGTGCGGCATATTCCCATTCAGCTTCACTGGGTAAACGGTACTGCCGCCCCGTTTGCTGAGTCAACCAGTTAGCAAAAGCCAGCGCATCATGCCAAGAGACATTAATCACTGGGCGATTACCGCGCCCCCAACCTTCATCATTGGGTTTTTTTCTAGCAGTGGCTTGAGCAAAATGGTCATATTCAGCAAATGTCACTTCATAGCGTCCCATCGCAAAGCGCTTGAGCTCAACCCAATGTGCCGGGCGTTCATCATAATCGCCATCGCCATGAATATCTCCCATTTTAAACCGCCCAGCGGGTATGATGAGCATTTCTGGGCCCAAACCGCCATCTTTTAAGCGATCACGGAAAATTTCTTTGCTGGTGCTAAATAATTGCGTTAATCGTCGCTCTTCATTGTCTCTCGCCTTTTGTAATTGTGTTAATTGTTGCTCTTCATCCTTTGCCGCTTTTTGTAGCACTGCCATACGTTTATTGTTTTCATCGATTTGTCGTTGTACACTTTCAACTTCTTGTGTCTGTGCTAAACGTCTCTCTTGGGCAGTAGCAATCTCCTTTTGTAATTGCGCTAAGCGTTGCTTTTCAGCCTTGATTTCTGCCGTGCTTTGCTGTGGGGAGGGTAACGGTGCTAAGTCTGAATTGCTGCTGCTATAAAACATATAGCCGGCAATGATTGAGAGGAACACGACTATCACGCTCGCTACAACTAAAACTAATTTTTTAATAGATAACAGCTTTGCGATGGATTGATTGTTCTTTTCTGGGGAAGGGGCTTTGATAGGGATTGTGATATCTACCCCTAATGCTTTCACCCAAGATTGTACTGCCCACTCTGCCGCTTCTTTGTCCAATCCCAAGTTATCATGTAAGCGATTAACTAAACGGGTAAACAGCGCATCTTGCGAACCTGGGGGCGGATTTAATAAATTCTGAGCGACACCTTCTTTGAGTGCATTGACAAGCACAAAGATTTCTCGTTTGTACTTGCTACTATTTTTACAGGTATCGTGTAGGAAAGCTTCACAACGTCTGGCATCATTGCTCAGGCTGATGCCATGAGTGTTGATGAGTTCGCATAGTTTTTTACGGGGGAAATTGTGCATAGTTCGTTAAATATCAATAAAGTAATATCATCACCTGTTGAACGTTTAGAGTAGTCATCTAACCAATGCCCTAGTGCTGCGTCAATAGATTTTATACCAAATTCGCTAATGCGCGTTAATAGACTACGCGCAAAGGTATGAAATTCTGTCTCATCCACAAAGGCATTGCTGAGTCCATCCGTCGCCAGCAGTAAGGTTTCTCCCGCCATACGCGCCACTGTGGCGGTTTGCCAAAGTTTATAGGCTTGTGGCGATGAGAGAGAATATGTAGAATTGCCAATTAATTCATTATCTTGTAAGAATGGACTTTCTATATGCCCGTTAGGATAGAGGCGCAACATGTCACCGTCTCCGATTTGTCCAAGTAGCAAGCGTTCAGGCAAAATAAGTGCCACTAATAGCGTTGTCCCATAGCGTCTGATGACTTTATAAATGTCATCGCTTGGTTTTGGGATGGAGCGTTGTTCTGCGGCATCTTGTAACACCGTATGGCGCCAAAGTCGCCCAATATGGCGCGGAAAATGCTGCCTAAAATTATTGTTTAACAAGCTCAGGCTATTTTCTTGACAATAAAAATGGTTAAAAAACGCTATTAATTCTTTTATGGCAAGCCTGACAGCGATTTTGGCACCGTGTTCACTGAGATCGTGTTGTTCATCACCGTGTCCATCGGCAACGGCTATGGCAAGGCAAGTTTTATCGGCAACTGTCTTGGTATCGACGGCATAAGCATCTTGACAAGGGATGTAATTTTGACAGTGGGATGCTCCGCGACGGCAAGAGGCTAAAATCCAGCCTAAGTTTGTGTTTTGTATACTCATGATAAAGCAGACCTCGAAATCTTCGAGGTCTTGTCGCAAATCTAAAAGACATCGTTAGAATCGGCTAGAGTAGGCGGTGGGTTCAAGATGACATTATCGTTGCTATCATTCATGCTACTGCTCCCTTTGCTCTTGCCCTGCGTAGCCCCTACCGTCGCTGTGACGCTGGCCCATTTGATGTAATTGATCAATTCACCTGGATTATGGGCTTTGAGGACACCGATTTCTTGATGACTGACAAATTTTAGCAATTGTTCTTCATCATAATCTAGTTCATCTCCTATCGCTATCGCTAAACGCACTGCCTTTTTGCCCCAAGGCTGACGCTTAAGTTTGGCAATTGCCTGAAGATATTCGTCATCGGAGTCAGTACAAAGGCCATCGGATACAAGCAGACAAACGGGCGGCAGCCCCCGTCGGGGCATTTTTTCTAAACTCAATTCTTCCGCTAATAATTCAATGGCTTGCGCCGTGGCGGTAATGCCATCAACCTCCAATTCTGGCCAAGTGAATTTATCCAATGGCACTGGCTCTGGGCCAACATGCCATTCTGCCTCGTTAGCAAATTTAATTGCCCGCATTTTGACCTCAACTTGTGGATGACTATCGAGAGCCTTTCTTACGTCTGGTAGGGCTTCACGAATGGCTTGGTTTAAGGTGGCAATTTTTGTGCCGCCCATAGAGCCTGAATAATCGGTCAACCAGAAAAAATGTAGGGCACGTTTAGCGACTACACCTGCGGGTGAGGGGATATTGGTAGACATGCTTAAATCTCCAGCGAGAGTTTTTGTTTATAAAATGCGTTGGGAAAAAGTTTCAAGTCGTTCAGTTTAACCATAACTTATTATGATTCTAATTGTATGTTACTCATAAATGTTGTACTTTCATAGGGGAAATTATTTTACCACCATAAGCCCTTATTTTGGAGTCCAAGATTTATCTTGGACTTTTTATAAACGGCTGAGGGACGGCGCGTATGAGAGCATGAGCCTGCGGTAGTATCAGAAACCTCTAAGCTTGAATGATCTCATAATTTTGCGTTAAAACTGGTAATCTAGTTCTTAATATTGATGCATTCAAAAATATTTGTCAAAAAGGGCTAATACTCCTCACCGTCTCGATGAAATCAACAGAACATAACCGGACAAATAAAAATGACACATCAACTGAGTATGTCCCTCTTTGAGGAATCAATTGCGCCACTTGAAGTTGTTCCTAGCGTTGATGATAATTTGAGTCATCAGTATCCATGTCAATATGAGCGCGATGGCGTTCATATATTTCAGGGTGATTCATTAAGTATTTGTAATCATTGGCCTTCTCCCGTTGCCATCATTTCAGATGGACCTTATGGAATATCAGGGTTTTCAGGTGATCTCGCCACTTATGAAGGACTTGCTGAATGGTATGATCCACACATCAAAAAATGGTCAGAATTATCCACCCCGCTGACAACTTTATGGTTTTGGAATACCGAGATTGGCTGGGCAACAGTTCACCCCATATTAAAAAAATATCACTGGTTATATCGTGGTGCGTCGATATGGGACAAAGGCGTGGCACACATTGCGGGAAATAGTAATACGCAAAGTCTTCGTCGTTTACCAACTGTTAGCGAAGTTTGTGTTCAATATGTTAAAGAAGCCAGAGTTGTCGTCAACTCTCAAGAAATGTCTCTCAAAGAATGGTTACGCCAAGAATGGCTTAGAACCGGACTTCCTCTGAGCAAAACCAATGAAGCTTGTGGTGTTAAAAATGCGGCAACACGCAAATATTTTACGCAAGATCATTTATGGTATTTTCCGCCGGTAGAGGCATTTGAAAAGCTGTGTGAATATGCGAATAAGTACGGTTCTCCTGATGGGCGGCCTTTTTTTTCAATAGATGGAAAAAAACCGTTATCAGGTATGGAATGGTCGCGTCTTCGAGCCAAATTTCGGTGTGAACATGGTGTGACGAATGTTTGGCATGAGCCTGCGGTACGAGATAGTGAACGATTCAAACAGGGACAAAAGGCTCTACATACTAATCAGAAACCTCTCAGCCTGAATGAGCTCATAATTCGTTTATGTACAGACGAAAATGATGTTGTTTGGGAGCCTTTCGGTGGGCTTTGTACGGCTGCCATTGCGCCTTATCGGCTTGGGCGTAGATGTTTTAGTGCGGAAATATCGCCCCAATTTTATAACGTTGCTATTTCACGTTTAGCTCATTACAATAATTAAATTTAATTCATAAGCTTTTTTAATATTTTCTGATTGTTGGGTTTGTCAATATGACGAAAAATTCTTGCCCATTCACCAATGGTATAGCCACGAATGTCTATTTTAAGCACTTGACTTTTAAAGTCTTCAAGTGAGGTATGACCAATACGATCCATTTTTGCAAAATTGGTATCTAACCGATAAGAAAAGCGACCACGAAGACTACGCAATTGATTTTGATATTGTTGGTCACTGTGCTTACCATTTGCACCCCAAGAAGCAACTATAAGTTCTGCTTCCGCGAATTCTTCGGATGTGCCTTGAAACACATAGCCATTGGTATTTGTTTGTTGAAGATTTCGTGTTCGACGACTTGTATCTTCAGGTTCAAACATGAGGTAATGGGGCGGTTTATGGTATTGGCGATCTCGCGCCAGTGCTACACTCTTTGCTGAATCCACCCACACATCAATGATTTTTGGTTTTCCGAAAATGATGTTTTCAGGTAACCATACAAGCATGGCAACATTTGTTTGATCATATTCAAAAAAGCTAATACTGTCCTTAAATCTGGCAGTAATCTTTGTGGCAAGAGGAAACTATGTTTTAATTTCTATACCGGGCTGTGGCTCAACTGAACCTTCAAATATTGTATCCGGAAATTCAGGGTCTTGTCTTTTCCATTTGCCAATAGGCCAATTTTCTAATTTATTCAAAGCCACTACGACACGATATTCAATAATATTGCCCAACATTGGAGAGAGCTTAGAAATCACTTTTGATAAATGAATAGCATAATCCAAATCTACAGGCGGCAATATATCAACAACATCAACTATATCACCCTTAAAGTTTGTCAAATGGGCGGATGCTGTTTCAAGGATTTGTTTATATAACGGTGAAGGGTTTGGCATTAATTTATCCTATCCAAGTTGTTATCTATTTATTTTCCCCTTAGCCCTGAGCAAGGGGAAAAACAAAATTAATTTTGCAATTTTTCCTTAATAAATTCAATCACTCTTTCCAACTGTACATACTGAGCTTTTTTATCGCACCGCCCTTTATATTCGATCTCTCCTTTATCCAATCCGCGCTCTCCAACCACTAAACGGTGCGGAATCCCCATCAATTCTGCATCTGCAAACATCACCCCTGGGCGTTCTCTGCGATCATCAAACAGGACTTCTATGCCCGCTGCTTGCAATTTGTTGTACACGTCAAAAGCGGCTTCACGCAGTCGTTGTGATTTGTGCATACTCATCGGTAATAAGGCGACGGAAAAGGGTGCGATGCTTTGCGGCCAAATGATGCCATGTTTATCATGGTTTTGTTCAATCGCTGCGGCAACGAGGCGCGATACGCCAATGCCGTAACAGCCCATTGTTAAAATGACGGATCGTCCTTGCTCATCCAGTACGGAAGTTTGCATGGCTTTACTGTATTTTTGGCCTAATTGAAAAATATGCCCGACTTCTATGCCACGCGCTATCGCTAATACGCCTTCACCGTCTGGGCTAGGATCGCCGACTTCAATATTTCGTAAGTCAACCGTTTGCGGCTCTGCTAAGTCGCGCCCCCAATTGACTCCGATAAGGTGTTGTCCGTCTTTGTTGGCTCCGCAGACAAAATCGGCTAGTTGGGCGGCACTGTGATCGACTAAAATCGGCACATTCAATTCTACTGGTCCGATTGAGCCAATTTCACAGCCAATGGTTTGGCGGATTTCGGCGGGTTCGGCAAAAACTAGGGGATTGGCGATTTGGGGAAATTTAGCTGCTTTGATGGCATTTAGGGTATGATCGCCCCGTAGCACTAAGGCAATTAAACCTTCCTTTTTGCCTTTCACGAGGAGCGTTTTCACACATTGTGAAGGCTTAACCTTTAAAAATTGACTGACTTCATCTATGGTGTGCTGTTCAGGTGTATCTACTACTGTCATCGTTGCCGTCGGCTGTGGACGTTCACCTTCGGGCGCCAAGGCAGGGGCCATTTCTACGTTGGCAGCATAATCACTGGTGGTACTATAAGCTATCGCGTCTTCTCCAGATTCTGCTAATACATGAAATTCATGTGAGGCATTGCCTCCGATATTGCCGGTGTCAGCCAGCACGGCACGAAATTTCAGTCCTAAGCGTTTGAAAATATTTGAGTAGGTTTGAAACATTAAGTCGTAAGTTTCTTGCAGCGAGGCTTGCTCTAAATGAAAGGAGTAGGCGTCTTTCATCAAGAATTCACGCGCTCGCATGATGCCAAAGCGGGGCCGAATTTCGTCGCGGAATTTGGTTTGGATTTGATAGAAATTGGCGGGTAGTTGTTTATAACTGCGAATTTCGTTACGGATTAAGTTGGTGATGATTTCTTCATGGGTGGGCCCAAAACAAAATTCGCGCTTATGGCGATCTGTCAAACGCAGTAATTCTGGGCCGTATTTGTCCCAACGTCCTGATTCTTGCCATAATTCTGCTGGTTGCACTGCTGGCATGAGCACTTCTTGTGCTCCGGATTTGTCCATTTCTTCACGGACAATATTTTCGACTTTGTGCAAAACGCGCAGCCCTAGCGGTAGCCAAGTGTATAAGCCGGCGGCGAGTTTTCGTATCATGCCTGCCCGTAGCATGAGTTGGTGACTAATGATCTCAGCATCAGCGGGGGTTTCTTTGAATGTGGTCAGTAAAAAGCGGGTTGTACGCATGATTAAGTCTCTTTTGTGTTGAGGATCGCAGCTCTAAAAATGTAATATTATATAGACTTCCTAAATCATTTGTAAACGTTACGGACGGGGTTGCAAACCCAATGCCAGTATGATAAACCCCTAAAATTCAGACCTGCCAGGTATCCAAAACATGGCACGTTGTAAATTCAATGAAAAATTAACCTGACAGGTTTTTGACACCTGTCAGGTTTGTCTTAACTTAATGGGTTGCAAACCCCGTCCAGCTAAAATCGGATTTCTTTGATGGTTAAAAAAAACAAGCGTTATGAAATTTTTAGAGAAAAGTAGTGATGTACCGAGCGTGGTTTCAAAAGCACTTATACAAACCATTTTAGAGCAATATGCCTTACCTTGGTATAGTGTGCATGGCATTTCACATTGGGCGCGTGTTTTTGAGAATGGATGTCAATTGGCACAATTGACTGGGGCAAAGTTTGAAGTCGTTCAATTGTTTGCGGTATTCCATGATTCAAAGCGTGAACATGACGGTAGAGATTTTAAGCATGGACAACTTGGCGCTGAGTATGCCACCCTGCGAGGCACCCTGTTCAATCTTTCAGATGAAGATTTTGATTTACTCTACACCGCTTGCGCTCATCATACAGATAGTGCGGGATTGGAATACTAGGGACGCTGCCTCCGGTTATGTTGGCTATGTCACTCGTTTTTTTGTCTATAAAGACTTTTTAAGTCAATATACGGTACAAAATGTGGGTAGTTCTAGGCATCAAGAATACTGGATTCCTGCCGAAGATTTACCCCAATTTAATCAAAATATTGTAGGGACTATTGAAGTGATTGCTGAATTTAGAGCAGATTAAAAAGAGCGTTATGGTAGGAGTCCAAAATTTATTTTGGACGAATAGAGGGACTTAATGGTTGAAGCAAATGAAACAGATGATAAGTGAAGAAACTTGGCCAATCATTGATCAATTTTTCCGAGAAATGCCCGAAGCAATGAGAAAAATCCCCACGTTTCAAGAGGCTTTGATTGATAGGCTGATACGTGGAAAAAAGATTGGTGAACAAGACACCCTGCGGCGAACGCTTATTCGCCAGTTACGTCGCAAGTTTGACCGTATCCCCGATCTCATGGTGCTGCGGATTCAGACAACTGAGGATATTGAGCAGTTGAATAATTGGCTGGATCAGATTATTTCTGTGAATTCTTTGGCTGAGGCTAAACAGGTTCTTCAAGCTGATGAGAAGGCGGTATAAGTTTCAAAATAGCGTCCCGATTGGTATAAGACGTTGCCATTTTCGCTGCCTCAGTACGGGGCAACCAAGAGTAATGGCTATGTTCTTTTGGATTGAGTTTTATCGGTAGGCGCGTCGGCAGTGCCAAGCTAAATACATGCTCCGTGTTATGCGTGACATCGGGCGCATAACGCGCCCGCCAAGGCGGTACAATTTCAAAACGATTCTGATATTGACAGTCATGCAAATCGCCTACCAAGCCGGTTTCTTCCCACAGTTCCCGCTTAGCCGCTTCTAACGGCGTTTCATTCTCGCGCAGACTCCCTGTCACAGATTGCCAAAAATTGGGTACATCACTGCGTTGCATTAATAAAACTTCTGCCGCTGTTGTGTAAATTACAATTAAAATGGATTCTGGTCGTTTATAGTGCATGTTAAGCTGCTCGTTGTAAAAATCAAACCTGCCAGGTATCCAAAACCCAGGTCGTTGTAAACCGCCGTCCCTCCGACGTTAGGAGGAGCCTTAAGGAGGGATCTGGAAAAATTAACCTGACAGGTTTTTGACACCTGTCAGGTTTGTCTTAACTCAATGCAATTAAGATGACGACGCGCTTGTGTGAATGCGCTCTTTGTTACCAAAACCCGCCAGTTTGCTAACTTTTTGAAGAACTCATTTAAAACAAGCTGTAGTGGCTTGATGTAATAAATCCCTGTTCTTTTTTGTAAAACTAGGCACGATATGGCCTGTCCCGTATGAGGAGGGATCAAGACAAACCTGCGGGGAAAATTCGACTGATTTAAATCCCCTACCCCGCTGCTCAATCGGAGTAGGGGATGGAAACGACCTGCCAGGTTTTGGATACCTGGCAGGTCTGATTTGGGGGCGGCACGATATGGCATTGCGTTGTAGGGTGGGCTACTGCTGTTGTTGTTTTTTAATAAATGCTTCTTCAACCAATTCACACACAATATGACCAATTAGAATATGCGCTTCCTGAATACGTGCTGTTATCGTTGAAGGTACACAAATGCATTCAGCATGTTCTTTTAACATTCCACCAGTTTCACCAGTTAAACAATAGGCTTTCATACCAACATCCTGAGTAGCAGTATCTATCGCACGTATTAGGTTTTCAGAATTGCCACCGGTGGAAATGCCGATAAAAATATCCTCAAAGCATCCAAGTGCCTTTAGTTCTCTGGCAAAGACATCTTCAAAAGTATAGTCATTACCGATGGCGATTAGATTGGCATTATTAGCACCCAAAGCAATGGCTGGTAACGGTTGACGTTCTTGTTGGAAACGTGAAACAAATTCGGCAGCTAAGTGCATACTATCTGCAAAACTACTGCCATTTCCGGCAAAAAAAATTTTGCCATTATAAGTGAAGATATTTTGTATTGCTAGGGTTAAATTTTCAATTTGTGAAATTAAGGATTGGTTATTAAGTATTCGTGTTTTTATACTAATACTATCTTCAATACGTTGTTTAATTATTTGGTTCATTTGAAATCCGTTCTGCACTGCAAATTAATCGCAGGGTTGAATATAAAACCCTACATTTTTTATGGACAAATAATGCCTGAGCAATGAGCATGATACATTGTTTAATTTTATGAGTCAAGCCTATTTTAACTTGTCATTAAGACCTGCTGGGAGACCCCTACCCAGCAGGTCGTTGATAACTAAAATAAAAATTAACATGCTGGGTAGGGGATTTCGCCGGTTTGTCTTAACTTAATGGCATTGAATCTCATGCGGCTAGTACCTCGTCACGAACAAAATGTAAGCGAATTATTTTGGGACGCTTTGCGTCTTCAAAATGGCAATGCACAGCATCACGAACTTGGCGGTACAGTTCAGTGATATTATCCGTTTTCTACTAAAAATCAGACCTGCCAGGTATCCAAAACCCATGACGTTGTAAACTCAGTGCCGGACGGGGTTTGCAACCCAATGCCATTAAGTTAAGGGCAACCACAAGGGATTGCCCCTACATAATATAACGGTTTGTAGGGGCAATCCTTTATGGTTGCCCTCTTAACTTAATGGCATTGGGTTTGCAACCCCGTCCGTAACGTTAAATCTTGCGTACCGGAGCGATCATTGACGGAGCGTGGGCGGAAAAAAAGGATTAAGATATTGATCGTATTATGTTTATCCGTTGTTTCCGTAAATCCGTTGTACTAGACTTTGAAGATGCTGTTGATAATGTGTTGGGCTCAATTCTAACGTTGCAGAGCAGGTTGCAAACCTGCGTGTCGTCAATCCCTGTTCTGTGGTTTGAAGAGCACAGGGATTTACGAAATAAGGGATTAGGGTGTGGGCTATTTATAGCCTCATAAACAAATTTAATGGAAAACCCATTTTCTTTGGTGAATCAAGCACCGAAACCAGTGATACATTATACTGGGCAAATGGCGATAACGCTGACAAGACAATTACAATAGACATCATCAACGACGGTGAAGTAGAAGATGATGAAACATTCATCGTCAGCGGGATACATTGGCTACAGGCTCCGCCAAATTAGGAGAGCCAGATACGGCGGAAGTGACGATCACAGATGATGACGAGACAGAAAAATTCAACTGCGAAAACGTCACCGAAATACCAACGAAGGAATGCGAAGCCCTAACCCAATGCCATTAAGTTAAGGACAAATAATTGATTTTTAAATAAAAAATCTGTGCTGGACGGTGTTTATCAGTTGTGTGGAGCTTAAGGAGCGGAGCGGAT
>JBDLJY010000041.1:0-28390 GCA_039714115.1 Pseudomonadota bacterium | reverse complement strand
AGTGAATTGGGCAATTTGAGCAAATTGGAATATCTCTCTCTGGAATCCAACCAACTCACCGGCTCAATCCCAAGTGAATTGGGCAATTTGAGCAAATTGAAATATCTATTTCTGGAATCCAACCAACTCACCGGCTCAATCCCAAGTGAATTGGGCAATTTGAGCAAATTGAAATATCTCTATCTGGAATCCAACCAACTCACCGGCTCAATCCCAAGTGAATTGGGCAATTTGACTAATTTGAAGTGGCTCTATCTGTATGGAAACCAACTCACCGGCTCAATCCCAAGTGAATTGGGCAATTTGAGCAAATTGTCCCGGTTATCACTGTACAATAACGAACTCTGCGGAGAAATCCCAGTTGAATTGAAAAACCTCTCTAAAATACCCTTGCCTGATCAATCCTCCGCCAAATTAAGATTAGACTACAACCACCTAACCGCATCTGATCCCAAACTTATCAAATGGCTTAATAAGCGTAACCCAGACTGGGAAACCACACAAACCCCTTGTCCTGATTAAACTACAATTCTCCTCCGCCATAGCACAAGACGGAGGCAAGTAACCATCTTCGTTACCCGTACTGACAGCCAATGCCATTAAGTTTCGATTTCTCCTTGGAGTCCAAAATTTATTTTGGACGAGCGGGTTTGTTTTTATTCCTTGTTACACAAAAATTTGTGTCAAATCGCTTTTAAAATACCGCTGTGTCCCAAAATAAATTTTGGACTCCAAGATTAATATAGACAATCAATTTGTGTCGAGAGTGAAATTCTTGTCGCTCTTTATAAGGTTGGGATACCACACAAACCCCTTGCCCTCAAGAATGCAAACTACAAATCTTACTAGAAAAAGACAGCTATAATCTCGGAGAGCTGTTTCAGGCGCGACTGACTCCAGAATCCGCTTGTGGATACAATTTATATGCCGCAGTGGTGATGCCAGATAGAAACTTTTTGGCGCTCAAAAATACTAATGAACTTGCACCCATCAATTCTGTTGCGTACTGGGAAGAACAAAGAATACTACATACGGGTTATCCAAACCGCAGAATCAAGATAAGCTAATTTCATTCTGTTTTCCTAAATGCTCTTAGTTCAGCAATAATTTCATCGTGAGTACGATGTGGAAACTCAAGCGCATCGACTTTTTCCAATGCCGCTGAGATTTTATCCCAGTTTGATGACTCTACTTCTTCAGGAATGTAGTTTCGGGAAATCCGCTCCGCTCCATTCCCGAAACACCAAAAGGCTAAAACTGTGTTCCGGCACAGGAAAACTATGACCTATAGTGCCAAGTTTAACTATTTAATAAAGGATAAGTCTAAACCGAACTCCGATCGATAATCTAATCCCTTCCGTTATTATAGGTTTTGACTTATCCCTGTTAATAACTAATCCCTGTAGTTAACATAATATTCTACAACCTTTCCAGCTATCTCCCTTACTATAGAATCAGTTCCCAACTTATTGAAATGACAACAGGTATCTACATAAACAGTTCTCTTTTCCGCCTTAAAAATCATCGTCAGATCCGTAAAATTAATTCCTCTTTCCTCTAATTCTTTACCATGTTCCAGTAATAGCGGATACCCACTTTGCACCCCGGCTTTCAAAGGGTTTTCCCCTTCTATATACGCCGTTCGCTTTTCCTCATCCGTCAACTCTTTCGACTCTTTAAAATATTGATTAGGATGGAGAAAGTGGAAATAGGCAATATCATTTCCCCTGCACAGGTTTGCCATTTGTATAGATGCCAGTTTCCATGTCCTAGCCAATTCAGCGTTCAGTTCCAAAAGCGAAGCATGAGGCTCATAAGGACCATACGTCGCTTTTTTTTGCGCCAATAAATGGCTGAATTTTTGGTTTTCCAAATATAATTTATGTTCCAATCTGTTATTCATGATATCCCACAACATCAGCGCAAGCTTGCTCTGATAAAGTATAGAATGAGCCAAATACCACCGCCTTAGCTCTCTTTGTTCCTCTCTGATTTCTTCCATTTTTGCGATTTGTAAGCTATTTTCCCTGTCCAGGGCTTGCCTGAAATATAAATTCCAAAACCTCGGATATGTGGAATGCACTTTTACTGGAATATTCTCACTCGGAGGCAAGGCAACCTCATTAAAGCCGTCCAGATTAATAAGCACATCGAATTCCGCGCCTAGCACCAGAAAATAATTTAGCGCCATCAACGGTTGCGGCTGTTTAAATCCCCCGCCGGCAATACTGATCAGCATTATTTCCTTACCGGCAAAAACAGGGGAACGCTTGAGTTCCGATATCAAAGTGTCAGAAGAAAACAAAAATGATTGAAGTGCCACCGAACCCCCTGTTAGAGCGATAATCACCCTATTATCCGAACGCTTGTTAACCGGTTCCAATCCCGCAAACCCATATTTGTTAACACCAGTGTCGCGATTCGGTTTAGCACTAAATCCAGTATAAGGATGCAACTGGGAAAACTTAGTTTGGATGAACGTCTCATCAAGGACGACATCATCCCCCGCCCCGGCGGAAATTTTCCGCTGTATTTCCTGCTTAGAAAAGTCTTTGCCCATCGAAACCTTGTAAATGACCGGAGCAACAAGCTCTGCAAGGAGTAGTGCAATAAAGGTGGAAATGACCAGTAAAAGCAGCTCTTTTCGCTTAGCTCTAAATTTTAGGAATAATTTCATTTCATCTTTCATGCCATTAAATTAAGGTTCATCAGGCGTACCTTGCACCGAAAAATTGAGTTGAGCATGCCGCTCTTCTATAGGTAACTCGGAGAGCTGTGCAACAGACTTATAAAATGCAGGTAAATCTCCACCCAACTGATCAAGTAAAGCCCTAAAAGCGGGCACATAATCTTGATAAGTCGCAACAGATAACAACTTAGCATTATTCAAATCCTTTGCAAACCATCCATCATAACCAGCATAGCCGCCCCAACGCATTTTTAATACCGCATATTCTGCCCGCAGAGAACCAAAGGCGGCTGTTTTCGCCGCCTCTAACTGATTAGGTGACAAATTTTGTTGATAAATTTCTTGTAAATGCTTGCGGGTTGCCAGTACTATATCTATAAAATCGGCTTGCCGTTGGCGCGATTGCTGATAATCAGCAACATCTTTTTGAGTACCATATTGCGCGAGCCATCGCTCTATGCCAAAGTATTCTACCGTCATCGCAAAAGCTTCATTAAAAGCAGTGTCATTTTGAATGTAGATTTTTTGATGAGCCAGTTCATGGAATATCAGCCCCGCAATTCGATATTTTTTCCACGTTAGCATAGTATTTAGTAGCGGATCACTAAACCAACCTAAGGTAGAATAGGCGGCTATACCGGCAACATAGACATCATAATTTTGTGCGCGTAAATCTTTTGCCAAGGCAGTAGCGGCGGCTTCTGAAAAATAGCCCCGATAACTGACACACCCCACTATTGGAAAACACCACCGTTTAGGTTTCAAAGAAAAAGCCGGCGCGGCAAATACACTCCATACCACATAAGGGCGTTCTAAATCAGCATAATAAGTATAACTGCCATTGTCGGGGAGGAGCAATACTTGACTAGCAAAGGCACGGATTTTCAAAATATCCGACAATTGTCGTTTAAGCGGTGCCGGGGTAGCGGGGTTAGCAAGTATGTCGTCAATGGGTTTAGAGCGTGTATAGATTTCCCATTGTCCGCCGATTGCTTGAGAATAGTAAGCAATGCTACTACATCCATTTAGAAATAAGAGAGCTAAAATGATGAGACTAGGTTTTAACATAAGTAACTTCGCTAAGAATATAAATAAAAATGTCCTAAGATAATGGCCGCGACTTGCACAGGATAAGAACCAGAAAACATTATGCAATTTAAAACATCGACAGCCCCATTCATGCATCAAGCCAATAGCAACGTATCGGAGATAATGCGACAAGTGCTCTATGCACTCATACCCGGTATTATTGTATATATCTATTTTTTTGGCTGGGGCATTATTGTCAATATTCTATTAAGCAGTGTAACAGCTTTAGCCAGTGAAGCCCTTATGCTCTGGCTACGCCGTCGCCCCCTGCGCCCCTTTATCACAGACGGTAGCGCACTCGTGACAGCCTGCTTGCTAGCATTCGCGCTGCCACCGTTTGCGCCGTGGTGGGTGGCAGTGTTGGGTACAGCATTTGGAATGATTTTTGCCAAACATCTCTACGGTGGACTAGGCTATAATCCATTTAATCCCGCAGTGACAGGCTATGTCATGTTATTGATCGCATTCCCCGTAGAAATGACGCATTGGCCAGCCCTCGCATCCCTCAGTGGCCATTTTCCGGGCATATTCGACAGTTTTAGTATTATCTTTACTGGGCAACCCACGGGCGGGCTCACGCTTGATGCCCTCAGTGGTGCCACGCCGTTAGATACCATGAAAACCCAGCTTAAGCACTTTTATACTGTCGATGAAATTAAGCAAAATCCTTTGTTTGGTAATTTTGGAGCAAAGGGATGGGAATGGATAGGCAATGCGTTTTTATTGGGCGGCTGCTGGCTCATTTATAAACGGGTCATCTCTTGGCATATTCCCGTCGCAGTGTTAAGTAGTCTATTTATTATATCTGGATTCTTTTTTTTATTTGATCCTGACATCCATCCATCCCCACTATTTCATATATTCAGTGGCGCCTCCATAATCGGAGCTTTTTTTATTGCCACTGATCCCGTGACGGCAGCAACATCAAATAAAGGCCGCCTATTTTATGGAGCAGGCATTGGCATATTGATTTATGTCATTCGCACTTGGGGCGGTTATCCTGATGCGGTGGCATTTGCAGTGTTGTTGATGAATATGGCAGTCCCCATCATTGACTACTACACCCAACCTCGCGTCTTTGGACATTAAGCTACAGACTTGTCATTTCGACGTTTGGAGCGTTAGCAACTTTAGGATTGACTTAAGAACAGTTATTTGATAAATTGCTCCTGCCTTTAACTAAATCAGGAGATTCAATGTCATACGGTAATTTCAAATCAGTATCAGAAGTCGCCAGGAAATTTAATCTAAAGGTAGTAGATAATTACTTCATAGAGCAAAAAGAGATAAAAGTTTCAGAAATCTATTTTTCCGACCTTAAAAATAGATTGAGAACCAGCATAAACTTTATAAATGAATTTACTATTTGTGAAGAAATTATCAGACCTATCTTAGATATAATCGCGGCAAATCACACCAATTTAGATATCTGGTCACATGTTTCCTATAATGTAGATGCTGAAAAAGGATTAATAGGAGAACCTGACTACTTAATAGCACCAAGGACAAAATACGGAGATATGGAAAGGCCAGCTATCTGTGTTATAGAGGCTAAACAAGAAAAATTTGATGAAGGATGGGCACAAGCATTAGCTGAAATGGTCGCCTCATCTTTACAAGGTACGGAGATTTGTTATAGTTCCGTAACAACAGGGAAAGCATGGGAATTTGGTCATTTAAAAGAAGGAACTTTCACCAAACATCCTATTCAAATATCAGCTACATCCGATCTACAAAAGATATTTGACATATTGAATTGGCTCTTTTACAAAACTAGCATAGCTTATTCCAATCCTTAAATAAACAGTTAAGAGGGCAACCATAAAGGATTGCCCCTACACTTGCAATACCGAGGCGACGGAAAAACCACAGTTTTGTGCCGGGCGTACCGATATAATTATCAATTCCAAGGTATTTCAATCCTGTACTGGGTTTTGATATATTACAATTCACCTCAGCTCCGTATTTTTGGTTTTGTTCTGCCGGAGCAGGTTTGCAACCTGCTCCGTAACGTTTCGATTTTGGACTCCAAGATAGCACATTGGAGTCCAAAATTTATTTTGGAATGGAAATTGTTGCCAGTTCGAGTACATCATAATTATGTTTGACTACTACACCCAACCTCGCGTCTTTGGACATTAAAATGTTAAGGCGGGCTGAAAATCAGGAGTCCAAGATTTATCTTGGCTGCCCGTTTATCGTTCCCACGCCGCAACCTATCATAACGAAGAAAATGAAAAGGTAATACGAAAAAAGAAAAATTATTCTTGACTTAAGTTCTGCTTTTTGAGAAATTGTTATTGAGGCAGGCATCGTAAAGGATAGCTTCAAAAAAATACTTTGCCAACACATCATGGCTAATGGCAGAGCGTATCCTCATGGTAGTTGCCTTGTTTGTGGGCGTTTACGTTGCCCGTTATTTAGGGCCAGCACAATTTGGCTTGCACAGTTATGCTGGTAGTTTTGTAGGATTATTTGGTGCGTTGGCGAGTAATAAATCATGAAAAAATAAATTTTCAAAGAAAATAAAAAATATACATTCAGTGACTACTTTGAAATGAATTACCCCACACATGAAATTGTGGAAGCATTAGGCTATTCTTTTGCCTTTGAAGTGCTCAAACTACCAAAATATACTGATTACGATAAAAATTTTGTTAAAACACTGCAAGAAACATTCTATACAGTTTTTCCTAAAATTAGCTTAAATTCTGAAATGGCTAAGCGGGAGTTTTTAATAGCACCTTTGTTACTTGAAATTGCGAGAACGACTGATGTTACAATCAATATTGAATATCCACTTGATGTTGATGATAAATTAAGCGGATTGTTGGATTACTTTTTAATTGCAAATCAAGAGTTAATTATCATAGAAGCCAAAAGAAAAGATATCGATAATGGATTTAATCAATTGGCAGCAGAACTAATTGCCCTCGACAAATCTGAAGATAATGAGAATATTGAATTTCTTTATGGTGCCGTTACCTTAGGTGATCTTTGGAAATTTGGAAAATTGGATCGCAAGAACAAACATATCATTAAAAATATTCAGAGCCATACCATTCCAGAAGATACTGGAGAGGTATTTTCGATTTTGATGGGTATTATTAACACCTCAGGTGTTGCCTAAGAAATAAGCCAATACTGGAATAATCAAGCTTGCTTCGAGTTTTATTAGCTTTTGCCTTGTACGGCTGATTTTTAAAATTGTCATTTCTTTGCTCCGAGAAATCTCTCTTAACGTTAAATCCTCCTACAAAAAAGGGCAACCACAAAAGATTGCTAGCGCTCGGGACAGGTTTATTTTGTCTTTAGACATTAAAATGTTAATAAAAAAAATGATAAATGCTGCTGCGCTGTTAACCCTTTTTGCAGTGCTAGGGGGTGGGCTAGTAGCATATAGTTTTCAAATGACATATCCGCAAATAAAAGCCAACGAGCGTGCCGCTTTGTTACGTACATTGAATATATTCATTCCTCATAACCAATATGACAATGACTTACTTACCGACACACATGAAATGCAAAATGAAGCCATATTAGGGACAACAAAACCAATAACCATTTATCGTGCCCGCAAAAACGGGCAACCGGTAGCCGCCATATTGACACAGAACGCACCCGATGCTTATAACGGACGCATCCGACTGTTAATCGGTATCAAATATGAAGGCACCTTACTAGGAGTGCGTGTACTCTCCCATCAAGAAACACCCGGCTTAGGCGACAATATCGAAGAGCGTCGCTCCGATTGGATTTTAAGCTTTAATGGGCGCTCATTGAAAAATCCTGACGAGGCAGGCTGGAAAGTCAAACGGGAAGGGGGCATATTTGACCAATTTACCGGAGCCACTATTACGCCGCGTGCCGTTGTTAAAGCAGTGCATAAATCTTTGCAATTTTATCAACAATTTCGTGACGAAGTGTTTGCTGAAAATAAAGCAATGCCATCAAATAGTAAGTAAGAACTTGAGAACTTTAATTATGAATCTGTTACGCATCGCCACGCGAAAAAGCCCACTTGCCTTGTGGCAAACCCATCACGTTCGTGAAGTTTTATGTCGCGCTCATCCCGAACTTAAAGTTGAACTCGTAGAAATGAAAACACAAGGCGACAAAATTCTTGACACACCCCTGGCCAAAATTGGAGGAAAAGGTTTATTTGTCAAAGAACTAGAGAACGGCTTATTAGAAAAACGGGCCGACATAGCAGTGCATTCTATGAAAGATGTGCCAATAGAATTCCCAACTGGATTAACACTATCCGTGATTATGCCCCGTGAAGATCCTTTTGATGCCTTTGTATCTAATCGCCATGCCAATTTAGCAGCATTACCAGAGAGAGCAATTGTAGGCACCTCAAGTTTACGGCGGCAAAGTCAAATATTAGCCTTGCGCCCCGACTTACAAATTCGTTCCTTACGAGGCAACGTAGGCACTCGTTTGAGCAAATTAGACAAAGGCGAATATGACGCGATTGTGTTAGCGGCAGCAGGCTTAAAGCGACTTGGCATAGCGGAGCGCATTCGCGAGATACTAAAGCCCGAAGTCATATTACCAGCAATTGGTCAAGGTGCTATTGGGATCGAATGTAGAACGGATGATGTTGAAACCTTTGAACTGATTGCAGAATTAAATGATCCAGTGACACAACAACGAATCACAGCGGAGCGTGCCATGAATGCGCGATTAGGTGGCGGTTGTCAAGTGCCAATCGCAGGTTTTGCTGAAATAGACGAAAATGGTTTAAAATTGCGAGGCTTAGTGGGCGATGTTCAAGGTAAAGAAGTGATACATCATTCCATTCATGGGGCAGTTGAATTAGCAGATGAATTGGGGCGGCAGTTAGGAGATGAATTGTTGGCACGAGGGGCTGAGCGGTTGTTACAAAATCTTTAGACGTTCGTCTTGTGCCGGACGGGGTTTGCAACCCTGTCCGCAACTCTCATTATCTTTTTGGGTTAGATCTTATTTAACAATGAATCTCAATAGAATCAAAGTATTAGTGACAAGACCCGCCCACCAATCCGAGCATTTATGTCAACTAATAGCCGAAAAGGGCGGACAACCCGTGCGCTTACCCGTCATAGAAATTCTCGAAATCGACGACAAAAGAGCCTTACTTAAATGTCGCGAACAAGCCCTAGATATAGCTATTTTTATCAGTGCCAACGCCGTGGAAAAAACGCTGCCGACTTTACAAAGTCATTTGCCCCCCCAAATCGTTGCAGTTGGCAAACGCACAGCTAAAACGCTCAAAGCTTGGGGAATAACCGCACTTTGTCCGCTCCCCCCTTATAACAGTGAAGCGCTGCTGGAAATGCCACAAATGCAAACAGTAACGGGCAAAAAGATAGTAATTTTTCGTGGCGAGGGCGGACGAGAATTACTGGCTGAAACCCTACGGCAACGCGGAGCTACCGTAAACTATGTACACGTTTATCGGCGCGTCCAACCGCCAGCGCCGGCATGGATAGCCAACACACAAATCGACATTATCACTGTCACCAGCCAAGAAGGTTTACGAAACTTATTTGCCATGTTGGACGGACAAACATGGTTGCGCCATACACCGCTGGTGGTTATGAGTGAACGCATACGCGCCGAGGCAGAAAGACTAAAAGTACAAGCGCCCATCATTGTAGCATCAGCCGCCAGCGATGAAGGCTTGTTGGAGGCTATGTTAAAAAACTCGTAGTAGGCGATTTATCGCCTATTTTTTTCTAATTATAATTATGACTCAAACTCAACCTATACTACTCATGGCAGGGGGAACAGGCGGGCACGTATTTCCCGCCCTAGCAATAGCCGAAGCCCTACGGACACAAGGCTTTACAGTATCCTGGTTAGGAACGCGGCGGGGATTAGAAGCCCGTGTCGTACCCGCCGCAGAAATAGACATAAAATATATTAGCATTGAAGGCATACGTGGAAAAGGCTTGATCAGTATATTAGCCGCCCCCTTTAAAATCGCATTAGCCATTTGGCAATCGGTGCGTGTCTTACGCGCCTTACGCCCCGCCGCCGTCGTCGGTATGGGCGGATTTGTCACCGGCCCCGGGGGAGTCGCAGCATGGCTATTACGCATTCCCCTATTAATTCACGAACAAAATGCCATTGCCGGAATGACCAATCGTTGGCTAGCGCGAATAGCACTAAAAGTGATGGAAGCTTTTCCCGATACATTTCCAAAAAAATGCCATGCGATCTATACGGGAAATCCGCTACGTGCTAACATTATGAACTTATCACCGCCAGAGCCTCGGACAAAGCATGAACCCTGGCGCATATTAATTGTCGGCGGAAGTTTAGGAGCAAAAGCCTTAAATGATACCGTGCCACAAGCACTGCGGCAAATACCAGGTGCGCTTGAAGTTTGGCATCAAACAGGAAAAATACACATTGAAGCCATGCAAAAAGCTTATGAAGGCGCACCGTTTAAAGCGCGAGTAGTAGCTTTTATTGAAGATATGGCAACCGCCTATGCCTGGGCGGATATAGTGATATGTCGGGCAGGTGCCATAACGGTTGGTGAATTAGCACAAGCCGGCATTGCCAGTATCTTAGTGCCTTATCCTTATGCAGTCGATGATCATCAAACCAGTAATGCCCGGTTTTTGTCGAAAAAGGGGGCAGCGATATTGTTGCCACAAACTAACTTAACGATAGAAAAATTAGCCACCTTAATGACAGAATTGCACGACAATCCTGCCCGCTTACAAGCGATGTCAGCGGCGGCACGAAAGTGTGGCACACCTTCTGCATTACAAAAAGTGGTCGATTTAGTGGTTAAAACAGCCTATCCTGAAAAGAATGTACATCAATGACTATAAAACTCTTCCCAAGCGCGGAAGACGCATTCATTTTGTCGGTATAGGCGGCGTAGGCATGGGCGGTATTGCCGAAGTGATGCACCGCTTGGGCTATGCCATCTCAGGCTCTGATTTGCACAAAAACCGCATGACGCGATATTTAATAGATTTAGGTATCAAAGTGCAAATTGGACATCTCGCTGAACATGTGCATGGATGTGATGTCGTCGTCGTTTCCAGCGCCGTTCAAAATGACAACCCTGAAGTACAAACCGCCCGTGCGCGACGGATCCCCGTTGTGCCACGCGCCGAAATGTTAGGCGAATTAATGCGCTTTCGCCAAGGGATTGCCATTGCTGGCACACATGGCAAAACCACGACAACCAGCTTGATTGCCAGTTTACTAGCCCAAGGCGACTTAGATCCCACCTTTGTGATAGGGGGACGCTTAAATAGCGCCGGGACACATGCCAGCTTAGGCGCGGGGAAATATTTAGTTGCAGAAGCCGATGAAAGCGATGCCTCTTTTTTATATTTAAAGCCAGTCATGGCAGTCGTCACCAATATCGACGCTGACCATATACGAACATATAACAATGATTTCAATCAATTAAGAGAAACGTTTATCGACTTTTTGCAACAACTACCATTTTATGGTTTAGCCGTTTTGTGTATTGATGACCCAGAAATAGAGGGCGTGTTGCCACAATTGACTAAACCGATGATAACTTATGGCTTATCAGAAAAAGCAGATATTCGCGCCACCGATATCCAACCTCGCTTAGGACAAACGCGCTTTAAAGTTTTACACGATCAAAGTCCTTGGTTAGATATCGTATTGAATTTACCCGGCAAACATAATGTGCGTAACGCCTTAGCCGCGATAGCTATCGCGCATGAAGTGGGCGTTTCAGATGCCGCAATCACTCGCGCCTTATCAGCCTTTAGTGGTATAGGGCGGCGCTTTCAAATGCAAAAACTCTTGACAAAAGTGGGAGAAATTTTGCACATTGATGACTATGGACACCACCCGTCCGAAATTGCCGCCATGCTACAAGCGATAAACGATGGATGGCCACAACGACATCTCATAGTCGCTTTTCAACCACATCGCTACACGCGCACCTATGATTTATTTGATAAATTTGTCCAAGTCTTATCGGACGTTGAAGTCTTAATATTAATTGACATTTATGCAGCGGGAGAGACACCGATTGAGGGGGCAACGGGGGAGGCCTTATGCGATGCCATATCTGCTAAAGGACAACACAAACCCGTGTTTGTAGCAGAGCCTGAACAATTGCCTTCTGTCTTGTCACCTTTATTACGAGATCAAGATATTTTATTGACTTTAGGTGCTGGCAATATTGGCACCGTTGCTGCTATGCTACCAGACTACTACGAACGAGCCCGTTCGTAGTAAGCGATTTATCGCCTATGTTTAAATTAAACAAATTACGTGGCAAATTAACTCAAAATGAGCCCATGTCTGAACATACCTCGTGGCGTGTAGGAGGCCCCGCTGAATGGTTTTATGAGCCAGCAGATGTAGCAGATTTAGCACAATTCATGTTACAACTTCCAGCGACTATGCCAGTTTTTTGGCTAGGCTTAGGTAGCAACATCCTTGTACGGGATGGAGGAATAGCAGGGGCAGTGATACTGACAGCTGGATTACTCAATGAAATCAAATCATTAGATGAAAAAACGCTAAATGTTGAAGCCGGCGTCAGTTCCGCCAAAGTTGCCCGCTTCGCCGCACAGGCAGGATTAACCGGTGCCGAATTTTTAAGCGGTATTCCCGGCACCTTTGGGGGAGCATTAGCCATGAATGCCGGAGCTTGGGGCGGGGAGACATGGTCACTCGTACAAAGTGTAAAAACTTTAGATAGACAAGGACAGTTTCATCGCCGTAAAATAACGGACTATAAAATTGCCTATCGCAGCGTCAAGGGCCCAAAAAACGAATGGTTTGTCGCGGCTACTTTGCAATTGTCCCCAGAAAAAGAGAATGGCAAGGCTAAAATTAAAGCATTATTAAAACAACGCAATGAAAAGCAACCGGTGGGATTGCCCAGTTGCGGCTCAGTATTTCGTAATCCGCCCGGCGATTATGCGGCTCGACTGATAGAACAGGCAGGTTGGAAAGGTCGTTGTGTAGGCGGCGCTTGCGTTTCTGAAAAACATGCAAATTTCATTATTAATCACAATGCAGCAACGGCAGCCGATATTGAAAATTTAATTGAACAGATCAAGGCTTCTGTAAAAAATATGTCTGGTATTAGTTTGATACCTGAAGTCCATCTCGTAGGAAACCTTGTGCCGGATGGGGTTTGATATCAATGCCATATCGTGCCGCCGTTAATTCAGACCTGCGGGGAGAGAAATTATACTGCCCCGCAGGTCGAGTCCGTTCTCGAAAAATTAACCTGACAGGTTTTTGACACCTGTCAGGTTTATCGAGTTAAAGGTTCGTAGTAGGCGATTTATCGCCTCACCGATGGCATTGGGGTAGGGCTGCAAACCCCGTCCGGCACAGAGATATTTGTCGATGAAATTGTTATCAGAGCGTCAATAACCATGAAAATTACCCTAACATTTCCTGATGATATTGGTAAACAGGTTCTGGATTTATCTAATCCTAGTGAATTTGTGAGTAAAATTGTTAAGGATGCTTTAAAAAAGCTAACAACTCAACAGCCTTCTAAGTGGGCAAAAATAGCTCAAAGAATCCATAATGATCCCGTGCATCTTGCGGGCTATTCTCAACAACTGAAAAAGGACATGAAAGAATTTAGAGAAAACTTTGAATTTTTACATGATAGAACATGAAAAAATATCTTTTTGATTCTGACACAATTTCAGATTTGTATGATCAATTTTCCGACGGTCATCTCAAGATATTTGAAAAATTGTCTTCTTTGAAAGATACGGATGAGGTTTACATATCCATACTCACTCTATATGAATTTGAGTATGGATATGCTAATGCACCCAGCGACAAAAAAGCGGCCGTGCGGAAAAAAATAGAAGATGTTCAACAAGATTTTGAAGTTTTACGGCTTCCAGAAAAAGGTTCTCAATTGTTTGGCGTTTTAAAAAAAGCAATTAAGGACTCAAGAAAACTCAACCAAAAAAGTATAAAAAAACATAACATTGATATTATGCTGGCGGCCACAGCTATTGTGGAAAATTGTATTTTAGTGAGTGCTGATTCGATTTACGTTGAGATTCAAAGGATCAATTCAAAATTGGCACTAGAAAATTGGGTTAAGGCAAATAACAAAACTTGACTTCGCTGGACTGCGGTTTGCAACTCTGAATTTATAATGTCATGGGTATTGGTCACCCATGACTAATTAGCGACCATCTGAGTGATAACATCAAATGAAAAAAGACTTTGGTAAAGTAGCAGTACTGATGGGCGGCAATTCTGCTGAACGAGAAGTTTCCCTCAAAAGCGGACAAGCGATCTTAGATGCTCTATTGCGTCAAGGAATCGATGCCTTAGGAATAGATACAGCCCATGATATTGTGACACAACTGACCAAAACACATATTGATCGCGTATTCATCGCCTTACATGGACGCGGGGGCGAAGATGGCACAATACAAGGATTACTAGAACACTTAGGGCTACCTTATACAGGCAGTGGCGTATTAGGATCGGCACTAGCGATGGACAAATACCGAACTAAACAACTCTGGCAAGGAATAGGAATACCAACGCCAGCCAGTATCCCTTTGCAAGCCGACAGTGATTTTACTCAAATAATTGAACAAATCGGCTTGCCGCTCATGGTAAAACCCGCGTTAGAAGGCTCCAGTGTTGGCATTACCAAAGTCACCACACACAATGAACTCGCCCAAGCTTTCAAAACCGCGCATCAATTTGATTCACTCGTTATAGCCGAACACTTTATAAGCGGAATAGAATACACGGCAGCTATATTGCAAGATACCGTATTTCCCCTAATACGATTAGAAACACCCCGTGATTTTTACGATTATACGGCCAAATATAGCGACAACAAAACATCCTATATCTGCCCTTGTGGATTACCCCCAGAGCAAGAACAAGCTTTACAAAAACTGGCCAAGCGAGCATTTATAACTATTGGCGCCTGCGGATGGGGGCGGGTAGATTTTATCGTTGACTCAGCAGGACAAGCTTGGCTACTAGAAGTCAATACCATACCGGGGATGACCGACCATAGCTTAGTCCCAAAAGCAGCTCAAGTGGCGGGTATCAACTTTGATGAATTAGTCTTGCGTATTTTAGCCAAAGGCAAACCCGTCTGAATTGCGTGAAAATTTAAAATTCAATGACTTAACTTGTTTTCAAGAGAATTTTTAAGCTAATGAGGAGATTATCAAAGTGTTTGAACTAATGGATACCTATAGCCAAAATGCAGTAATAAAAGTAGTTGGAATCGGTGGCGGCGGTGGCAACGCGGTTGAGCACATGCTCCAAGGCAATATTGAAGGAGTTGAATTCATCTGTGCCAATACCGACGCACAAGCCCTCAAAAACTCATCTGCACGGACGATTTTACAACTGGGCACCGATGTAACTAAAGGCCTCGGCGCCGGGGCTAACCCCGAAATAGGTCAACAAGCAGCCTTAGAAGATCGTGAACGCATTATGGCAGTCCTTGAAGGGACTGATATGGTATTTGTCACAGCAGGGATGGGTGGCGGAACCGGCACCGGAGCCGCCCCCGTTGTAGCACAAGTTGCCAAAGAACTCGGCATACTAACAGTAGCCGTAGTCACCCGTCCGTTTCCATTTGAAGGCAGAAAACGAGCCCTAGTTGCAGAAGCAGGGCTTAAAGAACTGAACACGAATGTTGACTCATTGATTATTATTCCCAATGAAAAACTGCTGAGCGTCTTAGGCAGAGAAACGACCTTATTGGACGCATTCAAAGCCGCTAATGGAGTCTTATATAGTGCCGTTCAAGGCATTTCTGAACTGATCACACGCCCAGGCCTGATTAATGTCGACTTTGCTGACGTGACTACCGTGATGCAAGACAAAGGCTTAGCAATGATGGGTTCCGGCTATGCAAAAGGAGAAGGACGCGCTCGTAAGGCCGGTGTCGAAGCCATTTCGAGTCCTCTATTAGAAGACATAGATTTATCTGGCGCTCGCGGGATATTAGTTAACATGACAGCCGGCCCCGATTTAAGCATTGGCGAATTTGAAGAAATGGGTGATGTCGTTGAAGAATTTGCATCAGAAAATGCAACCGTGGTAGTCGGTACAGTGCTTGATCCTGATATGGAAGAAGAACTGCGTGTCACAGTGATTGCAACGGGTGTGGGCTCGATCAGTAAACCAGAAGAACAAGAACAAGCACCCATGAAAGTTGTCCCCAAACCAACGCCTCCCAATAAAGCCGGCAATAGAAGTAATTACGGAGAGAGCGACAAATCCACAGTGACACCTCTGCAACCCGACAGAATGAAAGAAGCAAATTCTCTTGTTAACAACAATGAAGATAGGCAAGCTGGTGAAGATTACTTAGACATTCCCGCATTTTTACGTCGGCAAGCGAACTGAAAATTATGATCAGACAGCGTACATTAAAAAATGTGATTAATACCACTGGCGTTGGCTTACATACCGGTAAAAAAGTTTATTTAAGCTTAAGGCCAGCGCCAGTTAACAGTGGGATTATTTTCAAGCGTATTGATTTGGATGTGCCAGTGGAAATTGCCGCGTGTGCCGAAAATGTCGGAGAAACGCGCTTATCGACAAATTTGGTCAATGGCAAGGTTAAAGTTTCCACAGTCGAACATTTGTTATCAGCCTTAGCGGGTTTAGGTATAGATAACGCTTATATTGACGTGAGTGCCCCGGAAATTCCTATCATGGATGGCAGTGCTGGGCCATTTGTCTTCTTGATTCAATCGGCAGGGATTGAAGAACAAAATGCGCCTAAAAAATATATCCGTATTAAACGCCCGGTACAAGTACAACAAGGCGAAAAATGGGCACGCTTTGAACCCTTTAATGGTTTCAAAATCAACTTCAAGATAGACTTTGAACATCCAGTGTTTAGGCGGACTCGTCAATCTGTTGAAATTGACTTTTCTAAAACCGCCTTTGTCAAAGAAGTGAGTCGGGCTCGAACCTTTGGTTTCATGCACGATTTTGAATTATTGCGGGAAAATAATTTAGCCTTAGGGGGTAGCCTCGATAATGCCATCGTAATCGGAGACTATCGCATTTTGAACGAGGGTGGCTTGCGTTATGAGGATGAATTTGTGAAACATAAGGTGCTTGATGCTGTTGGAGATTTATATCTCCTGGGACATGGGCTGATAGGTGCTTTCACAGGATATAAATCTGGACATGATCTTAACAATATTTTATTGCGTACTTTGTTAGCGAAAAAATCTGCGTGGGAGATAGTACGCGCCGATGACAGTGTCACGGAGCCAACTTTAAATCCTCTTCAACCAGTGGCAGTGTATTCTTAAATTAAAGAAATCCGATCCCTCAATGCTTCGGGACAATGATAAACCAGAAAAATAGGATTTCTAGCTTTGGCCTACGCTACGCTCGCCATTTCTTTCTGTTTTGTGCCGGACGGGGGTTTTATACAACCCCGTCCACAACGTTAAATCTTGTGCCGGACGGCACAAAATCAGATTTTTTTTTTTGAAAAAATCTGACTTCTATGTTCGTAACGTATATTTATTGTTATATAGCTGAGATGCTTGACTAAAAATACCTAATAGAGTATATTACGCCCCGCGTTTTGTGCATCTATGTCGCCACGCAAAAACCATCCAACCAACCGAGTAGTCATAATGGAAAACGAAGAAAACCATGAAAAAACCTATTGGCATCAAATACTGGGAAGACTACTTAAATTTTTATTAGCACCCGTGGGGATAACCGTCTTAACCGATGTTAAAGTGATGAGTAAACCACCAGAAGCGGACATCTTATTATTAAAACTAAAATCCCCAAAATGGACTAAAGAACAACGGGAGCGATTACCCGATGGGATTAGAGATAGCACCGCTCATCACATTTTGATAGAATTTAAGGCGACTGAATCCATTAATAAAGATACCTTTATCCAAGCATCGTGGTACGAATATTCTTATAAACGTTCACAAAAAATCACCGATAACGAAATACAAACTTTTGTGATATGTGCGAAACAGCCTCAAAAAGCCAATAGGGAGCAATACGGTTACACGATCCGAGTACAAGCCGGTATTTATCAAAGTACACAGATTGCTTATGATCATCTCACATTAATATCCCTAAACGAATTACCTGATGAACTACACAATGCTTGGATAACCTGTTTAGCCAGTAAAAAAATCAAAAGACTTAAAGCGTTTAATCTTTTAAAATCTCAAGGCTTCAAACAGATACCAAAACCTTTTAAAGGGTTTTTAGTCGAATTATGGCAACATATCTCAATAAAAGGAGATGATGATATGACACTTGAATTAAGTCCTAACGAAATCAAGGCAATAGGCAAAATGTGGGGGACTAGCTTTTTTACTCAGGATGAGCTTGATAAACTATTTGAAGCTCGGTTGAGAGGCATGAAACCGGAACAACGCTTGGCTGGTATTAATCCCACCGATGTGATGAATTGTTTCAAGGATATGAAACCAGAGGATCGGTTAAGGGGCATGAAATCAGAAGAACGGTTAAGGGGCATGAAATCAGAAGAACGGTTAAGGGGCTTACCAATTGAAGAAATTGAGGCTTACCTAAAACAACGAAAACAACAGAGTTAAGTTTATTGACTCAAATTACCGATAAACCGGCAACCAACTTCGTAGGGGCAATCCTTTATGGTTGCCCTGCCCCTACTGATTTTTATCGGTGGCGGAAGGCAGTTAAACTTTAGACTCCAAGAATTCTTAGATGATCTAAGAAATCATATTTTTTCAGGTTTATCATAATTCTATCACCCTACATGAGCTTAATTTAATGGCATTGGGAAGTTCTCTCCTCACGTCGAGATCCCAAGTTCCCTACGGGACGACGTTTTAGATCAAGTTCCCTACGGGACTACGCAATAAATTATACTGCGGACGGGGTTGCATTAAAAACCCCGTCCGGCACAACACAGAGTTTTTGTTGCCCACCAGCCCCGACTATGCATCAACTGCCCTTTTAATCGTATTTAAAGGACGTACCCTGACTTCTATTTTATCAATTGTCGGCATGGCACTATCCAATTGCCACTGGAGCAATAGTTCGGGAGCCATATAACGCAAGCGAGTGGCCCAAATAGAAGAATCAGTATGTACGACCAAAATTTTTTGCCGAAAATTAGCAACATGACAATGTTGCTTCAAGGGATCAGACAAACTTGCTTGGAATATTTTATTAAGATGTTTAAGAGTTTCACTATGTTGTAACAAGCGTTTTAAAACGCCCGATGAGTTTGCTAACAATTGACGAAAGGATTTCATAGAGGGCAAACGATATGTAATGTAAAAGGAAAATTTATGGACCTTATCCGACAAAACCTAGACAGTCATGCTCCCTTGCACTACTCAATTTTCGTACCAATTGCTTTATTTTCTATACTAACTGTAGAGAGTTTTGCTTATTCCACTTACTCTGATGATGCGGCGAACTCAACTGAACAAACGAACACTTCCGGATCGATGAACAATCTGTTACTGCGCGTCAGTGCGTGGGAAACCGAACGACGAGTCAAGAAGAGCCAGACTCAACTGTCTGATTTCAGTGTTTCTTGGGATAAGATCATCTCCCAACAAACAAAAGTCCAGATCACCGGTCATGTTTTGTCATCACAGAGGTTTTCGTGCAAACCCTCTGAGACGAAGCGCTCAATGAAGATTGTTTCAAGACACTTATTGCAGAAATATCGCTCCGACATTGGTATTCTACCGGCAGGCTGGCCTTTAAAACAAGGCCGCGTCTCCTCAAAATTTGGCTGGCGTAGAAGACGTATGCACAAGGGCATTGATATTGCCGCCAAAAAGGGAACGCCAATTTTTGCGGTAGAAGACGGCGTTGTCGTGCGCTCCAAATATGTGCGTGGTTATGGGCGACTGGTTGAACTTAAACATAGTAACATGTACTCAACCCGCTATAGCCATAACAGTAAAAACCTAGTGAAAGCTGGGCAAAAAGTGAGAAAGGGGCAAATGATCGCTCTAGTGGGCTCAACTGGTCGTTCCAGCGGGCCTCATCTTCACTTTGAAATACGGCAAAATAGTGTCGCGATCAATCCGATCAAGTATCTGGGTGCAATGGACAGTTTTAGTTTGGCAGAAAACCTAAAATTGTCAAAATTTGTTAAATTGTCAAAAAAATAGTGCCCTTAACACTGAACAATTGACAATTGAGAAACCAAGTTTCGGTGCCGGAACTTGGTTTTTTTTATTTTGATACCCATTTAATTGTGCAAGGTACGCCTTGCACTCATGACTAAAAATCAGTTCTTGGGGGAGGCAATTCCCCGCAAGTCATTGTAAACTCATGGGAAACATTTATGCTGGACGGGGTTTGCAACCCCGTCCGTAACGTTAAATTATGCAGATTATAGACCCATCTAATTGTGCAAGGCGTACCTTGCACACTTAACTGATAACTGGAAAACGCTATTATTATGATAAGTAAATTTTTTTCCAAAATATTTGGCAGCCGCAACGAACGGCTCATCAAACGCCTGTCCAAGGAAGTTAATAAAATCAACGACTTGGACAAAGAATTCTCTGGCCTAACTGACGCACAATTAAAAGACAAAACCGCAGAATTTCGCCAACGTTTAGAGGCCGGTGCCTCATTAGACGATCTACTGCATGAAGCCTTTGCCACCGTCCGTGAAGCAAGCAAACGTACCCTCAACATGCGCCATTTCGATGTCCAACTCATCGGCGGTATGGTACTGCACCAAGGCAAAATTGCGGAAATGCGTACTGGAGAGGGCAAAACCCTAGTGTCAACCCTACCCGCCTATCTTAACGCCTTATCCGGTAAAGGTGTCCATATTATCACCGTCAACGACTACCTAGCTAGCCGCGATGCTGAATGGATGGGAGAAATTTATCATTTTCTAGGCATGACAGTCGGAGTCAGTCTATCGGGCATGTCGCCAGAGCAAAAGCTCGCCGCTTATGCTGCGGACATTACCTACGGCACCAACAACGAATTTGGCTTTGACTATCTGCGCGACAATATGGCCTTTAGCATCAATGACAAAGTGCAACGGGGCTTAAATTTTGCCATCATTGACGAAGTGGACTCTATTTTAATTGATGAAGCCCGTACTCCGCTGATTATCTCCGGCCCCACTGATGATAACTCCGCCTTATACCAGCGCATCAACGTCATTATTCCTCATTTAAAACCACAAGAACGTGAAACCCAAAAAGATGAAGAAATAGAAGTCCCCGGCGACTACTACGTCGATGAAAAACATAAACAAGTCACCTTGAGTGACGAGGGGCATCAACATGTTGAAGAGTCTCTCATCAAAGAAGGCATACTCAAACCGGGTGATAGCCTATATGATGCATCCAATATTAGCTTGATGCACCATGTCCACGCAGGCCTACGCGCCCATACCCTGTTTCGCCGCGATGACGATTATATTGTCAAAGACAACCAAGTCATTATTATCGACGAATTCACCGGGCGGCAAATGCCCGGGCGGCGTTGGTCCGAAGGCTTACATCAAGCCGTCGAAGCCAAAGAAAATGTGCAGATTCAAAACGAAAACCAAACGCTGGCTTCCATTACTTTCCAAAACCTCTTTCGCTTGTATGACAAACTCTCCGGCATGACCGGCACGGCTGATACAGAAGCCTTTGAATTTCAACAAATTTACGGACTAGAAGTCGTCGTCATCCCCACCAATCAATCCATGATTCGTGAGGATAGGGGAGATTTGGTCTACCTCACCACACAGGAAAAATACAATGCCATTATTGAAGACATTAAAGATTGTCAAGAACGTGGACAACCCGTGTTAGTCGGTACGACTTCGATTGAAAACTCGGAATTACTTTCAAAACAACTGGACAAAGATAAAATCAAACACCAAGTCTTGAATGCCAGATTTCATGAACATGAAGCTCAAATTATCGCTCAAGCTGGCAGCCCGGGCACCGTAACAATTGCCACCAATATGGCAGGGCGCGGTACAGATATTGTGCTAGGTGGCAATATCGAAGCCGAAATTAAAGACATGGGCGATAATCCTGACGAAGCGGAGGTTAAAAAACGCCGTCACGAATGGCAAGAACGTCACAACGCCGTTCTCAAAAGTGGCGGATTGCACATCATTGGCACAGAGCGCCATGAATCACGGCGTATTGATAACCAACTACGTGGTCGATCTGGGCGCCAAGGCGATCCAGGCTCCAGTCGCTTCTATTTATCGCTACAAGACAACTTGATGCGAATTTTTGCCTCTGAGCGTGTTTCAAAATTAATGCAAAAATTGGGCATGGAAGAGGGAGAAGCGATTGAACATCCTTGGGTGACTAAGGCGATTGAAAACGCCCAACGCAAAGTTGAAGGGCATAATTTCGACATTCGCAAACAGTTGCTCGAATATGACGACATTGCGAATGACCAACGTAAAATTATCTACGAACAACGCAACGACTTAATGGCGGTTAATTCCGTTTACGAGACCATCCTGGCTATTCGTCACGATGTCCTGATGGAGCTGATAGATGTCTATATTCCGCCCCAAAGTCTGGATGAATTATGGAATATTCCTGAGCTTGAAGTCGCCATCGAACAAAGCTTTGGCCTCCGTTTACCAATTGCTAAATGGTTGGAAGAAGATGACACCTTACATGAAGAGCCATTACGCCAAAAAATAGAAGAAACCATTGTCGCCGCCTACACCGAAAAAGAAAACCACGTCGGTCCCAAAGTCCTGCGCCATTTTGAAAAAGCGGTGATGTTACAAGTGGTTGATGGCCATTGGAAGGAACACTTAGCCGCGATGGACTATTTACGTCAAGGCATCCATCTACGCAGCTATGCCCAGCAAAATCCCAAGCACGAGTACAAACGTGAAGCGTTTGAAATGTTTTCTCAATTGCTTGAAAAAATCAAGCACGAAGTTGTTAGCATTATTTCCAAAGTGCAAATCCGTGCCCAAGCGGATGTCGATGCTGTAGAAGAACAACGGCGGCAGAGTACACGGATGCAATTTCAACATGCGAGGGTAGATGGATTGACTAATGAAGTGGCGGACGCGAAAGAAAAACCCGCTCCAAAACAGCCTTTTGTGCGAAAGGAGCGTAAAATCGGCCGTAATGAACCTTGCCCCTGTGGCTCTGGTAAGAAATATAAACAGTGTCATGGGAAAATAACTCAATAATTGGTATGTGTAGGCGATAAATCGCCTACTACGAACTTACCATTCCCCATATAGTAGATTATTGAAAAATGGCTATTAACTTTTTACCTGAATTAGGTACCCTTGAGCCCATTATGGGCATCAAGATAGGCACCGCTTGTGCCCAAATCAAACAAACACAACGCGATGATTTGGCCTTATTTGAATTGCCAGCGCAAAGCACTTGCGCTGCTGTCTTTACGCGCAATGCCTTTTGCGCCGCCCCAGTCACACTTGCGAAACAGCATTTGGCAACCACCGCCCCACGATATTTATTAATAAATTCGGGCAATGCCAACGCTGGGACGGGGAAACTTGGCTTAAGCGATGCAATAAACTGTTGCGAGCTGGTGGCAGACTTGACAGATTGTGCTGTTAAAGAAGTTTTGCCGTTTTCTACCGGCGTGATTGGTTATCGTTTACCTCTCGACAAAATCCGTGCGGCTTTACCAAGTGCCCAAGCCGCCCTTGATGCTGATGGCTGGAAAAAAGCCGCCCATGCCATTATGACCACCGATACTGTGCCCAAAGGCGCGTCGGTGCAGGTATCTATTGAGGGACAACCCGTTACAGTGACGGGAATTGCTAAAGGCTCGGGCATGATTAAGCCTGATATGGCAACCCTGCTGGCATTTATCGCCACAGATGCAGCTGTCCCACAGCAGGTGTTACAAGCTTCTCTCAATCAAGCCGTGAAGCAGAGTTTTAACCGTATCAGCGTTGACGGAGACACATCGACTAATGATGCTTGTGTGCTGGTTGCCACTGGACAGGGGCAAGTGGCCATTGATAGTATTGATCATCCTGCTTATGTCCCATTTTGCCAAGCCGTCACTGATGTCTGTGTGAAATTAGCTCAAGCAATCGTGCGCGATGGTGAAGGCGCGACTAAATTTCTTACTATTTCTGTCGAACAAGGGGCTTCTCAACAAGAATGTCTTGACATAGCTTATGCTATTGCCCATTCACCTTTAGTGAAAACGGCGTTTTTTGCCAAGGATGCTAATTGGGGGCGTATTTTAGCGGTTGTCGGTAGAGCAGGGGTGGAAAATTTAGATATTAATGCGGTGCAGATTTATCTGGATGATGTGTGCATTGTGAAAAACAGTGGAGTGGCGGAAAGCTATACTGAACTTCAGGGACAACGGGTGATGCTTCAGCCAGAAATTGGTGTGCGTGTCTTGTTGGGGCGAGGAGAATGCCAAGAAACGGTTTGGACTTGTGATTTGTCTTACGATTATGTGCGTATTAATACGGAATATCGGACTTGATAGAAGGTTCGTAGTAGGCGATAAATCGCCTACTACGAACCTTATCTCGCTCGATGGATTAGGAGTCCAAACTTTAGTTTGGCCTAGCAAAAAGCGACTTGATGTTGTATAGTTGACCTTTTTTGTCAACTATTAGAGCTAAATTTATGTCTAACGCGCTCATTAATGAAACGAGCCCCTATTTACTCCAACATGCTCATAATCCCGTGCAATGGTATCCGTGGAGTGAACAAGCCCTCCGCTTAGCTAAAGAACAGAATAAACCGATTTTGTTATCCATTGGATATTCGGCTTGTCATTGGTGTCACGTCATGGCGCATGAATCATTTGAGGAGCCCGATACCGCAGCACTGATGAATGAGTTGTTTATTAATATCAAAGTTGACCGTGAGGAGCGGCCTGATCTTGATAAGATTTATCAGATGGCACATCAATTAATCGCTCAACGTGCAGGCGGTTGGCCTTTGACGATGTTTTTATGTCCCCAAGATCAGTATCCATTTTTTGGGGGCACTTATTTTCCACCGCAACCGCGCTATGGGATGCCGGCTTTTACTGAGTTATTGAAAAAAGTCGCGGCATTTTATCACGATCATCAAGACCAAATGCGTGAGCAAAATCGCTCCTTAGCGGAAGCCTTACAAGGCGGCTATGAAACAGCGCCTACAGAGGGTTCTGTACAAATTAATGCTGAGCCACTCAATTCAGCACGCGCACAATTGGCTCAAAATTTTGACCAGACTCATGGCGGTTTTGGTGGCGCTCCCAAATTTCCCCATATTTCTAATATTGAGCGTCTCTTACATCATTATGTGACTACCGCTAGGCAGGGTAATGCTGACAAGGAAGGCTTGTCTATCGCCTTGTTTACACTGAAAAAAATGGCTTTGGGGGGCATTTATGATCAGTTAGGGGGCGGGTTTTGTCGCTATTCTGTTGATGATCTTTGGATGATCCCCCATTTTGAGAAAATGCTATACGATAATGGGCCGTTTTTGAGTATCTATAGCCAAGCGTGGCAATTGATTGAGACAGATTCATGGGGGGATTTATTTAAACGGACAGCCTTGGAAACGGCGGATTGGGTTCTCCGTGAAATGCAGTCCCCAGAAGGGGGCTTTTATTCAACACTTGATGCCGATTCTGAAGGCGAAGAGGGCAAATTTTACATTTGGACACCGGAGGAGGTGAAAGCTTTACTGGATGAAGAACTATATCCAGTGTTTGCTACTCATTTTGGTTTAGATCAAAAACAGAATTTTGAAGGAAAGTGGCATTTGCATGTTTACCATGAACGCAAGGACATGGATTTACCTCTCTCAGAAATTGATGCCCGTTTAGATAGGGCGCGTGATATTTTGTTTAAACATCGTGAAAGGCGGGAGCGTCCGGGGCGTGATGATAAAATTTTAACGTCATGGAATGCCTTGATGATTAAAGGTATGGCAACGGTTGGACGGGTTTTTGCCCGTGAAGATTATCTCAATGCGGCGGAGCAAGCGCTTGATTTTATCAAAAATACCTTATGGGTTGATGGGCGCTTGTTGGCAACTTATAAGGATGGCAAAGCGCATTTAAATGCCTATTTGGATGATTATGCGTTTTTGCTGGATGCTATTTTGACCTTATTGCAAGCGCGTTGGCGCGATGGGGATATAGCGTTTGCCATCGAATTGGCAGAGGTATTGTTAGAGGAATTTGCTGATACCGCGCAAGGCGGCTTTTATTTTACGGCGCATAACCATGAAGCATTAATTTCGCGGCCTAAATCGTTTACTGATGATTCAGTGCCCAGCGGCAATGGTATTGCGGCGCATACCTTGGGACGATTAGGGCATATTTTGGGAGAAACTCGTTATCTTGAGGCAGCTAAAAAAACGATTCATGCAGCTTGGTCAAATCTGACGCGGATGGCTTCGGCCCATACGACGATGTTGTTAGCGGTGGAAGATTATTTATTCCCGCCTCAGACAATTATTTTGCGAGGTGAGCCAGAAACTTTGAAAATGTGGCAAGCCGTGTGTCAGAAAGATTATGCGCCGCAACGTTTATGTTTTGCGATTCCAACTGGGGCTGAGGATTTACCCGGCATTCTTGCGGAGCGAAAACCAGAGGGAGCGGCGGTGGCTTATGTTTGTTCTGGCTATCAGTGTCGTGCGCCGATTATGTCTTTGGAGGAATTGACAAAGGCGTTGGCTGAAAAATAAGTAAGTATTTTGGAGTCCAAGATTTATCTTGGACGACCGCGCACTCCCAAGATAAATCTTGGACTCCAAAATACCACTTAAAAATCCCACGCCAATTGATCGCTACTAAGCGTTTCATAAATTAAACTGATTAATTAACAAATTTTCACAAATGAAATACGTTACCAGCAAACAAGCAAGCAAACAATTAGGACTACACCCCAATACACTAAGGCTCTACGCAGACAATGGTACAATTGAATCGTACCGTACCAAGTCAGGACACCGACGATATAACGTCGAAGCCTATCTCGGTTTGCAAAAGCAATCCGTCACCATCTGCTATTGTCGTGTCTCAAACCCTAAACAAAAAAACGATCTCGATAGACAAGTCCAATTTATGCAATCAAGGTACCCAAGCGCCCAAATCATCAAAGACATTGGAAGCGGGCTCAACTATAAGCGTAAAGGGCTGAAATCCCTATTGGGACGCGCAATGCGAGGAGAAAAACTCGAAGTTGTGGTTGCCCATAAAGACCGACTCGCTCGGTTTGGTTTCGAGCTTATCGAATGGATTATCCAGCAAAACAGTGGAAAGATCGTGGTTCTCAAGCAAACTAATTTATCCCCAGAGCAAGAACTTACAAACGATCTTCTTAGCATCCTCCAGGTTTTCTCCCGTAGAATGCACGGACTTAGAAACTACAAAAATAAAGTCCGTCGAGCCTTATCCGAACCAGGAACAGAGACAAAAATGGAATGATTGCTGTTCTTGTGTGAAACGAAGTAACTTTCTAGGTAAAAGCCTGTCCCGACATTAGGAGCAATGCCATTAAGTTAAGGGCAACCATAAAGGATTGCCCCTACAAGAGATGCCATTTTTCGTAGGGGCAATCCCTTGTGGTTGCCCTTAACTTAATGGCATTGGACATTAGGAGGGATCTGCGAAGATCTATCCTCGTACTCGACTGGCTTTTACCATCCTCTCCCCTCCTTACTATGAACCTACCATCTTTGCTTTTCGCTCATCTAATTGATTGTTCAATTTTTCCATTGCCTTAAAAAAATCAATTTTTTGCTCTTCCACAGTCCTTATTGGCTTTGACAAATCTTCTCTAGGGCCTTTATAACCCCGTTTCGCACTGGTGATCAAGGCATCTAAATGCTGTGCGGTTTTTAATATCCATGCCTCATCATGATTACAAAGGCGTGCGCTTCGATGGCCATTTTGCTCTTTAAAACTCACAAAACCATCATAATGATTACAATAAGGACAATCTTTAACCCCTGCCACTCGTTTGGCTTCATGTTCAGCCGCCACGTTTTGCTTTTCCTGCTCCTGACTCAGAGGAGTGAATTCGCCATTCTGATATTTCTTAATAATCCCCGCTAAATAAGCGATGGGTTTTTTAATCTCTTTTTGAGACATACTCTGTTCCAGCGTCCAGATTATTTGCTGGGCTTTGTCAATACCTCTTAGCATTGCCCTTATGGTTGCCTTGTCTTCTTCATCAAAATTCCCTTTAAAGGATAAAACCTGTTCACTTGCAGGTTCCTGCTTTTGTTCCGACACATTTTTTGGCTGTAACGCCGATAAATTGATTTGCCCATTCTGATATTTCTTAACAAGAGCGGCCAAATAAGAAACTGGATTTATTATTACCGTTTGAGTCATCATCATTTCCAGCAGCAATATCAATTGTTGGGCTACATCGCCAACGCATTTCAATATTCCTATCATTCGTACCTTTTCTGTTTCGCTAAAATTTCGTTTAAAGGACAAAACCGGTTTACCTTCGTTTGCAGATTTATCCTTTTGTGCCGACGCTTTTTGCTCTGGTTGCGGCGGCACTATTTCTTGTTGCTGTTGCACAGGTTGCAGCGGTATCAGTGGTTGCGCTATTATTTGTTGCTGTCGCACAGGTTGCAGCGGTATCAGTGGTTGCGCTATTATTTGTTGCTG
>JBDLJY010000040.1:0-28406 GCA_039714115.1 Pseudomonadota bacterium | reverse complement strand
AAATCTGATTTTTAGGATCGCGCATGAAATAACTTCTTCAAGTCAAAACCAAAGTCAAAACCAGACCTGCCAGGTTAAAACCAAACCTGGCAGGTCAAAGGCACAATCAGGTCTGTATTTTACTTTGACCTGGCAGGTTTTGTTATGATCAGCCTGCCAGTCAAAAAAGTTTTGAAGTTGACTAAATTATTTTATGCACGTTCCTTAGCTGAGCATCTATGTCAAAAAAAATCCGATGTTTTCAAAAAATATTATTTTTAACTGAGCGTCTTTTTTTTATTTACAAATCAATCAGTTGTCCTTAACTTAATGGCATTGACCCTACGCTTGCTTTATCCTCGAAGGGATTATAGCATTTTTGGGCGATTAATCCGCCACGAATACTGGAGTCACCGTTGGTATTGACGGTTTTGGCGTTCGAGGATAAAGTTTTTTGAAGAAAAACTTTATCCTCGAACTTTATTTGGGGTGATGACGACGTTATGGGGAATGTTATTGTGCATGACAACATTATGTTGTGCAGGCGCAACCCAGTCTTGTAGGGCAGAACTGGGAAAATCTATGCCATAAGCATTTTCAGAGGCTTTAGGGCCGCCATCGCCAGAACCGAGTGGCCAACGGTAAACTTTATAGGCACAGGCGACGAATGCAGGGGTTGTTTTTTTTGGTGATAAGGTTTAGTTTGTGTCTTGTTATTCAGCTTGGAAAAACCTTATTAATTTGAGTGTGAATTACAAAATATTTAACATTATGACAACAGAAATAACAGATTACACCAGTGCTTTACAGGAAATTAAAGAACAAATTTACCATGCTCAAAATAGGGCTTTAAAGGTGGTAAACACTGAGCTTGTTTTTTTGTATTGGGGTATTGGAAAAATTGTTTCAGAGAAGCAAAAAAAAGAAGGTTGGGGAAAAGCAACAATACAAAGGTTGTCAAAGGATTTGCAAATTGAATTTCCGGGAATTAAAGGTTTTTCATCTCAAAACCTTTGGTACATGAAACCATTTTATGATGAATACAAGGAAAAACAATTTCTCCAGACGCTGTCTGGAGAAATTGGCTGGTCTCAAAATGTCCTTATTCTCAAAATCAAAACAGATGAAGAAAAGCAGTTTTACATGCAGATGACGGTTAAATACGGTTGGTCTGTACGAATGCTTGAAAGACAAATAGAAAATAATCTATTTTTGCAAGCTAAAAATAATCAAGAGAACTTTGTAAAAACACTTTCTAAAAAGCAGGCTATACTTGCCAAGAACAACCTAAAAGATGACTACAATTTTGATTTTTTATAAATTGGCGAACAGCATACCGAAAGAGAATTAGAGGACGCTCTTTTATTTCGTATTTGTGATTTTCTAAAAGAACTTGGCGGAAATTTTTGTTTTGTAGATCGACAGTATCGGATAGAAATAAGCGAAAAAGAATATTTTATAGATCTTCTTTTTTATAATCGTGAATTACAATGTTTGTTTGCTGTTGAACTTAAAATAGGAGAATTTAAAGCAGAATACGCTTCAAAGATGAATATGTATCTTTCGGCTTTAGATGAAAAAGTAAAACTGCCAAACGAAAAAAATTCTATTGGGATTATCATTTGTAAATCCAAAGATGAAACGGTTGTGGAATATACTCTTCGAGGTATGGGGCAACCGCTAGGAGTTTCAACTTACAGTCAATATAAAACTTTAAAAGATATTCCGGAAGAAGTGGCAAAATATTTACCTACAAAAGAGGAGATTATAACAAGGTTAGGAGGGCGTTAAAATAAGCCTTTCCTTATTAAAAGAACATGAAGCCAGGTAGCTTGGGTTATATTTTTTGTGCAACACGCAACCCAACAGAACGATTATAAGTTGGGTTACGTTATTTCGCGGCGCTCAATAAGCTAACCCAACCTACCTTGACCGCGTTTTGGAGTCACACCGTTGTCGGCTGTTATTTTTTGAAAGTTTATGAGTAGAATGGTGCGCCCATAAGGATGACTAAATGTACTCAACATGGGTGTAGCAAATCTTGAGTCATTTAGTGTGTTGTATTTTTGGGATGTTTATGAGCAAGTGTAGGTGCTTACTGGATGGTGCGTCGGACGCACCCTACGCTTGCTGATATTCTTGTGGCACAGACGCTGAATTAGGTAGTCAACGCGGTAGCGCATTTGAGGAAATTGGGGTTTTGTTTAAACTTAAATTTTATTTGTGAACGCCCAAGATAAATCTTGGACTCCAAAGAGCATCAAATTATGATGAAGCTATATGGGTATCCCAAAACACGATCAACCCGAGTCGTTTGGACAATGGAAGAAATAGGGCTTGAATACGAGTATGTGAAAACCAGTCCATTAAGAGGGGCACGTCGCTCATCCTATCTCGAACTCAATCCAGGTGCTAAGGTGCCGACGCTGGTTGATGGCGAGTTGGTACTTTCAGAATCAGCGGCCATTTGTACCTATCTTGCTGATAAATATCCTGATGCCTGTTTAGTGCCAAAACCGAGAACTGTGGAACGAGCACTTTATGATAAATGGTGCTTTTTTGTCATGACTGAGCTTGAGCAACCATTATGGACAATCTTTAAGCATCAATTTATTTTGCCTAAAAAATGGCGTGTTTCCGATATTATTGATACAGCTTTATGGGAGTTCTCAGAAGTTGCCAAAGTACTCAATATTGGGCTTGGTAATAATGAATTCATAGTTGGCGGGCATTTTAGCGTAGCTGATATTCTTGTGGCACAGACGCTGAATTTTGCAACAGCGGTTAATGTGTCTATCGAGCCTGAACCGCTTAAAGCTTATGCTAAACGTATGTTGTCGCGTTCGGCACTCGCACGCGCTATAGAACGTGAAGGGCAGAGTAAAATCGGATTTTTTTTGACATAGTTGCTCCGTTAAAAATCCGATTTTTTGAAAAAATCGGATTTTTTTTTAGTTGCTCCGTTAAAAATCCGATTTTTTGAAAAAATCGGATTTTTTTTGATAACTGAAATCATTGAGACGATGGCTGCTTAATTTGTTCTAAAAACTGTTGGGCCGTGCGTACAATTTTTCGACGCGAAAAAAGAAATTGCAGACGCCTTCCACCTTTTTGTCGCCACAACACCGCCGAGCGGACACCTGCCAATAATAACGCACGGATTTTATCTGCATTATTTTGATTATCTAAAAAACGTCGCTCGCCATTAACTTTGATACGAAAATCAAAAGTGCTTAAAGTTTGCGTGTACAAATTGGCTAAATAGCCAATCACATTGGGATGAGAGACTGCAAACATTTCAGTCTGCGCTTGGGCGGTTTCAATAGCGGCGCTCATGTTCGTCAACATATCATTCTGTTTCATCAACAGACGCTCCAAATGGATCATCCCAAGCACATAGTGCATCACTTCCATATTTCGCTCATCCCCTGCTCCAAATTGCTCACACAACACCTGCAAACCGGTTTTGATACCCGACTGTCCACCATAAACCTCTACAACGGAATCGGCATCAATTTTTAACAAGCTTTGAATACTGCTTTCAAATGGGGCGCTATCTAGCAAACCTTGCCGAGCAATTTGCCGCACTAAGTCGGCACTTTGAAACATCCCGGCTAAGGCAAGAGTGCTATTTTTTATGCTCATTTATCTATCTTAATTTATATATAGTGTTAAACCATGTCAGATTATAGACGAATAGAAGGGTAATTTTATAGTAGCGAGTTTTGAAATAAACAAGGTGGTGGGGTGGAAAAATGTGTACGCCTTAATCGGCGTACACAGGAGAGATTTTAAAAATGGTGGAGACGGCGGGACAGTTTTCCCACTATTTTCATAGTGGACTGGACTATTCCTTCATCTGGAGGTATAGTGACCGACACTATATCCAACCAGAGGAGAGCGTTTATGGAAGATGATATTTATACTGCCGGTTTATTTGATGGTGAAGGTACTGTGACCTTAGCAACAGCAAAAGGCAAATTTCGTTATCCAGTTGTATCAGTCTCAAGTACTACGCATTCCCTACTTGAATTTCTTCAAAATACTTATGGTGGTCATATTAGTAAACACAAAACTTACAAAGACCATCATCTACCGTCTTGGAGTTGGAAAGCAACGCATGATGCTGCTCTTTTTTTCTTAGAAAGGATTTTGCCCTATCTCAAAGAACCGAAAAAGCAGCGCAGAGCTTTGTTGCTAACCCAAAAGTACAAAAAGGTAACTCGTCGAAATGGTAAATACTCTAAAGAACAACTGAGAGAGAAAGTTGTTTTTGAGCAACAATTCTTCCATCCTAGTAGTACTTATGTTGCCACTTAGTACTCTATAAGTCTCTAGCGAGCTTACCCGTTTCCGGTTCACCCGACGGCGTTAGCATATCTAAATAAGACTTAGCGTTCACCGTTTGAGCTCTCTTTTTCCATTAGACATCACTGTCTAAGGCGACCTATATTAATCGAACCCGCGTCCGCAAGTCCTCCGCCTTTGGTTCTACATGCTTAGCCCCTATCTTTTTGTTTAACCACTAGCTAGATACCCGATAGGCAAGATAATCTAACCGTGAGCCTGGTATAATTTCACGGACAACCCCAGACGTATCATCCGCAATCTTGTGAGGTTTGACCCCTGAATGTCAGCTTTTTACACCGACGCTGAGCGCACAAGCACGTACTCAGTCAGAGGCTGGCAGGTTTAAGCCGCCAGGGCGTAGACTTCGTCGTTGGCGAATATCTGTAGTTTACAGTTGGATTTACGAGGTGTACTGTTCCTCGGCATGCGCCTCAGGTTTCGCAACCCACGTCGAAACCATGTCGCCCCCATAATGAAAGTTGGCACTCTCAAAAGGAGAGGGAGCATTAGATAACAATTTTATTGACAATTATTGACATGTCCACGTCGCCGCAGCCATTTCAACAATGTGAATAGGGGAGCTATCAACCCTTTATCCCCTCGCCGGAGCTTAGGGTTACTTGATTGGCTTGAGAATCCATTTTTTTTTACGTGGAAGGCTAACCACCTCAAGCGGCACTATTAAACTAAATTTAAAAAATAATGTCAAGTTTTTTTTAGATGCTAGATTTTATGGGGACCAGCCCGCTGCTCATAACCAGTATGATAAACCCACACGTTTTTTGCAACCCGTCCGTTTTTTTTGACGTGTGCCAATTGAGCGGGGGATATTATAGTGTCCTAACAATCCTTTTTCAAGTCTTTTTTTGCCGGACGGGGTTTGCAACCCCGTCCGTTTTTTTTGAGCAGTGCGCTTAAACGAAAAAATTTTTGAGTCAAAATCAGTGTACTACATTGAGTGTAGTAAAAATAATACAGTGTCTCAGTTACGATTAACAGACTGATTAATAAAGACTATATATATATTGCTCAAGCTTAAAATCAGCTTAATATCCAAAAATACAACACTGTTGCCATTAAACAACCTTCTGTCTCATTAAACCTGATAGTGTTACAAACGTTGCAAAAACATATAAAACCTCCGCCTGTTATCATATAAGCTACGCTTTTTTATAGATATTTTTTCTGATTAAAAACCTCTTATAAATAAAGTTATTATCGAATAATCAAAAAAACTCGCATTACAAACGGAGATAAATTACTATGTTTGACATTGTAATCTCTAATTATGCATATTAGAAAAAATTAACATTTACTTCATTCAATTGAGGGCTTGTCCAATGATTGATACAGATGGTTATAGAATGAATGTCGGCATTATTCTGACAAATCCAGCGGGACAAGTGTTGTGGGCAAAACGGGTTAAGCAAGAAGGTTGGCAATTTCCGCAGGGCGGTATCAAAGCGCATGAAACGCCAAAACGGGCGATGTTTCGTGAACTGCGTGAAGAATTGGGTTTAACAAGTAAACAGGTACGTGTTTTGGGTGCGACTCATGGATGGTTGCGTTATCGTTTGCCTCATCATTTGATACGTTATTATCAACGGCCTTTGTGCGTAGGTCAAAAACAAGTGTGGTATATGCTACGTCTTTTGAGTAAAGATAGTCATATCCAACTTAATACTAGCGAACACCCCGAATTTGATCAATGGCAGTGGGTAGATTATTCATATCCATTAACCCAGGTGGTCTATTTTAAGAAAAAGGTGTATGAACTGGCACTGAAAGAACTTCAGCCCTTGCTGCAGCGTCGCCAAAAACGCCGCTTGACTTATAAATTGCAGCCTGCCTAGTTATAGTTTTTCAGAAAAATGTCTCGCTATAAAGACCTCTGAGGTTAGCGGGGTTGCCAAAACCCCGCAATTGCAACCCGCCCCATTAGCTCCTTTCCCACAAGGCGATAATTCGCCTACTACGATCCGGTAATCCCTGTTGGCTTTGACATTAACGCTGGTCTGGTGCATTGCGATTTTGTTTTGCTATTTCCAGAATAAATGTATGGTAAATTAGCGGAGCGTAATCCACCCTACATGAGTTGGTTTTTCCCGGCACGATATGGCATTGAGGTCTGGTGACTAGGCTCATAATACTTTACAATTCACACACACATCTAATTACGAGTTTGAGGAATCCAAAATGTTAGTCATACCCGCCATCGATCTCAAAGATGGTCAGTGTGTACGGCTCAAGCAGGGCCGTATGGAAGATGAGACAGTGTTTTCTAATGATCCAGTGGCAATGGCAGATCGCTGGATCAAGGCAGGCGCACGTCGTTTACATATTGTGGATTTAAATGGCGCCTTTGCCGGTAAGCCCGTCAATGCGGACGTCATTCATAGGATTGTTGAGACTTATCCTGATATTCCAATACAAGTCGGTGGCGGTATTCGTGATGAGGATACCATAGAGGCTTATCTTGAGGCAGGGGTTAAGTATGTGATTATTGGCACCCAGGCGGTTCGAGCACCACATTTTGTGACTGAGGCGTGTTTGGGATTTCCGGGGCATATTATTGTCGGTTTGGATGCCCGTGATGGTCAAGTGGCAACTGAGGGTTGGTCCAAATTGTCTCATCATAATGCGATTGATATGGCGCAACGTTTTGAACAGGATGGCGTTGAGGCGATTGTGTTTACTGATATTAGTCGTGACGGTATGCTACAGGGTGTGAATGTTGAATCGACGGTTGCCCTGGCGCAGTCAATTGGCATTCCAGTCATAGCGGCTGGGGGCATTACTACGATAGATGATATAAAAGCCTTGCGTGAGGTGGCAGAAGAGGGGATCGTCGGTGCCATTACGGGGCGGGCGATTTATGAAGGCACTCTGGATTTGGCGCAGGCGCAAAAGTTGGCTGATAGCTTTTAACGGTGGGTGATTTAATGGGATTAGCAAAACGTATTATTCCCTGTCTTGACGTTGATGCTGGACGGGTTGTTAAAGGTGTTAACTTTGTTAATATCCGCGATGCGGGTGATCCGGTAGAAATTGCCAAGCGGTATGATGAGCAAGGCGCGGATGAGGTGACTTTTTTGGATATTACGGCGAGTTCTGATGACCGTGAAACGATGGTACATGTCGTTGAAGAGGTTGCCAGCGAGGTTTTTATCCCTTTAACTGTCGGCGGAGGCATCCGTCAATTGGCTGATATTCGGAAAATGCTCAATGCTGGCGCGGATAAGGTGGCGATTAACACGGCTGCCGTTTTTAATCCCGATTTTGTCGGAGAAGCCAGTAGCCATTTTGGTTCACAGTGCATTGTGGTGGCGATTGATGCTAAACAAGTCAGTCAAGAGGGTTGGGAAATTTTCACACACGGGGGGCGGAAGCCGACGGGACTTGATGCGGTAGAGTGGGCTAAAAAAATGGTCAATTTGGGGGCGGGAGAGATATTGCTTACGAGTATGGATCGGGATGGGACGCGCAATGGATTTGATTTGGCGTTGACACGTACCATCAGTGAGGCGGTGACTGTCCCCGTGATTGCCTCTGGTGGGGTGGGGACGTTGGGTCATCTTGCTGAGGGCGTACTTGAGGGCAAGGCGGATGCGGTGCTGGCAGCGAGTATTTTTCATTTTGGTGAATATACGATTGCTGAGGCTAAACAACAGATGGCAGCGCAGGGGATTGAGGTGCGATTGTAATGCTAGGAGTCCAAGATTTATCTTGGACGTCCAAGATAAATCTTGGACTCCTATTTTCTAAAAACAGCCTAAAAAAAATGAAAAATTACTTAGACGAAATCCGTTGGAACGAGCAAGGCTTAGTCCCCGCCATTGCTCAAGAAGTCGGCACGGGTAAAGTGTTGATGCTGGCTTGGATGAATCGGGAGGCGTTGAAATTAACGGCTCAACAAAAACGCGCCGTTTATTGGTCGCGTTCTCGTGGTAAACTTTGGTTTAAGGGGGAAGAGTCTGGCAACATTCAATATGTTAAGGATATCCGCCTTGATTGTGATAATGATGTGGTGTTGTTGAGTGTCGAACAAGTCGGAGGCGTTGCCTGTCACACGGGGCGACATCACTGTTTTTTTAAACAATTACAAGATAATCAGTGGGTAACCGTTGATCCGGTGTTAAAAGATCCCGCAACATTATATCATTAAGATGAGCGACTTATTACAACACTTAGCGCAAGTATTAGAACAACGCAAGACGGCTGATCCAAATCAGTCTTACGTGGCGAGTTTATATGCCAAGGGCTTAGATACGATTTTAAAAAAAGTCGGTGAAGAGGCCACAGAGACGGTGATCGCCGCAAAAAATGGCGACACCGAGCAAATTATTTATGAAATGGCCGACTTATGGTTTCACAGCTTGGTACTGTTAGTACACCAAGGTTTGGGGCCTGAGTTGGTGTTAAAGGAATTGGAGCGCCGCTTTGGGCTGTCTGGCCTTGAGGAAAAAGCGCTGCGTCATTCACAACAAGCAACCTTTGAAAGGAATGACTGAATATGACCACTGATTGCCTGTTTTGTAAGATTGTCGCGGGGGAAATCCCCTCTGACCAAGTTTATAGCGATGAACATGTCGTTGTATTTAAAGACATTAATCCGAAAGCCGCGATCCACTTGTTAATCGTGCCCCGTGAACATATTATTAGTCTTAATGAACTTGAAGAGAGGCATGACGGTTTGATGGCGCATATGATGCGCTTGTTGCCGAAACTTGCCAAAGAACAAGGACTTGATAAGGGCTTTCGCACTGTGATTAATACTGGCCCGGGGGGCGGACAGCTCGTTTTTCATTTACATATTCACTTGCTAGGCGGCGATGGCTTAAGCGGCGTCGGCTTTTCAAGTGCAGTTTAACGGAAAGAAAACAATATGATGGGCATTAGTATTTGGCAATTATTAATCATTTTATTGATAGTAATCGTTTTATTTGGCACTAAAAAATTGAGGAATATCGGCGGCGATTTAGGTAGCGCGATTAAAAATTTCCGCCAATCCATGCGTGATGGTGAAAAAGACGAAGAGGCGGCCAAACAATCAGAGGCTGCCACTCAGCCTCAAATGGCTCAAGATGACAAGGGTAAAATCATTGAAGGTCAAGTGACTGACAAGCAGACGTCTAAGGCTTAAGCCCAAGTTAAAACTTGGACTCCTTTCTCCTTGAAATTTATTTCAAGGCAACAACTTAACGAGTTTTTATCATGTTCGATATAGGTTTTTGGGAACTTTGCCTGATAGCCGTTATTGCTTTATTAGTATTTGGGCCAGAAAAACTGCCGGGTGCCGCCCGCACAGCCGGACTATGGATAGGTCGCGCCCGTCGTTTTATCGGCACCGTCAAGCAAGATATTGACAAGGAATTACACCTGCAAGAAATGCAAGACGCCATCAAACAGAGCGGTGCGACCCGTTCGGCCTAATCAGTAACGACAAAAATCGTGAAGAGACAAAGCCTTAAAGTAAAAACTTACAATGTGGTGTGAGCTGCCAATGGCCTAGCTCACCTACCGATGCAGCAGGTAGAAAGCAATACCCGCTGTCTCGCGCAAGCGAGGTGGCAGTGCAAGGGTACAAAGCCTCAAAAGGGCAAGCGTAGTGGAAATGGTATTTTCCGTAAGGTCGGTAATTGATAATCTCTTCACGGGATAAAAGGTTTTTAGGGGCTTAGGCCGCACTCTGCTTGAGTCCGGTTGCACGATACACATCCGATTATAGGTTAGTACCGTAATTTCACATGTAAGACACATTGTAGGAACGGGGAAAAACGGCGTTAGTACGACACTTGCAGGATAGCAAGAGGAGGTGGCAACACCTTAGCGTCAGCGTCGGGTAGGATTGGGTGGTAAGCCAAAGCCGTGTGAAACCTGCTAAGGAGGAGCGCGGATATGCTGATTAACCCACGGAACAACTATAAGCTGTGAATGTAATTGAACAGATTGGGACGGTAAAACGTCCTGTGACAAAGAGGTTAGGTCTAAGCTCGCAAGGGTAAGGAGTTAGCAAAAACATGAAAACTTATACGAAGTATGAAGTGAAAGATGGTCGAGTGACAATCCAAGGGGGCGGTCACTGCGCCGTCATCGCAGATTGGAACGACATCAACTGGAACAAAGTACGTCGGAAAGTCTTCAATCTGCAAAAGCGCATTTACAAGGCTGCGAAGTCAGGTAATTACAAAGTGGCGTTGAGCCTTAGTTACCTATTACAAGTATCACACAGCGCGGCTCTTTTAGCCGTGCGACGGGTGACGACCGACAATCCCGGTAAGCGGACGGCGGGCGTTGACCGTAGAGTAGCAAAAACAGCTAAACAAAAGCTAGATTTGGTCAGAGAGGTTAGTGACATTATCCTGAATGAGTGGGGCACATACAAACCACAGCCGGCACGCAGGGTGTATATCCCCAAAGCGAACGGAAAACAGAGACCTTTAGGAATACCCACGATGAAGGATAGAGCAATGCAGGCAGCGACAAAAATCGTGTTAGAGCCATACTATGAAGCGAGGTTCGAGCCGAATAGTTATGGTTTTAGACCTGCTATAGGATGCAAGGACGCGATTAATAAAATAACGGCATTACTAATAAATAAACAGAAATGGATTCTGGATGCAGACATCAAAGGTTGCTTTGACAATATAGACCATGAATTTCTAGCAAAACAGATTGATAAATACTGGAGACCAATCGTCAGAAAATGGCTAAAGGCGGGATATATTTTTAATAAAGAGTTTAATCCCACTGGGACCGGGACACCGCAAGGTGGAACAATATCACCGCTACTAGCAAATATAGCCCTAGACCAAATGGAAACCGACCTGATTGAACACTTGCGTGGGATAAAGGGATGGAAAGAGAAAATCGGCGCAACAACGATACACACAACCAAAAATAGTAAGACTGGAAAAGAATATAAGCACAGAAAAAACTTACGTCTTGAAATTGTGAGATATGCCGACGACTTTGTAGTAATCCATGAGGACAAAGAGGTTATTGAGGAATCCAAGAGATACATAGAGAAATGGCTTGAGATACGGGGTCTGACCATCTCAGAGGAGAAGACCAAGATAGTGCATTCGACAGAAGGGTTCAATTTCCTTGGATGCCACATTAGGCATTACAGAAACCGTATCAAAGGCACATATAAGCTCAAGCTGTTAAATGGCACGAAAGCCGAAAGGAATAGAGCCAATGCCACACATGTGATACGAATTGAACCGATAAAAGATAAAATAAAGGCGCACTGGCGTAAAGTCAGTGACAAGATATGGAGCATGAAAACTGCACCCGCTGCCACGGTAATCAAGGAAATCCAGCCGGTAATCACGGGTTGGGCGAATGTATATAAGGAGTTTCACAGCAGCGAGGCGTTTGGCAAGCTGGATATGTTACTCTACAAAAGATTACTGCAATGGGCGTGTCGTAGGCACCCAAATAAAGGCAAAAAGTGGGTTGTGGATAAATATTTCGGATACGTGAATGGCCGCAACTGGGTATTCATGGAGAAGAAAGGCGACAAGGTAATTGCCGCTATCAAAGCATACTCCAAACATAAAGAGCCTACTGGCAGTTATGCCAGAGTCGGTTTTGATAGGTCATACTATGATGGAGATACACCATACTGGGCGGGCAGGCTGTCCAAAGGTTATGGAGACATAACCCCGTCCAAGGCGAAAATGCTGAAAAGGCAGGGTGGAAAGTGCCCGCATTGTGGGGGCGCATTCACCGCAGAAGACCTGCTGGAAGCTCACCACAAGACTTTCAAGAGTCGGGGTGGAGAGGATAAATATAAAAATCTGGTGCTGTTACACAGACATTGCCATGACAAGCTCCACGCGGAAGAAATGAAGCGTCATAAGAAGGAAGGGCAATTTCTAGGTGGTGGAAAAGACCAGAGAGCGTTTTATTAATACCTGATTACATCGTTGGTTTGGCAACCAGCAGTGGTAACGTGCCGTCCGGTTGGCGGGCGTTATAGCAGTATAGCGACGGGGAGCAAAGTTCTGGTGACCCCTGAGCTACGCGGAAACGCAAGTTGTAGCTGAATTTTAGCTACTTATGTTGGACTACATAAGTTCCGAGGAGCCGAGTGAGCGCGAAAGTCTCATGCTCGGTTCTGAAGACCAGTAATGCAGGGTGAAATCAATAGCCCGGAACACGGACCGTGAGACTGACCTGTATTGCTGAGTTTAACACCAAACGGGTCTCCATCAGTTTATCGAAGAAACTAAAACAGGCTTGAGTGAGTTGAATAAACCTATCAGCCTTGATCCGACAAAGCCAACGGAAGAGAAATCGCCTTCCAGCGACGCTTCTCACAAAACTGAAACTAGCTAATTTATGACTTCTCCTATCGGCAAAGATATGCCATTTGTTCAGCATTTATTAGAGTTACGTGATCGCCTGTTAAAAATGATCTTGGCTATCGTGCTGATTTTGTTGGTGCTGATGCCCTTTGCGAGTGATTTATTTAATCTATTAGCGGAACCGTTGCTGCATCTGATGCCCGAAGGTACGCAGATGATAGCAATTGATGTAGCTTCACCGTTTTTCACCCCTTTTAAATTGACGCTGATGCTGTCCATTTTTTTAGCCATGCCGGTGATCTTTTATCAATTATGGGGTTTTATCGCCCCCGGCTTGTATCAGCATGAAAAATCAATGATTTTGCCACTGTTGGTTTCCAGCACTCTCTTGTTTTATTTGGGGATGGTATTTGCCTATTATGTGGTATTCCCACTGGTGTTTGGTTTTATGATCAATATGACCCCAGATGGGGTGGAAATGATGACCGACATCAGTCGCTATTTAGATTTTGTACTCAAGCTACTTTTCGCTTTTGGCATGGCCTTTCAAGTGCCCATTGCTACAATTGTCTTAGTGCGGATGGGCATCGTCACGCCAGAGGCGCTGGCTGAAAAACGTCCCCATATCATTGTAGCTGCCTTTGTGATAGGCATGTTGATGACGCCGCCGGATATGATTTCTCAAACTTTGTTAGCGGTGCCCATTTGGTTATTATTTGAAGTGGGATTGTTTTTGTCGCGTAGAGTGCCAGTAAAACAAACAGAGCCTGCGGCGGATAAAGAAAATTATCCTGCGCTCACTCAAGATGAAATGGATGCTGAAATTGCTCGTATTGAGGATGATACTAAAAAATAGTCCTTGGAAAACGTCAAAGAAATCCGATTTTTTCAAAAAATCGGATTTCTAACATCGTCAAAGAAATCCGATTTTTTAGAAAAATCGGATTTAATCACACAGTACTCGGTTCGTTTTCTCGTTCCCACGCTCTGCGTGGGAATGCCTGCCTCGACGCTCTGCGTCGAGAGACCTAGAATCTTGAAAAACTTATCACACTTTCCGCTCATGATTCGCCAGCTTGGCATTGTACCCTACAAGCCCACTTATCAAGCGATGCAGCGTTTTACCGATACTCGTGGTGCTGACACGCCTGATGAATTATGGGTACTTCAACATCCGCCTGTGTACACCTTAGGGCAAGCCGCTAAACTTGAACACTTACTCAATACCGGTAATATTCCCGTTTATCCCATTGATCGCGGTGGACAAGTGACTTATCATGGTCCTGGACAATTGATTGTTTATGTATTAATGGATATTAAGCGGCGCCGTTGGGGTGTCAAAAAATTAGTACATGCCCTAGAGCAAGCCGTGATTGATTATCTTGCCAGTCAAGATATTATCGGCAAGTGCCGTGAAAAAGCACCGGGGGTGTATGTTGATGAGCGCAAAATAGCTTCCTTGGGACTCAGAATACGGCGCGGCTGTAGCTATCATGGTTTAAGTTTAAATGTTGATATGGACTTGACACCTTTTCAGGGGATTAATCCTTGTGGTTATGCGGGGTTGGAAGTGACGCAATTGCGGGATTTGGGAATTTATGATGATTTTGAACAGGTATCGGCACAATTTTTGTCGTATTTGTTAGAGAGTCTCGACTTTTGCAGGTAATCAAGTTATGACTGAATCAGATATAATGGAACAATTATCCAAAAGATATATCGAAATTCTAGCTAATAGAAAGGGATATTTTGTTTTAAGTGGTAAAGATTATGGAACGGATTTACATGTAGCTAAGGTTGCCCGATATGGTAATAGCTTTTGTGAAACTGGGAGACAAGTTCATATTCAAGTTAAGTCAGTCGTAGAAACAAGCGTACATCTAATTGAAACAGCAAATAAAATTAAATATGATTTAAGGGGAAAAAATTATAATGATTTAGTATTTAGGATAAAGGAGGAAGGATATATTCCTTTAATACTTATTCTTTTTATTTTTCCAAGTGATCCCGAAAATTGGTTGCAAGTGACTTCAGAACATCTTATTATGGGCAAGTGTGCTTATTGGTATTATCCTAATGACTGCTCTGAATTAGAATATGTCAAACCTAAAAGTAACAAAAGGATAGAAATTCCCAAATCAAATTTAATTAACCTTGATTTTTTTAATTATATATTTGATTATTTTGACTGATAACATGAATAATTTCAAACTTCAATATTTGGTTGATTTTCTCTTATTAATGGGCTGGATACCTACAAGTGAAGGAAAAAAATTTAGAGAATACCAACCCCCTAAATGTTTAGGATTGCCGATGGATTATTTTTTAGAGTTACCTAAAGATGATTCAAAAAATGGATTTAATAAATACGCCCAAAGAATAGTTGAAATTTTATCTAAAATTTATCATTGCAATCCTGAAGATTTACAAATCGTGCTAGAAAAAGGGCATAACATATTTTCTATGGGAAGAGATAGTCGATCCTTCATCGCGGCGACAAATTCCAAATTGAAACGCGATTAAAAAAATCCTATTTCTTTAAGAGATAAAAGTTTAGGAGTCCAAAATTTATTTTGGACGTCCAAGATAAATCTTGGACTCCTATCCTCAAGATATTGGCCACTTTAAGTAAGTATGAACACTTCCCCTATCGGCAAACCACAACGCGGTGCCGAAAAAACAGTCCGTATTCCCTTTACAGAAAAACCCCTGCGTAAACCCGACTGGATACGCATCAAAGTCCCAACCGGTGGCGCAGTCGGCAGCCTAAAAGCGAAGCTGCGAAAACATCATTTACATACCGTCTGCGAAGAAGCCTCGTGTCCCAACTTAAATGAATGTTTTTCCGGTGGCACGGCAAGCTTTATAATAATGGGAGATATTTGCACACGGCGTTGCCCATTTTGCGATGTCGCCCATGGACGTCCTGCACCTTTAGATACTGACGAACCGATCAATCTTGCCAAAACAATTGCGGCTATGCAACTCAAATATGTCGTCATTACTTCAGTTGATCGCGACGATTTACGCGATGGAGGTGCCGGGCATTTTGTCGCCTGCATTCAAGCCGTGCGCGAAATCTCTCCGCAAACACGTATTGAAATATTAGTCCCTGACTTTCGCGGGCGGATGGAAATCGCTTTAGAAATATTTCGCCAAGCACCGCCTGACGTATTTAATCATAACCTAGAAACAGTGCCATGTTTATATAAACAAGCCCGCCCCGGTGCCGACTATAAATGGTCATTGCAACTGCTCAAACGCTTTAAAGCAGCGCATCCGCAAGTGCCAACTAAATCAGGATTGATGTTAGGTTTAGGAGAAGAGATTGACGAAGTATTACAAGTGATGAAGGATTTACGCGCCCATGACTGTGACATGCTCACATTAGGGCAATATTTACAACCCAGCCGCCACCATTTACCAGTACAACGTTATGTGACTCCGTTGGAATTTGAAAAATTAGCAGAACTGGGCTATGAAATGGGCTTTAAAAATATTGCTAGTGGACCTATGGTGCGTTCTTCCTATCATGCCGATAAGCAAGCTGTATAGCTTCGGGTATTTTGGAGTCCAAGATTTATCTTGGGCGGACTCCAAAAACTTTAGTTATTCTGCGCTACTTTGCCCATGACTAGCAATTTCCTTACGCACCATCTCCATATCTAATTCCTTTGCTTTACCAATGACATCTTCAAGGGCAGAGGCTGGCAAACTTCCCGCCTGTGAGAAAATAATGACTTGTTCTCTAAAAATCATCAGCGTGGGAATGGAACGGATTTGAAAATGAGCCCCTAAGGACTGTTGTTCTTCCGTATTCACCTTAGCAAACACCGCATCCGGGTATTTTTCGGAGACACTTTCATAAATGGGCGCGAAAGAACGACAGGGCGCACACCAGGGTGCCCAAAAATCAACCAGCACTATGTCATTGTCTGTTATCGTTTTCTCGAAATTGGCTTCAGTTAATTCAATGGTTGCCACATTATTTCCTCAAAGTTAATATTAAACGATTTCACATTATGACACACTTTGGACAACAACGCCCATTTACACGCCCCCAAATTTTGCAAGGTTTTACTTTGCTTGAATTATTAGTAGCACTGGCGATTTTTGCCGTGATTGCCGTGATGGCTTACAAAGGCTTAGATACTATTCTCACGGCACGTCTACAAACTGACGAACATGCGACACAATTGGCGCGTTTACAAATAGCCTTGACTTGGTTAGGGCGCGACATTGAACAATACATCGAGCGTCCTATTCGTGACCAGTATGGCGATAGACAACAGGCACTACAAGGAACAATTTCACACTTAGAACTGACACGCGCCGGCTGGCGCAATCCCGCCCAACAACAACGTAGTTCATTACAACGGGTTGCCTATCACCTAGAAAATAAAACCCTTATGCGCTCCTATTGGTGGGTGCTTGATCGTGCCCAAGACGCACGCCCCCTCAAAATGGATTTATTAAATGAGGTTAATGAGATACAATTTCGTTATTTGGATGAAAATCTACGATGGCGTGAGCAATGGAGCCCTAATGAGAAGGCATCGCCTCCGCTTAAAGCCATTGAAGTGACATTGACTGTCCTTGAGTGGGGGCGCATTACTCGTTTATTTAGAGTACCCGGTACATGAAACAAAGAGGCGTTGCCTTAATTATCGCATTATTAGTCGTAGCATTAGCCACTTTCGCAGCAGTGGCGATGACTGCGCGACAACAGTTAGATATCCGCCGCACCACTAATGTTATTAACGGTGAACAAGCCTACATGTATGCATTAGGGGGAGAAAGTTGGGCCAAGCGGATTTTACTGCGCGATGCCAAAAACAGTAGCATTGATAGCCTCAACGAAGTTTGGGCAACGCGCTTGCCGGCTCTGCCTATCCCCGGCGGCACTCTCCAAGCGCAACTTGAAGATTTACAAAGCCGCTTTAATTTAAATAACTTAGTGAAAGAAGGTCAAAGCAGCCCCGAAGACATTGTCCTTTTTGAGCGCTTGCTCAGTATATTAGAATTATCCCCGGAAGTGGCGCAAGTGGCGCTGGATTGGATAGACAGCGATCTGGAGAGACGATATCCCAACGGAGCGGAAGATAATACTTATCTTATCAAAACCCCCGCCTATCGCAGCTCAAATACTTTTTTTAGTAATCCCTCTGAAATACGATTATTAACGGGTTTTGACAAGGACAGTTATCAAAAATTGTTGCCTTATATTAGCACCTTGCCCACTCGTACTCAGATTAATGTCAATACCGCGCCGTTGCCAGTTTTAATGGCCTTAGTCAAGGGGTTGAGCGAAACGGATGCGACTGCTTTGATAGCGGCTAGGGATGAAAAACCTTTTGAGTCCGTACAAGATTTTCTTGTCCATGACGCTTTGGCAGGCTTAAAAGTTGAGGCGAAAAATCTCTCAGTGTCTAGTGCCTATTTTTTGTTGACGGTGCAAGTCCAAATTGATCGGGCACGGGCGCAATTGAGTAGTGTTTTGCATCGTTTGCCTGATAAGGTTAAAATTGTGATGCGTAGTCAAGGCAATCCCAAGTAGGTACACATAAATCTTTTATTTTGAGAGTCCTGAGAAATCCGATTTTTTTAAAAAATCTGATTTCTTGAACCTTTGTCCTGAGAAATCCGATTTTTTTAAAAAATCTGATTTCTTGAACCTTTGTCCTGAGAAATCCGATTTTTATTGAGTCGTATCTAAGCTAGCAATGCCATATCGTTTTTAGCAGGAGTCCAAGATAAATCTTGGACTCCGAATACTACAGCTTCATCCGCTTAAAAATCGGTTCTGGTATAAGCCGAATAATCAACATAATCAGCCACCAAAACCAAGGCAAGTACACCACATTTCTACGCCGAGAAATCGCCCGAAAAATCCCGCGTGCCACTGTCTGCGGTTTTGCCCACAACGCACCTTTTTTCAAATTCGCTGTCATCGGCGTATCCACAAAGCCCGGTTTAATCGTCAACACACACACATTAGCCGACTGTAAACGGTTTCTTAAACCTTGTAAAAAAAGACTCAGCCCACCTTTGGCAGCACCATAAACATAATTACTTTGCCGCCCCCTGTCACCAGCAACAGAAGAAATCACCGCAATACAACCATAACGTTGCCTTTCCAAGCGGTTAGCAATAGGCGTCAATAGCGACACCACACTCAAAAAATTAGTGCGTAACGCCTGTTCCGCCTTCGCAGAATCTTGCTCACAAGCTTTTTGATCATCGAGAGAGCCATAAGCAATCAATACCGTATCTAAACCATCCAAACTTTTGTAGGCTTCATCAAGCACCGCCTGATGTTGCTGAACTTCATTTAAATCAAGACAGGAATAAGCCACCTTATGCGCTCCCCGCACCTTTAAATCAGCCGCAACCGCTTCCAATTTCTCAGCATCGCGTCCAACTAAAAAGAGTGCATCCTGTTCTTGGGCAAATAATTTTGCCGTCTCTTGGGCAATCGCCGAGGTGGCACCAATGATTAAGATTTTACGCATAACAAAGTCTCAAGTAACACGTCGCCAAAGGCTGGAAGAAAAACGCGGATCGACATATTGGGCAAATTCTGTCCACTGAGGATAGTACGCCTGAAAGTGGCGGGCGGATAAACGCGCATCTTTGCAAGGATACACCGCCCCCCCCACTTCACGCACCTTCTCGTCTAAGCGTTCAAGTAATTCAAATGTCACCGCTCCCTTGATGGGGAAATCGAGTGCCAAAGTCACACCAGGGCGCGGAAACGATAACATCCCCGGCGACGCTAACTCGCCAAAGGTTTTTAGCACTGCCAAAAAAGAACCCAGTCCAGAAGCTCCAATCGTCTGCAAAATTTCCTTGATCATGCGATGATCATTGTCAGGTATCACAAATTGATATTGCAAAAAACCGTTTTTACCATAAAGCTGTTTCCATTCCAAAATAGCATCAAGGGGATAAAAAAATGGCTCATAATCGACTAATTTGCTAACGATTTTTTGCCGCTGCTTTTTGTAATACAAGCTGTTAAATGTCGAAATAGTCCACCGATTGAGTACAAAACCGGGCAAATTAATTGGCATAGTGCGTAATAAGGGTGGCAAGCGATTAAGGCGGGGTAAATTCCAATCGTTAGGAATTTCATCAGGCGCAACATGATTGCCCCGAAAGAAAATACCTCGCCCCAGTGCCTGCGAATTACAATCTATCCATGCCACCGTATAGTCATAGTATTGATCGGACTGCTGAGACAGTTCAAAAAATTCATCTAATTCAGAGAATTGTATTGATTCAGCTTGCATGGCGCGGTGATGAATGCGCTTGAGTTTAATTTCTGCCCAAGTGATCAATCCGGTAAGCCCCAAACCGCCAATCGTCGCGGCATAATATTGCTCATTACTTGTCGGCGTACAAAGCAAACGTTCTCCATCAGAGCGTAATAACTCAAATTGCAACACATGCCGCCCAAATGTCCCAGCACAATGATGGTTTTTACCATGCACATCGTTAGCAATCGCGCCGCCTATCGTCACAAACTGGGTACCCGGTGTCACCGGCAAAAACCAGCCTTGTGGCACACATAATTCTAATATTTCCGCTAAACTGACGCCGGCTTCACAACGTAACACGCCCTCGTCAATATCGAACTCGATAAAGCGATTAATGCTGCGTGTCGTCAATAATATGCCACCGTCATTTAAACAGACATCGCCATAGCTGCGCCCTAAGCCATGCGGTAAAACCGTATCGGATGGCTCGGGTAAAGAAATGGGCTTTTTTCCCCAACGTATTGGACGAATACGTTGTGACACTTTGGGAAAACTTCCCCAAGATTGATAAGTGCTTTGCATCTTAATTAATAACTTTTAATTGCCTGACCAAAAAATTTTTTACATACATAATGTAGCGGGCATTTAACTTTCTGATTTCAAAGTCTCAAGTATTTTCTCCCGCCACAAATGTGTTTTGGTTTTGAGAGCGTGTATATCTATCGTAGTCAGAGTACGTGATTTCAGTAAATGTTTACCGGCAACCCAAACATCGGTGACTTTGTCCCGCCCAATCGCATAGACGATTTGAGATAACGGATTATAAATCGGTTGTGTTTCAATATCGAACATATCAATGGCAATAATATCAGCCGATTTGCCGGGCACAAGCGAACCGGTGAGATGATCAATACCCAAAGCCTTAGCACCGTTTAAAGTCGCCATGCGGATGGCTTGGGCGGCTGGGACAGAGCGGGCATCTCCGCTCAAGCCCTTGGCTAACAGTGCCGCAGTACGCATCTCTCCCAACATATCTAAATCGTCATTGCTGGCAGCGCCATCAGTCCCTAATGCCACATTCACACCGGCTTTGAGCAATTTTTGTACTGGGCACACACCGCTCGCCAGTTTGAGATTCGACTCAGGGCAGTGAATCACATGCACGCCTTTTTTACCTAACAGACTGATTTCATCGCCTTTTAATTGTGTCAGGTGTACACCCATCAGGCGCGATGATAATAACCCCAGTTTTTTTAAACTAATTAAGGGCCGCTCACCATGCTTTTTAACCGCCTCTTCAATTTCTCTAACAGTCTCATGAAGATGGATATGAATCGGTAGATCGAATTCCTCTGCCATCGCCAGAGCCGACTTTAGCGAGTCCTCTGAGACGGTATAAGGGGCATGGGGTGCCAAAGCTGTTTGAATCAGCGGGTGCTCTTGAAAAGTTTCATGCACCTTTCGACCTTTTTCCAGGTATTCATCGGCATTTTGGGCCCACGCCGTAGGAGAATCAATAAGAATCAATCCCAATGTAGCCCGTATGCCTGTCTGGTCAGCCACTTCACCGGCTACATCGGGGAAATAGTACATATCGTTAAAACAAGTGACCCCACCGCGTAGCATTTCTGCAATCGCCAACAGGGTGCCATCAGCGACAAACTCTTGATTGACATGAGTATGCTCTGCCGGCCAAATGCGATCTTTTAGCCACTTGTCTAAGGGCATATCGTCGGCAATGCCGCGCAATAAAGACATCGCCGCATGGGTATGTGTATTAATCAAACCCGGCATCAAAACATGCGTCTTCAGACGATAGGTAATACGTGCCGAAAAATGTCTGACAGCTTCGCTGCTTGGTAAGATGGCGACGATTTTTCCATCTTGTATAGCAAGGGCATGTTGTTCATATACGACGTTTTCGGGTTCTACGGGAATAATCCAACCCGCATAAATGAGGATGTCAAGATGTTGCATTAATGAATCCAATAATCAGAATTGTGACCGAATCTGTGTCAAGGCTTGTCAATCAGCTAGCTTACCATCATCCGTAAGCAGCTTTAGGGGTGACAATCAAAAAACTAGAGTATATCAAAAACACCACTGTTCTTTGTAGCGTTAAGCTAAGTGCAAGGTTAATGCCATTAAGTTAAAGTGTTTTGGAGTCCAAGATTTATCTTGGGCGAGTAATGGCATTGAAGTGCAAGGTACACGCCTAGTTAATGGTAAAATTAAGATCGACTAATAAATTTTAGTAACAATTTTGTAATATGTTACAATAGAGGCTATTTGTTATACATTTAATATGGAAAAGTGGATGGATATGATTGTAACGTTTGGCGGTGGCATGAAAGTCAACGCCCATTTTAATAATTTTACAGTTTACACTGACCAAACTAAACAGGCGGGAGGGGAAGAGAGCTCTCCAGAGCCATTCTATTACTTTCTCAGCAGCCTAGCGACTTGCGCGGGTTTTTTTATACTGCGTTTTTGTCAAACGCGGAATATTTCTACTGAGGGCATTCAGTTGCGCCAGTCTCATCATTGGAATAAAGAACAAAAGCGAGTCGATAATATACACATTGAAATTGAATTGCCGTCTTCCTTTCCAGAGAAATATGCACCAGCTTTGATTCGTGCAACTAATGAATGCACCGTGAAAAAAACTTTGATGAATCCGCCACAGATTGATGTGACAACGACGATTGCTGCTTAATCTTTTCAAACCTCTAGCGAGGTTCGTAGGTTTTTGCTGTTGGAATGGCCTGCCCACTCATATTAATTATATTTAAGTACCTGAGCGGGCACTCATTAATTTGAGGGACAGGCATTACTGTTTTTATAAGGAACTAAATGAGTGATACAAAGTAATTACTTGAAAGCAAGAGAATTTATTAATCAATCAGTTGCCAAAGTACGTGATGTCAACCTATCACGAGTGTTTGTCTCTTCAGTTAGAGAAGGGGTTCTGAGTGACAATCAAATTAGCAAACCCCATCTACCGGCATGGTTGTTATTTGCTCGCGAGACATTGCGTAATCCGCGGGCAATGGGTGCCGGTTGGTCAAGTACGCAGCGACTAGCGCGAACGATAGCCCGTTTTGTGCCGCCCACCGAATCGGGACTTGTTGTGGAACTGGGGGGCGGAACCGGTATCGTAACGGATGCTTTGCTGCAACAGGGTATTGCCCCTGAGCGTATCGTGTCGATAGAGCAAGCCGCAAGCCTTGCAGATTATATACATCAACGTTGTCCCCAAGTGCGAGTGCTCAAAGGAGATGCCCTACATTTATGCGATTTGCTTGGCAGTGACAGTCAGCGAGTCAGCACCATCGTCTCAGGATTACCCTTTCGTTCTCTGCCACCTATTGTTGGGCGCGGGATCATCAAACAGATTGACAAGGTTTTGCCTGAAAATGGTTTAATGATTCAGTTTACTTATGATCTCAGTGGACGAAAGATATTCTTGCCGCATCACTTTAAGCATGTAGCTCACAAATTTGTGTGGGGCAACCTTCCCCCAGCGCGGGTTGATGTGTATCAGTCTGGAAAATAATGGGATGGGAAAAATAGGAGTCCAAGATAAATCTTGGACTCCTACCAAAATGTCCCTTATTCTTTAGCCCGTGACAAATATTCCCCCGTGCGAGTATCAACTTTGATTAAATCTCCAATATTGACAAACAATGGCACTCGCACTGTCGCGCCGGTTTCCAAAGTGGCTGCTTTACTGCCACCGCCGGAAGTATCTCCACGTAAGCCGGGATCAGTGTCAGTGATTTTAAGCACCACAAAATTAGGCGGCTGAACGGCGAGTGGCTGATTATTCCACAGCGTTACAACGCATTTTTCCTGACCTTTCAGCCATTGAGCCGCGTCACCAACGGTATCAAGATTGGCCGCATATTGTTCATAAGTATCAGGTTCCATAAAGTGGTAAAAATCACTATCGTTATATAAATATTCCATGTCCATTTCCATGACATCGGCACTTTCCACCGTTTCTCCTGACTTAAAAGTTCGCTCTATCACCCGCCCCGTTTTGAGATTACGAAATTTGACCCGATTAAAGGCTTGACCTTTACCGGGTTTGACAAACTCATTTTCTATGATGGAGCAAGGATCACCATCAAGCATCAATTTCAGCCCAGATTTGAATTCATTGGTACTAAAAGTCGCCATTTATTTTAACTCCTTAATTGTATTTTTACATCCAAGATAAATCTTGGACTCCAAAATGCCGTAAAATTTTACTATACTACATTTATTATGGAAATATGTTCATCAGGAGTGCAAGGCGTAGCTTGCGTCTCTGGGCAGTCAGATTGGCAGCGCGAATTACGCCAAGCCATTAATAACCCTCTGTACTTATTGGCATTATTGAATTTATCTGACAGTGCATTGGCGCACGCCGTCGCGGCTAAACAAGGTTTTCGCCTGCGAGTGCCGAGAGGCTATGTGGCGCGTATGCGTCAAGGCGATCCAGATGATCCTTTATTGCGGCAAGTTTTACCGCTTGTTGAAGAAAATAAACAAATACAAGGTTTTAGCGTCGATCCCGTCGGGGATGCCGCCGCAGAAAAAGTCCCCGGCTTATTGCAAAAATACCAAGGGCGGGTTTTATTAGTAACAACGGAGGCTTGTGCCATTCATTGCCGCTACTGTTTTCGCCAACACTATAATTACTCCGCCTCTAAGCTATCAGTGCTGCTTGATACCATTCGCGCCGATTCTTCTATCACCGAAGTCATTTTAAGCGGTGGCGATCCGTTGACTTTGACAGATAGCCGTTTAGCAGAATTGGCGCACAGTCTCGCCAGTATTTCGCATGTCCAACGTCTGCGCTTGCACTCCCGCTTGCCTATTATATTACCAGAACGGGTGAATGATGAATTATTGGCTTGGTTGACGGGGACACGTTTGCAGCCGGTGATGGTGGTACATGCTAATCATGCTAATGAAATTGATAATAAGGTTAATAAGGCTTTACAGGGTTTAGTTGGGGCAGGTGTTACTGTTTTAAATCAGTCGGTGTTATTGCGTGGGGTTAATGATAATGCTGCCGCTTTAATCGCTTTGAGTGAGGCTTTATTTTGTAATCGAGTTTTGCCTTATTATTTACATATATTAGATCGAGTGCAAGGGGCTGCCCATTTTGAAGTGCCAACGGTGACTGCTCTCCAATTATTGGAGCAATTGCGGGTGGCGTTGCCCGGTTATTTGGTGCCTAAATTGGTACGCGAGGTGGCGGAGATGAGTTATAAGCAAGCGTTATAAGGGTATTAACTCTATTTGTTAAAAATCAGCTAATCAATTTAAGACCTGCGGGGGTTCGCAGGTCTATTCATCAAGAAAATCAAAAAAATCCAATAGGTGTTGATCATCAAACAAATCAATACCGACAACGCTCTTAACCAGATAGAACAACAATAAAATAAATATAAAAGAAGTAGTGATAAAAGTAAACAAAACTACAAGTATAATACCAATACGGTAAAGGAATAGCGGTATTAGGCAACTGCTGTTTGGTAATCAATTGAGTCAAGGCCATTGTTTTCTTGCATAGCAAATGTCACTTGATTGTTATTAATTTTTATAATCCCATTGAGTTCTTCTATTCCAATTTTTTCTACCTTTGAGTCAATGACTTCAAGAAGGTTTTGTAGGGCAATACCTATTTCTGTTTGTTTTTCTGGATTTAAACCAAGTGTTGTCCAGTTATTGATGGCATGTTCTTCTCCTACTTTTCCTAGAGTGAAAAAATGCTCTACAAGAACATTAGACAGCTTACTTTCACTCATTTTCTGTTTAAGAAAAGATATTATTTCTTTATTGCTCATTTTCATACCTGATGGCAACAAATCTTTAAGTTGTTCTGGAAGAAATGTAGTCAATGTTTCTCCATTGACTCTCCCATTTATAATGTCTTCCTTGACCATTTGTTCATAGTCTGGCCTTGGATCAGAGTTTGTACGTTTTGACAATTGAATAAGTGCCATTGCTTCGCTTCTATGACCACTTATCCCAAATCCAGACAGGAAATGATCCAAAATATCGTGAACAAAAACGGAGGTGTTAATTTTTTGCCCTGTTTCACGAGTGCTCGCTATGATTTGAGGGTCTCCAATTGTTACGTCCAACTTCCATCCTCTGGCTCCAAAACCATCATCCCATGATTTTTTGTACGTCACTGGAAGGCAAACTCTCTCCGAAAAAATTTGCATAAACTTTTTAGGATATTGCCGTACATCCTGAAATGAGTTATTAAAGGTTTGCATCAGTTTATTACTCGGTTGTTGACAGATTTTGTATTAAGGTTTTCCACAACAAATTTGCATTTTACGTTAAAGTTAGATTTTAAAACAACCCCTCAATTAAACAAATTGTTTATGTTGTCATTAAAAATGACTATAAGTGCCTGGACAACAAATTATCGGGTATTAGCGAGTATAGCCTGGGTAATTAGTTGTCGGTTTATCATACTGGCATTGTCTTGTAGCTTTTTTTTTGGGGGCAGAAAAAACGGTGGGCGCAAGGCGATTGCACGTCAAACCAGCCTTGGGTGATAACGATGGAATTGGCACACACACAATGCGTAAATCGTTCGCCACGCATTTATATCTGAAAACACGCGATATTTATAGAGTCAAGACATATCTTGGTCATGCATTTGTTGCCACGACTGAGAACTACATCAATTATGGTCTTGCAATGATTGATGAGACGATTGAGGATTTATGCTTGACGTAAGAATAATATGGAAGTATAACTTGGGGTTCGTGAAATAATAATTTAATATCAATATTCTAACAGTTCATGTCACCTAAAGGTGACTAAACCTGGTTTTATCCCAAGGCAAAAAAACGCTGATCATCGAGGTTAATAAAATAATGAAGTTACGCTATTATTCTTTAGTTGTCATATTTTTTTCCTGTATTGGCTTTTTTGTCATTCTTATTATGGGAAGTTTTCTTTCAGCGCCACATCCAAGTATTGTTGGTTCAATCCCGATGGGTGTTCCTGCAAAAAATGTCAAATTTAAAAGCCTGAATGGAAACTTATTGTCTGGTTGGTATATTCCAGGTGAGGAGAAACGAGGCGGAGTTTTGTTGATGCATGGTGTCAAGTTAAATCGCCTTCAGATGTTGGAGCGAGCAAAATTTCTGAATGAAGCGGGGTATTCGGTTCTCTTATTTGATTTCCAAGGGCATGGGGAGAGTGAGGGTGATCAGGTGACGTTTGGTTATCTGGAGGCGCAAGATGCTGATTCTGGTTTTGCTTTTCTCGAAAGTCAACTCGTTAATAAGTCTATAGGCGTTATAGGTTTTTCGTTGGGAGGCGTAGCTGCTATCTTAAGTTCGGTTTTGATAAAAGCTGATGCTCTGATCCTTGAAAGTGTTTTTCCTACAATTGAAGAAGCCGTATCTAATCGGCTTACTATGCGTCTTGGTTATATTGGTCGTTATTTTTCTCCATTATTACTTTGGCAAATAAAGCCTCGTTTGGGTTTTGATCCAAAAATGTTAAGGCCAATTGAGCATATATCGAGAGCGACTGGTGCTGTTTTTGTTGTTGCTGGATCAAATGATAAACGTACAACCATATCAGAATCAAGGCGTTTATTTGAAAAAGCACGAGAACCAAAAGAGTTCTGGGCAATATCTGGTGCAGCGCATGTTGACTTCTATCAATATCAGCCAAATGAATATAAAAATAAGGTGCTGAAATTCATGGAACAAAATCTGAGGTAGGGAAATTGCATTGACCCTCTTTCCATAAAAATCAATTAGTTGTCCTTAACTTAATGGCATTGAGTCTAAATTGGGGATCAAGATGCTTTATCGTGATAGCTAGGAGTCCAAGATTTATCTTGGACGTCTGCATAAGCTTTGCGCGATCTCAATAAACCCATTGGTGTTTCGACTTATCAATTGACGCAAGCATTGCCCGAACAACTACAAGCTAGTGCATTCGGGCGGAAATATCCATACCACTTTCTTTAACGACAGCCAATAGTTATTAGCAGGGATAAGTCAAAATCTTTTATTTCTTAAATGATTAAATCAATCGCATATCTTCAATTGGTGCAATCAATTGCTTTGGAGACACCTAAATTTTAGGCTTGAAGCGCATTCAGTCACGCCAATCCGATTGTTTACTGGGAATCAATCTAGCAATTTATTGTCGTTCAATAACAATGGTTTCTCTCTTCTCAACTAGATATTCAAATAAATTATTTATGAATTAAGAGGCTGAGATCGTAGTCATTTTTTTTGCTCCTAATCCACAACTGTTGAAAATGATACTCTTTAGTTTTTATATTAGTCAACCCATGATTAAACTCAATGCCATTAAGTTAAAAATTTTATGTAGCCCGTGTTTTTGCGGGCAGAGAAGGTGGGCAAAAAAAACACACAAAAGAACGAACGTCTTTGGGCGGTACGATATGGCATTGAGGTTGTGGTTAGACTGTTGTTTCGTGAATGGAGCGGAGCAAAGTCAC
>JBDLJY010000039.1:0-28414 GCA_039714115.1 Pseudomonadota bacterium | reverse complement strand
GAATATCGTCTTGGCGCGTTGGTGCTTGGGCATGGTTTTTTGTGGAGTGATTTGGTGTGTTATAGTGTTGGTGTTGCTATGGGGGTGGTGGGTGAGATGATGTGCAGAGGTGTAGGCGATTTATCGGAGTCCAAACTTTAGTTTGGGCGCTTTACACCAGCTTAAAAATCTGATTTTTTTGATAGCAGCGAAAACTTTTGCCTCGAAAACTCTCCAAAAAATACACACCAGCAAGTATCTTACCTTGATATAACTACAAATAGTAACTACAATAATTCTCATGAAACTAGAGTGGGATGAAAAGAAACGACTTTCTAATCTTCAAAAGCACAAAATGGATTTTATCGGTGCAGAAGAAATATTCGATGGGTATACAGTTACCTTTGAAGATGACAGAGTTAGCTACGGAGAACAAAGGTTTATCACCTTTGGTAGGCTTCAAAGTCGTGTCGTAGCAGTCGTTCATACTGAAAGAGATGATAACATACGGTTAATATCTATCCGTAAGGCAACGAAACATGAAGAAAGAAGCTATTATTCAACAATCACAAACTGATTGGAAAACAATCGATGACATGGAAGATAAAGATATAAATTTATCTGATCTACCAGAAGTATCACCTGAAAAATTTGCTAATGCCATAGTACGCAAAGGCTTAAAACCCGTGTCAAAGAAAACACAAATAACATTGCGACTGGATACCGAGGTTCTCAACTGGTTTAAAGCCCAAGGTAAAGGTTATCAAAAAAATATCAATGCCTTATTAAAAGCTTATGTTGAAGCCCATCAAAATCATAGTCAAGCTTAAAATCAAAGGGCTCAGCAAGCTCCGGGTGCGTCCTACGCACCATTTTTCCATGATCTACACCTTTACCGAGGTGCGTGGGACGCACCCGGAGCTTGCTTGCTCAATGCAATGATCTTTCTCTTAGTCTTAAACGTTACGGACGGGGTTGCAAACCCCGTCCGGCATAAAGATGTCGCCGGAAAAAAGGGGTGAGATTATTTCTTTGGGTGTGAAATCGGTTTTTGCTGGGGTTTTGGCGACGTGTTTTACGGCGGCTGTGGTTGGGTTAATTATTTGATCAGAAATAGATTCATTTACGCATTGGTTATGCCCTTCGTAGTGGTGCTTGGCATCGGTTCACGGGCTTATTTTGAGTTCTTGCCATATTTTGTAAGCACCTACGCTGGTGATACGCTTTGGGCATTGATGGCGTTTCTCGTGATTGGTTTGATTTTTCCATCGCTTTCAACGGTGAAAGTGGCGGCTATCGCTCTACTTTTTTCAGTTTGCATTGAGTTAAGTCAGTTGTATCATGCGCCTTGGATTGATGAGATTCGTGAATATCGTCTTGGCGCGTTGGTGCTTGGGCATGGTTTTTTGTGGAGTGATTTGGTGTGTTATAGTGTTGGTGTTGCTATGGGGGTGGTGGGTGAGATGATTATGGTAGGCGATTTATCGGAGTCCAAACTTTAGTTTGGGCGCGGAGACAATTATTAATGAATAAATTTTTTACACCAGCTTAAAAATCCGATTTTTTCAAAAAATCGGATTTTTTTGACTTATTGTAGTCATTTAAACGAGCGTAACCTGGGTTAAATGTACGCAACGATATGGCATTGACGTGTACGAAGTGCCGTTCACTCAGTATCGCGGCGTGTAGGGTATTATTATTTGGGAGTTGGCTTATATTAAACAAAATACCGACAGACGGTTGTTTTTGATTGATGAATGGTTCAACCTTATTACTCTACTCAGGTACGGACGGGGTTCTCGACGCTAGGAGGGCTCTGAGAGGGCAACCACAAGGGATTGCCCCTACGATCCCAGTCCGGTATAATTTTATTATTTTTATAATAAAATTAATATGTTAAGCTTAACTTAATGGCATTGAGTCAATTAGCTGCTAACCGTTTATCGGATAAAAACGACCGTTTATCGGTTATTCAATATGCTGTAGTGATTTTTTGAGTTATAAATTTGGGCGATAGTAAGTAATAACCCCTAGCAAAGTCATAACCGTGGATAATTAAAGTTGGCGGGTTATGGTAAACGTTAGCTGTGTGAATGGAAACTATTCAGTTGATTGATGAAATGTAATAGTAAACATGGTTAACTAATTCATGGTGTAAAGTTTTTAATTGAAAATATTATTTTTCATTCTTTCTAAGAAAAAACCAGAAGTGATTACTATTAAATATAAAAGAGGTGAGTCATGTCGAATTTTTCTATGCATAATACAGCTATATTTAGTTTACAGAATGCCTATAATTTAGCTCTAGCCTCGCAAATAGCATATGAAAATAAAGAGACAATAAGAGATAAAGTAACAAAGGAATGGGGACTGGAAGATTTTTGTTTCTTTGATGTTGAAGGGTGTCAAGGATTTATCATGTCAGGAGCTGAATTCATTGTTACAGCTTTTCGTGGAACAGAACGTAATATAGAAGATTGGCTAATTGATATAGATTTTGAACTGGTAGATGGCCCCTTAGATAGTGAAGTGCATAGTGGATTCTATAATTCGCTAAGTCATGTATGGAAAGATATTGAACGAACAATTGCACGATTTCGTCAGAATAAACCTAAATCTATTTGGTTTACAGGGCACAGTTTAGGGGCTGCAATGGCAACGCTAGCAGTAGCAAGATTTATAGATAATGCCTGGCCAGTAAATGGGTTATATACGTTTGGTCAGCCTCGTACAGGAAACCAAATCTTTGCTAGAAACCTGAATCTTAAGTTTAAACCCTATATTTTCAGATTTGTTAATAATAACGATATAGTGACTAGGATACCACCTCGCCAGATTGGATATAGACATGTTGGTACGCTTAAGTATTTTAAAGAAAATGGGGACTTAACAAGTGATATTAGTAGTTGGGAGCGTTTCTTGGATTCAATGAGAGGGAGAATAGAGGATATTTTGGAATGGGGTACAGATGGCATAAAAGATCATAAGATTGATAATTATGTAAGGCTCATTGAAAATTATGGAAGCATTAAACTCGATGCTCAAGCGAGCGTAGGGTGCGTCCTACGCACCGTCTCTCAATCAAAGGGGTCAGACTCGATTGATTTCTCTGCTAATAACGAATAGACTCACTATTCTTGTTGCACAGCAAGCGTAGGGTGCCTCCCACGCACCGAGTCAGGTAGGCAACGTGTTTTTGTTGCCCACCATTTCTGTGTAGTTCTTGAATATTGAAGGTTTTTATTCGTTGTTTAACATTAGTTGTACTCACTTTTTCATTTATAGCTTATATGAAGTAACAACCATAATTCAAACGCTTCGTTACTGTATGCAATTTGAATATTTTCCCGTTCTGATATCTTAAAAGCATTAGCCATACCATTTCTCCAATTTGGAAATAAAAGAACCAAGAGCAGGTATAGCGCCATATCTACCTTCAAAATAGCTTTTTTCTTTATTTACGTCATGAGGTTCGGACGTTTCATCAAAATATCTAAAATCAGAAAGCGCATAAATCTCAGTCGCTTGCCAATTATTCTTCTCGACAAAATTTATTTGATCCCTCCGAAGTGGGCAATAGCTCAGTATATTTGTATCGTGAGTGGCAAAAATCATTTGTGCCCCATACGGATTGGTGGCTTTATTTAAAAATAAATTGATCGAATTAATTGTCATCATCGGATGCATTTTAGCTTCAATTTCATCAATAACCAAAACACCGCCTTCGCTCAAAGTCCTAATGATTGGACCACTTAAATGAAGTGCTTTTTTTGTACCTTCTGATTCATGCTCATCTAAATCCCAATACCTCAATTGAGTCGTTGTGTTGCCTTGTTCATTATAGGTTTGATGAACACTAGTCGTTTTAAATCCTTTAAGTCCCATAAATTCTTCAAATGAAATGTCTAAATTATGAATATCTAAATTTAGTAGCATTAGATATTCTTTAATTTTTTCTCTATATTCCTTATCTTCCCACAAGCGAACCGTTGTTATTTCTTCACGCTCGGTTTCTATACCATTAATAGAAACCAGTTTGTTAAACCATTTAAAAATTGATTTAGCACCAGCAACATTTAACATATCACAGGTTGATGAGAACCTTTATACTCAGAAGATACTTCAATGATATCACCTTCTCGTTCAAATAACATTATTTCCCTAAGTGTTGCATCTAAGCAATAGAACCATTCTCTAACGATCTCATTTTTATTATATTCAAGTCCAAAACGATAACGGTTTTCATCAAAAATAAACGTAATTTATAACTTTGTTGGTTTTAGTTCATATCCTTCTCGTAATAAAAAAGGTTGATATGGCAGTTTAGTTGTTGAATTTGACAGATAAATAGAGAATAATATTATTTAAGTACTCTTGTTGTTCTGAAGGTACTAAACTTAAAATCTGTTCATCGGAAATTGAACGGTAATTGGAAACCGAAAATTCTACTAACATAGTATTAATAAATTGTGAAGTTTGGTTAAAAGAATGAAGGCATTAATAATTATTAAATAATCGCTCCGGTGATCGACAACCAGTCAAGTAGGGTGGGCAACGTGTTCACCATTTCTGTGCCGCTGAGGCTTTGCAGGATCGGAGCAAAATCATTATGACTTATGCTATGTGTGGTTTTGCTAATATCGGCTGCCTTGGGATTAGCGGGATGAGTGCGATGTCGCCGGAAAAAAGGGATGAGATTATTTGCCGTGTGCCCGTTACCGCTCCTCCAGCGGTGCTGCATTTCTTCTAACAACGTGTCAGTTTTAAGTTTTGGCATAAAATATGCGGTATAAGTTAAGCGTTTGGAAAATAGTATCATCTAAATCAATAAAAAATAATAAAACTTTTTTTTATCTTACTGAAATTGTATTATAATATACTTAAACACAAACCAATTTATGAACACCTAAAATCATTATCTTTTGAATGCTATCAAGAATGCAATAACTTGATAAAAGAGGAAAAAATCATGAACGGATTGAGAGGCATAAAAAAAGAGTTTGAAGACACGCGGCTGACAGGAACATTGGGTAATCTGACGCGACGAGAATTTTTAACTTTCTGCACTGGCGTAGCAGCCACCTTGGGTTTATCTTCAAATGCAGCCTTCAGGATAGCTGAAGCGGCCACCAGTGGTACAAGGCCCTCCGTGATCTGGCTGTCAGGGCAAGAATGTACCGGCTGTTCGGAAAGTTTGCTGAGAGCCACGCATCCTACGCTTGATACCCTGATCCTTGAAACGATTTCCTTAGATTATCACGAAACTTTGAACGTTGCCGCCGGTCATCAAGCAGAGGCGATGAAAGAAGCGGCGATGAGTGCCAATAAAGGTAAATATATTCTGGTGATCGAAGGGGCTATTCCGACTAAAGATAATGGTATCTATTGCAAAATTGCTGACAAAACGATGTTAGCACATGTCAAGGAGGCGGCTGAAGGGGCGGTTGCTATCATCGCAGTCGGTTCTTGCGCCTCTTGGGGCGGAGTGCCTTCTACGCCGCCGAATCCAACCGGGGCAGTGGGCGTAGCAGAAGTGTTACCGGGCAAGACGGTGGTGAATATTCCGGGCTGTCCACCGAATCCCTATAATTTACTGGCAACATTGTTACATTTTCTGACCTTCAACAAATTTCCCAGCCTTGATGATCAGGGACGGCCTCTGTTTGCCTACGGGCGTTTGATCCATGAAAACTGCGAGCGGCGCCCTCACTTTGACGCGGGTCGGTTTGCGCTGGAATTTGGCGACGAAGGGCATCGCAAAGGCTGGTGTCTTTACAAACTCGGCTGTAAAGGCCCGGAAACTTACGCCAATTGTCCAGCCGTGTTGTTTGGTGATGTAGGCTCAGCCTCTTGGCCAGTCGGCACTGGACATCCTTGTATTGGCTGCACTGAAAAAGGGATCGCCTTCCAGAAACCTATTCATGCACTGGCTGAACATAAGACGGTGACACCACCAACACTCTTTCCCCGTATCATGGAAGAAAAGGGCACCGGTATTACGCCCGGATCGGCAGCCTTAGCGGCTGGTATTGTAGGAGCTATGGTAGGTGCAGGGGCAATGATGGCTGCTAAGATACAACCGTCCAGCGAAGAAAATTCGCCGGATACTCATGAGACTTAATTAAGACGGGAGGAGGTTATGAACCGACGTCATTTTCTAAAAGTCGCCAGCACTAGCGCGTTGACGGCTATAGGAGCGGACGCAGCGCAAGCGCGAGAGCCAAAAACTATGCCCCCTAAAGCAGTAGGCATGTTATACGACTCAACCCTCTGTATTGGTTGCAAAGCCTGTGTTGCAGCCTGTAAACGCGCCAATGATCGCCCGCCAGAAATCGCAGAACATCATAAGACTTGGAATCAGGGAACTTGGGATACCGCGCAGGATCTGTCGGGTGATACCTTAAATGTGATTCTAGCGTATAGTCATGGCAATATGAGCCAAAAGGATAGTGAAACCGATGGCTATGCGTTTATGAAGCGCCATTGCTTACACTGCATCGACCCCTCCTGTGTCTCCGTTTGCCCAGTTTCCGCCATGCGAAAGGATCCAAGCACGGGCATCGTGACGCATCACCCAGAAGCCTGCATTGGTTGCCGCTACTGCGTATTAGCTTGCCCCTTTTCAGTCCCTCAGTTTGACTACAATACCCCCTTTCCACAAATTCATAAATGTCAATTCTGCCAACATCTACAAGCCAAGGGCGAAATCCCCGCCTGTTGTGACGTTTGTCCAACGGGAGCCACCTTATTTGGCGATGCGAGGGCACTTATCGAAGAAGCCAAGCGGCGCTTAGCGGCTAAAGAAGGTGACACTTATGAATTTCCACGCGGCAAATTGGGCAGTGATCGATCCACCCATATTGCTAAAATTCCTAAATATCAAAACAACTTTTACGGCGAACGGGAAGTAGGGAGCACTCAAGTGATTTATTTATCTGGAGTACCCTTTGAAAAATTAGGCTTACCAACCCAAGTCACAGAACACTCTTATGTCAGCCTTTCCGAAAGCATTCAACATACGCTTTACAAAGGCATGATTGCCCCAGCCGCCTTGCTGACAGGACTTATGGTAATGGCTTACCGCAACCGCGATAAGAGTAACGAAACCAATTCAGGGGAGAAGAAATGAAAACGACAGCGCAACCTCTCGGTGGAAAGCTCCTAACCAAACCGTTTATCATTCTTTCGATCTTAGCCATCATCGCCGCCTACCTACTGGCGGAACGTCTTATTTTTGGACTAGGCGCAGTGACTAACCTCAACAATGGCTACGCTTGGGGTTTATGGGTTGCCATTGACGTAGTGATTGGAACAGCACTTGGCTGCGGTGGTTTTGTGATCGCTCTATTAGTTTATATCTTCAACCGAGGAGAATACCACCCCCTAGTGCGTCCCGCCTTAATAACCAGTGTCTTTGGCTACACACTAGGCGGCTTAGCGGCGATGCTTGACATTGGACGCTATTGGCAAGCCTATAATTTATTTTTACCTTGGTATGCACAACCCAATTCCGTGATGTTTGAAGTCGCCTTATGTGTGACTGCTTATACGATTGTCTTATGGATCGAATTCACGCCAGTCTTCTTAGAAAGATTTGGGATAAAGGGGCTTCGCAACAAACTAGAAAAAGTATTATTTATCTTTATTGCCCTGGGTGTATTACTACCACTCATGCACCAATCCTCGCTAGGGACGATGATGATCGTTATGGGCTTTAAATTATCCCCCCTGTGGCATACCGCCCTGTTGCCGCTACTCTTTTTAGTCTCCGTGATCATAATGGGCTATGCAGTAGTGACTGTTGAAGCGATACTCTCCTCAGCGGGCTTTCGGCGACCTTACGATACCACGATACTGAACAAGCTTTCAGGTATTATGTGGTTTTTGCTATTAGGCTATTTAGTGATACGCTTTACTGATCTGATCATACGGGGGCAACTAGGACTCGCTTTATCGGGAGATTTGAATGGCAATCTGTTTATCATTGAAAATCTTCTATTTGTGATACCCGTTATTATTCTAGCCAAGCGTGCCAACCGCAACCATCCACGTTTATTATTCATTGCCGCCATGAGTATGCTACTCGCAGGTGCCTTGTTTCGCATCAACACTTACCTGATCGGCTACGATCCGGGAAGAGGTTGGTCTTATTTTCCGTCAGTGTCGGAGATCATGATAACGGTGGGCTTGTTTGCTTTTGAAATTATGCTGTATTTGATTTTCGTTAAAAAGTTACCGATATTGGATCGGAGTTGATTTGGGAGGGTGGGGCTGCTAATTTTATGCGCTTAGCAGTCCCACCTCACTTTTGTGATTGACTGAATGATATAACCATACTGTATTTATGGAATAGAGAAAAGTGCCCTATTTATGGGCGTTTTGACAAGCACCCGCTTTTCGACATTCGGACTAGAATTGCTTGCCATAAGAATTCAAAAAAAGCTTGACATTCATTTATCATTGATTAGAATAGGGGGCCATAAAAGTCACCTAAAAATCTTGATAACTGATAACTGATAACTTAAATTGCCCAAGCCGATGTCAAGTAGGTTGAATCGCTAAGCGAGTTTTGTCCTAATAAATATGTATATACAAAAAATTGAAATTAAAAATTTGTGGGGAAATGATTTTCCATGGACACTCAATGAAGACATAAATGTATTGATTGGCAAAAATGGCTCAGGAAAATCAACAATACTACGAATGCTTCACGAAGCAATATCGCCGGTTGAAGATAGCAAATTAAATTTTAGGCTATTTGACCCTATTGACGAAATAATTATCGAATTAACAAATGATATTGTAATTAGAGTTAATAGTGAAAGTAGAAGCATCACGGGAAATGTGGAAAGCACTGATTACCAACTAAATACAACATTGATTAACACTTTTGATGTCGTTGAAAAAAGTTTAAACCCAAATACCACATTGCTTGATGACCAACTTGATAAATTAAAACTTGAATTTGTGACTTATCAAAGAGATTTATCAAATCGAGTTGAAGAAGCTTTTAAAAACGATGATAAGGTATCCAACTCACACGAAAAAATACAAGCTATCTATGACACTAAAAACTTATGTCTTGAGGTTATAGCTGAACTATTTCGTCATACCGACAAAACATTTGATGAGAAAGCATTTCACTTTTTAAAAACGGGTATCCAAACACCGATTTTACCAGAAAATCTGTCATCTGGTGAGAAACAGATATTGATTATCTTATTAACAACACTGCTTCAAGACAAAAAAGAATACATATTATTGATGGACGAGCCAGAAATATCATTGCATATTGATTGGCAAAGGACTTTGATTAAAAATATAAGACAGATAAATCCAAATTGCCAAATTATAATAGCAACCCATTCACCGACTGTCTATTATCAAGGCTGGACTGAAAAAGTAACTCGGATTGAAGAAATTAAATCAACTTTAAAAGAAAGTGCGATACTGCAACAAAAAACGACACAATCAGAAGGGCGTGTGCGGAGAATAAAGGATGATTTTACACACAACAGGGGAAGCGGACTCCCTAAACTTTATCAATTTAATCGTAAAATCAATGCATATACTTCATTTACAAAATATGAATGCATTGAATTGTTAGACTTTCTTAAAACGAATGGGATTTATCCTGATGTCATCACATTTACGACTCTCATCTCTAAACTTAATAGTTATAAAGATGCAAAAGAGATTTTTGATTTAATGACAGCAGAGACGTATACTCAATTATCTCATGTCAAGCCTAATGAAATAACGCTTAACACTTTAATTAAAAAAGTGAGTCGTGTTGAAGAAGGCATTGAACTTATTCAAGAAGTCAGTAACTACAAAAAACTACAATTGTATCCTGATATCATAACATTCAGCACTTTGCTCGGGAAAGTAAAAAATACGGATGAAATTAGATCACTTGAAGAAGTGCGAAACTATTATGGAGTAAAAACCAATGATATATACTTAAATAAATTTAAATTTAAAAGGTAACATGATGAAACATCAGGATTATAAAGAACTAGCTGAAAGAATGGAAGCTGATGCTTTTCACCGAGGCTGTGATCTTTCTGTATTGGTTGAAGACATTTATGATCAAAGATTTTGGGAGTGTCTTATTGAAAATGTCAAACCGGATTTAAAAGACAAAATTGATTTCCCGAATCCGACTCCAAAAGGAACACGCGGAAAAGATATTTTGAAACAATACAAAAGTTTTGTCAAAGAAAATTTTATTATTTGCATTGATAGTGATTGTGAATATTTGTACGACAATAATGTTTGGTATCTTGCTGATTATATTTACAATACAATCGTTTATAGTAAATAAAATTTCCAGTGTAATCCTTTGTCATTGTTATCATCATGATGCCTGTGTAAATATGGAAGATAGATCACACACATTTAATGAGCCGATAAAATATATTAAAACATCTACGCCAAACCCGTGAAGAAGTTTATGATGAGTCCCCAACCAAGTTAGAACCGAACTCGTTCATAACTTACCATATGTGTACATGAACTAATTTTATCAACTAAAACAAAAGGATATTCTATGAATAGTGAAATTGAATTAAAACAACTTAAAAAAGAGATAAAAGAATTAAAAAAACAAGTTGCTATTTTAAATGGAGAAGATGAAAAGAAAATTCCGACTTACCAATATAGTAAAATCAGAGATACTGAGTTAAAAAAGTTATTTGAGATTGAAAAAAACTTAGATGACAGTGTTTTTGATGAATGGTTAAACAATAACATTGAAATAGATCATTCAATTGAAATGTTTTTATTCGATTTAATCGAAGATAATAAATCTTTGGTTGAAACTTATGGCGAAGAAGATTTAAAGGTTAATTTTATCGTGCCAATTTTGAATCAAATCCGGTTTAAATCGATTGACAAGAAAATTAGACCTTTCTATGAATTGCCGATGACTTACAAGACGAGTCAATTTATCTTAAATGGTACCGCCGATTTTGTCGTGTCTGAAGGGTTAGTTGAGAGCAAAAAACCCTATTTTTTTATTCAAGAGTTTAAAAGAAATGAAGATTATGGCAATCCCAGACCACAACTGTTAGCTGAACTCATCAGTGCGGTTGAATTAAATGACTGGAGATTCATCAAAGGGGCTTATATTGTCGGTGGAAATTGGCATTTTGCGATCTTGGAAAAATTAGAACGTCATAAATATCAATATTTTATTTCGCAAAATTTTGATTCTACTAAAATAGAAGATTTAAAATCCATCTACAAAAACCTGTTATTTGTTAAAAATGAGATACTCGCTATGGTAGACACATAACTTGTGTTACTATCGTTAGTATTGATGGTGAGGAATTTCGTAGTGAAAGACATTATTGCCTATGTACTACCCAAATGTTGCAACCTTTGCAATAGCCCGCGTTGAGTTTGGCTATTTGGTTTATTTTATATAGCTCCAATTTGGGCAGCCCGCTTGCCCACCATTTTGATGAATTATAAAAAATATTTAATTATCAATATGAAATGGCAAGACATTCATTGAATTAGGCGATTGCTAAAGAAGAATTATTTTGCCAACATCAAACCTCATAACTGCAATTCTTCGCTATCGTATATTTATCGTATCAAAATAAATCATATCGTATCATTTTACATTTAGTACATTGATAATTATGGATAATAAAGTACATACGTTTACGGTTGATATTGATTGGAAATTAATCTCAATGATTAGTCAAATTGATAGATTTGATGCCTCTTGGTCATCCATAGAAAGAAAAGAAGGTGAAAGTTTAAAACAACTTAAATCTATAGCAACCGTAAAAAGTGTTGGTGCTTCAACTCGAATAGAAGGCTCTAAAATGAGTGATAAAGAAGTTGAAGTATTGCTTGAGAAAAAAATTGATATTACCAAATTAGAGGATAGAGATTCTCAAGAAGTTGTTGGTTATTTTGAATCTTTAGATTTAATTTCAGAATCCTATCAAGATATAGAAATTGCTGAGAGTAGTCTAAAAAATTTGCATAATATCCTCTTGAAATATAGTAAAAAAGATGAATGGCATCGTGGTAATTATAAAAAACAGAATAATTCAGTTGAAGCAACTTTTCCAAACGGTACCAAGCAAATCATCTTTAAAACAACAGATGCCGGTTTAAAAACGGAAGATGCCATGAGGACCTTAATCCAGTGGTATCATAATGACGAAGAAACGCATCCGCTCGTCAAATGTGCTGTATTTGCTTATGAATTGGTCAGCATTCACCCATTTCAGGATGGGAATGGACGTTTAACCAGATTGTTATCGACACTCTTGCTCTTAAAACACGGATATAAATGGATTCAATATATTAGTTTTGAGCATGAAATCGAAAATAGAAAAAACGAATATTATAAAGCGTTAAGACATTGTCAATCAAAACGGCCCAATGAAAATATCACGGAATGGATCAATTTCTTTTTTGATGCATTAAGGAATATCCAACAACAATTATTGAAAAAATTAGAATTAAGGAAGATAGAAAATCAATTATCATCAAGGGAAAATGCCATCATTATGTTTATAGGTAATCATCCTGGTTGTAAATCTGGCGAAATTGCGAAAAAATTAGGTATTCCAAGTCCAACTGTCAAGAGGATACTTCCAAATTTAATAGCTATGAATTTGATTGAAAAACATGGAAAGGGCCCTGGAACCATTTACTTTTTGAAATAAAAACTTTGGGGGTTTAAAATAAGCGAGCGTAGGGTGGGTAGAGCGAAAGCAAAACCCACTATTTGATTAATTTGATAGGTGATATGAGAAAGATAATAAACACACTTTCTAAAATCTATTATTTTCAATATTATTTCAAAATAATTGGGGTCAGAGTTAAATTAATTTTAACTTGGAGCTTGTCCGAACTATTGTAAAAAACCAATCAGGAGGTTTTATGAAATCTCAACCCATAGGCAATATAGGCAGGGAAACAGCCCGGCAGCCGGGTGTCCTGATGTGGCATGGGGCGCCGTCGGATCATTCCGGTGCTTACCACGTTATTTTAAGTGTTGGTCTTGACGGCAGACCGGTTGAAGTCGGTATTGAAAATCCGGATTGCTGTAGGTTGGAAATACCGGGATTGCTTGATAGCGGATGGGACCCTGAACCGGAGGAAGTTGTCGCGGAGTTTTTTGAATTGGCTGAAACTTGCCGCCCGAAGAACGGCGTTTACTTCAATCGGGAACGTGTCAGTACGATTGAGGAGCTGGCAAAGCATTTTCATTCCTTCTGCCCTGAATTGGAGGCATTTTTTAATGAACCAACCACGATTCCTTCAAATCTGGATTCGTGCTATGATTCTCTACTGATTTACAATCGGATTGAAAACCGTACAGAATCTGATTTGTTCTTCGATTCGGAAGAGGATAACATGATGGAAAAATTAAGCGCAAAATTTTCCATTATTAGACAATTTCTGGTATCTGATTCCGAGGGCTTTGTTCAAGTCATTACCGGTGAAAATTTAAGGGTTGACGATCTGGCCGATATTTTCAGTTGGTGGCTGTGGGATTCCCCGGACAAATTGGTCCGCAGAATCAGCGATGGTTAATGGTCATGAAGAGAACAGTCTCGCATAAAATGAGAACCGCGCATCTGCCGTTTGGCGATTGGTGTTATTTTCCACGAAAATCGTTCAACATCGTCAGGCTTGCCCACAACCCGAATGCGTTGTGGAAACCTGTTCACATCTCTATTGCTCTGACCGCACAATGTAAAAAGCACTGCGATTTCTGTTACGCCGAGAGCAGCCGGGAAGGGGAAACCCGCTGGAAACTTGACAATGTCGTCAAAATGGTTGAAAGCTGTGATCGAAACGGTGTTTTTGCGATTACGTTGGGCGGCGGCGAACCGGTACTGTGGCATGATCGGTCGGTAAAGGCGGATTTTTACGATCTCCTAAATGAATTGAGTGCTTTCGGTTGCGATATTTCCTTTACAACATCCGCTGTACCGGCGGTAAAGTGGACAAGGATTCCCCATTCGATTCTTCCCCGGCTCTCCCTGCATCATCATCGGGAACTCCACTTCATCCGTAATGAAATAAAAAAAGCTGCTGAATGCCGAGGAAGTATGCCAGCGGTAAATTTATTGGTTCGTCAAGGTGAAATGGCTGAAGTATTGGTCGCTGCTGAAAAATTGGTTGAAACGGGGGTAAGTGATTTTCTACTGATACCTTTAAGACCAGTAGGCAGGGCTGTCGGATCGGCGCTTATTCCGACCGGGGACGAATTACGGCAACTGGTGCAGTTGTTTCCGATTCCTCGTGTCAAACTCAGTTCCTGCTACCATCTGGAGAATCAAAAAGATACTTTTTTGGGATGCGGGGCCGGCGACTGGTTTGTCAGTATAGATGAAAAACATTGTGTCAAGTCATGTTCTTTCAGTAAAACCGGGACAGTTCTTTCAGATTTCGAGTATCAGGAAATTCTTGATGCACTGCCTTTTCTGAATCGCTTGGAATGTCACAACCGGATTAGATTAGCAGCCAAGTAGGGTGCCGAGCCATCTTTTCGGCACGCACGCGCAACCTGCCGACGGTTCGCGAAGGACTTTGATTAAAAATATAAGACAGATAAATCCAAATGGCCAAATTAAAATTAATGAACTGAACTCGCAAGTATTGGTGCGTTCCCCTTTTTTAATTCAGGTTATCTACATTTGAAAAAAGTTCTTTGATGGGTTTCGCTCTACCCATCCTACGCTTGCTACGATCCGGGACGCGGTTGGTCTTATTTTCCGTCAGTGTCGGAGATCAGGATAACAGTGGGCTTGTTTGCTTTTGAAATTATGCTGTATTTGATTTTCGTTAAAAAGTTGCCGATATTGGATCGGAGTTAGGAGAACGTAACCATGTCTAAAAGAATTACTATTGATCCAGTGACTCGTATTGAAGGGCATCTGCGAATTGACTGCGAAGTTGATAACGGTAAAGTGACCAAAGCATGGTCTTCGGGCCAAATGTGGCGTGGAATTGAACAGATTCTGCTGGACAAAGATCCACGAGATGCTTGGGTTATCACGCAACGAATCTGCGGAGTCTGTACCACCGTCCATGCGATTACCTCCGTTCGGGCAGTCGAGAACGCGCTCGCTATGGAAGTGCCGCTCAACGCCCAATTAATTCGTAACCTTATCATGGCGGCTCATGCCATTCACGATCATATCGTTCACTTCTACCATTTATCGGCATTAGATTGGGTGGACATTGTTTCAGCCCTCAAAGCCGATCCGAAAAAAGCCGCACAATTGGCTGAAAGTCTCTCCAATTGGCCGCTGAACAGTCAACATAGTATGACGCAAGTACAGGAGCGCCTGAAGAATTTTGTCTCATCGGGCCAACTGGGCATTTTCGCCAACGGCTATTGGGGACATCCCGCGATGAAATTATCGCCCGAAGTGAACCTATTGGCCGCTGCTCACTATTTACAAGCCCTTGAATATCAACGTAAAGCCAATGAAATCGTCACAATTTTGGGCAGTAAAACGCCCCATATTCAAAATCTTGCCGTGGGCGGCGTTTCCAACCCGATCAATATGGATAACCAATCAGCCCTCAATATGGAACGGTTATACCATATCAAAACGATTATCGACCAATTAGGCGATTTTATTAACAATGCCTATTTGATCGATGTCGCTGCCATCGCCGCCTTTTATCCAGAATGGACACAATACGGTGCAGGTATCACCAATTACCTCTCCGTGCCCGACATGCCAATAGATAGCAAGGGCAGCCAATTTAGCTTACCGGGCGGCTTTATTGAAGCAGGAGACTTAAAAACCTTTAAGCCTATTAAACACTATCAGGACAACTACTTTGAAGATGGCGTAGCGGAAAGCGTCAAACACGCTTGGTACCAAGGCGGTAAAAGAGCCTTGCACCCTTACGAGGGTGAAACCATTCCTAACTACACCGATTTTCAAGACGAAGGAAAATATTCTTGGGTCAAATCACCCACCTTTTACGAGCAACGCGCTCAAGTAGGACCCTTAGCAAATGTCCTATGCCTATTCGCAGCAGGGCATGAACCCACCAAGCGTTATCTCACCCAAACGGTCAATCGGATCAGCAATTTGCTAGGCAGCGAATTGCCACTCACCGCCCTACATTCCACCCTTGGACGACATGCAGCACGAGCGGTACGTTGTGCCGTGCTACATGAAGAAATGCAAAATCAATGGAATTTACTGATCAACAACATTGCCAGCGGAGACACCACCACTTACCACCGTCCAATATTTCCCAAGGAAGAAATTCGCGGCTTCGGCTACCATGAAGCCCCACGGGGAACGCTATCACATTGGACAGTCATCAAAGAGGGTAAAATTAAAAACTACCAATGCGTCGTGCCCACCACTTGGAATGCGGGACCTCGCGATGATAATGACAAGATAGGCCCTTACGAAGCCTCTCTGCTTGATAACCCGATTGCCGATCCACAGTTACCGCTTGAAGTGTTGCGTACTGTCCACTCATTCGATCCCTGCTTAGCCTGTGCCGTCCACTTAACAGACACGCAGCAACGCGAAATCGTCAAAGTGAAGGTGGTGTAAAACTTTATGAAAGTACTGGTATTAGGCATTGGCAACTTGTTGCTGAGTGACGAAGGTATCGGAGTACACGCTGTTAATGCCTTATTGCGCGATTATCAAATTCCCGAGGGCGTTGAAGTGATAGACGGCGGCACTTCGGGAATGGAACTGCTGACTTTTATTGCCAAAGCCGATCACTTAATTATTTTAGATGCAGTAAAAACGGGGCAAGCGCCCGGAACACTCATTCGCCTTGACGGCGAGCAAGTTCCCACTTTTTTCCGCACCAAAGTTTCTCCGCACGAAATTGGGCTATCAGATGTTCTCGCCGCCGCTCACCTGACGGGTGAACAGCCAGACAATCTTACCTTATTTGGTATCGAACCAGCCAATTTGGAACTTGGCTTAGAGTTGTCAGACAAAGTAGCCTCCCAAGTCACACATTTAGTGGAACAGGTGAAAGAAGAATTGGAAAGACTGGGATTTTCATGATCCAATATCAATTGGCAGGTAAATTTGAGTTAGTGATCTCCGCGGAGAGCCGTTACTTCGTTTCGTGCGTTTTAAACTTAGAAAAAAGGGGCAACCTCGTAGGGGCAATCCCTTGTGGTTGCCATGCCGTGAGGGATTAGGTGTGCTCGGCTGCTCCCTTTTTCTTAGTTTAAGATCCCTACGGGACGCGAAATAACTCAAATTCAGATGATATCGCTCCGCTCACCACGAAGTTTCACGGACGAATCTTTCTTCATGGCATGTTCTCTGACTCCGGTTTTCGGACTGCTCCGTTTAATCCAAGGCGCCTCGTCCAAAATAAATTTTGGACGCCTGCCAACTTTGAAGTCCAAACTTTAGCCCACCTTTTATGATTGCATTTTAGTTATTATTCTCGGAATGGTGGGCCCGGAGCAGGTTTCAAACCTGCTCCGGGCGGAGAATATTGAAGGTTTTTACCGAGGTGTTTAACATTAGTTGTACTCACTTTTTCATTATAGAATTTAATAAAAACAGTACTTTAATTTAACTGTCATTTTTTCTTCATTGTTTTTTGTCCAATATCAATTGGCAGGTAAATTTGAGTTAGTGATCGCAGCGAAGCTCCGTTACTTCGTTTCGTGCGTTTTAAACTTAGAAAAAAGGGGCAACCATCGTAGGGGCAACCACAAGGGTATGCCCCTACGAGGTTGCCCCTTTTTTCTTAGTTTAAAAAAGGATAAGTCAAAACAAAATCTAAAATTACGCAAAGCTTTGTTTTTATTATAGTCTTAAATTTTACCCCTCATTTTTAAAACGGCCTCTTATTAAAAATACACAAGCCCCATTTTTAGTACCTTTTTGAATTTTACCCTCAATTTTAAAATAACCCTCAAAATGCTAAAGTCCCGTTTTTAATAAAACTGCGGAGCAAGCATAGGATCAATGCCATTAAATTAAGAAAAATGATATTTGACCTTAGCGACACTCTATCCGCCCGCTTGCCCACCATTTAGACTTAAAGCTCAAGTCACTGAAACGTCACGGACGGGGTTGCAAACCCCGTCCGGCAATCCAATTGCATTTTAGTTATTATTCTCGGAATGGTGGGCCCGGAGCAGGTTTCAAACCTGCTCCGGGCGGATAGTTCCGAGCTGAATTCAAATATCATACCGCCCGCTTACCCACCCTACTGCGACTGAAACGTCGTCTCGTAGAGAACTTGGGATCTCGACGGCAGGAGAGAACTTCCCCGTCCGGCAATCCCGTTTTTTTGACACCGGCTTAAAAATCAGATTTTTTCAAAAAATCGGATTTATGCTTAACTTAATGGCATTGAGTTGTAGGGCGCATCCCACGCACCGCCTCAATGCCATCTCGTGCTGCCCAAAACCTAGACATGCGGGCTGTGGGCACATAAACGCAAGTACCGCTTATCAGATGAAAATAACCATTTGTCAATTATCCAACACGCTAGAGTGATTTTTACACTACACTTTTTTTTAGAAACGCCCCTGGGTGAGGACAAATTTAATCGCTTGTATTTTTTTGTATCGTGTATGAAATTTTGAAATGCTACTAGCAAGGTAGAGAAAAATTGAGGAGAAAAGACAGTTATGTTCAGAAAATTACTATTTATAGCGTTACTGATAAGTTTCAGTGGCGTGAGTTATGCCCAGGGGGTTGGTGACGAAGTCTGGGATGAAGCCGCAACTGTTACTGCCGGTTTCCAGACGGTTAGTGACGAAGTCTGGGATGAAACCGCAGTGCGTCGCGTGTTGCATACTTTCGCCTATGGGGGACAGATCAGCGAAAGTACCATCGAAAAGTTAGCCAACATGTCCCCCGAAAAAGCCATTAAAAAAATTCTGACTTTCAAAAAAAGCAATCGGATCATTTCTAAACCGGTCAAATCGGATACGGCTAAACTCTGGAAAAAGACTGATGGTACTCTTCGTGATTTAGGTGGATTTTGGTCTTCGGATGATCCAGACAATGACGTACCAGAAGATAGGCGCTATAAATATCCCGTCGATGAATATTATGTGCGTGTAGCCGATCTGTGGCTGCGAACGGCAGTCAGTCGTGGTCTTAATCCAGTCCGCCAAAAGCTCGGCTTATGGGAAACTAACTACCACATGACGGTTAACCTAAATTCGAGTGTCAATTATCAGCAGATACTCACTTATTATGATGACATTATGAATAGTTTGGGAAACTCAAAGCACCCTTATCATCAAACCCTAACCGTCGCCGCTACATCAGCGGCGGTCGCTCAACAATATGGTCATCGCAAAAACTACTGTATAAAGGGTGAGTGCGAATGTAATGAAGACTTTGCCCGTGAATATCATCAACTGTTTTTTGGTATTTTAGGCAATTATGATCCAGTCTATCACGAAGAGGTGACAATCAAAAATACCGCTAAAGCTCTTACTCACATGAGTGTTGAGCAGATACCGGGTATTGGTTATGTGGATTATGTGTTCTTCGGTACTAAATACCATTATCCCGGGGAATTGGACATTCTCTATAGCCTCAATACTGGCCAAAATGCTTTGGAACGAATAGAAACATTGTCACAAGTTGCTATTTATCATGAGGAAAGCCGCCAGAATTTACCGGTTCTAATCGTGCAAGGTTTGGCAGACGATCAGTTAAGCGAAACCGATATTGCTGAAATTCGTGAGGCTTGGGATTCTATGGCAGAAAAAAATCTACTTGCATTCTTGCAAGCCTACGCCATCTCTACCCAATTCCATGACCCAAGCCGGGTGAAATACTTAAACAGCATTGATCGGTTTACACTTATCAATAATCAGCTTATCCATAACAACGCCGAAATTGAGCGTTACAACCTAACTCGCTACCTCAGCGAAGATCAAGCTGCTCCATTTTATCCCACGCACGATGTATTTGGTGGGCAAACGGGAACGGAGGCCGCTAATAGCGTTGATGTTTTTCTCCATCACTATAGTATCGCTACAGAACATAATTATGAGTTCCTTCATGTGGCCGACGGTACTTGGCGTAAGGACTGGACTTCGGTAATAGCGACAAAATCAACTAAACAATATTTAGTGGATAAAGTCGGTGAGTTTCTTTGGAACCGCTTTATTGGTGATGGTCTCAAGAACTATGGTACCCTAGAGCGAACTTATGTCAATTCTCTGTTGGCTACCGGTGAAGATTTTGCTTATAATGTCGATCCTGATGATCTGGATCGGTTTTTCACCACTGAAGAACTGGAAACGGATCGCGATTTTATTGAGAAGCGGAATGCATTTGCTAATCAGCGTATGACTTTGAAGGGTTTTAGCGATCAAGCTCATCAAGAGGCGAATAGACGTATCGGTTTTGCTGTTAGTTTCATTGTGGGTACACCATATATCTTTGCACAGGAGGGACGCTAGTTATGGAACGTCGTCATTTTCTCAAAACTGCTTTAGTCTCTGGAGCGATCTGTGGTGGATTGCCGGTTTTAGGCCGAGGAGCCACTGTCAACTCGTTTCCCACCCCTAGCAACCGGATGCTAGTAGATGTGATGTTGGACGGTGGGCCAGATTTCAGATATTTGAATCCTCCTCCATTTGATTCCGATATCGATAGCTTTGGCTACCGTTACTGGGAAATGCAAGCCGCTGCCCACAATCTCCCTGCGGATAATCCTGATCGTTGGGAGCAACGTTGGAATGAGGATTATTTCCATGTTAGTGATGGCACGACCGACTTTGGTATCCTCAAACAGGCGCAGTGGCTGAAAAACATGTGGGATGCTGGCAAGGTAGCCATCATCAATAACGTTGTTGGTGGTACCAGCCGCGATCATGCTCACTGCCAATTGATCAAGGATCTGGGTGATATCACTGCTAGTGCTGGCGACCTTAATCGACCGGGGTGGGGAGGTAAATTAGCCTCTGTAGCGGGTGGCAATGTCCTAGCGCTCACCTATAGCCCACGCACCTTTTGTTTCGGGCCGGATCCGCAGAATCCAACACAACGTAGTAACGCCAATGTTATTGCGGCGGCTAATACCCGGCAAATGCGGCTATACCATCCTTCCCCAGGGGAGGAGAATAGTCGGGCGGGGCGTATTGCTAGGAATCTGAAGGCTTATTACGCGGCTAAGCGTGAGGAGATGGATCCGAACTCGATTTACAAGCATTTCGTCGATATGGAATATAAAGCCCGCCAGTTTGGTGATGCCATTGATGAGCGGCTTAGTGGTCTTCCCATACCGTCAGCTATTGAGGGACTTTATACTTCCAGTGCTAACGAATTAAATAATCGTGGCTTTGGAGTGCAGATTCGTAACCTTTACGATAGTCTGGCATGTAGTGACATTGTCAATCTCTGGGTAGCATCCCTAGCGATGGGTGGCTGGGATACGCATAAGGATCAAAAGGAGTATATCGAACTAAATTTTACAGATTTGTTTGGAACTGGCAAGGCTTTTGATACTTTGTTCCAAGAAATTCCGGTTGAGATGGCAGATAATCTAGTCATCCTATTGGGCGGTGAATTTGGTCGCCAACTGAAGGCTAATGGTGGTTACGGGACTGATCATGGCAGGGGAGGTTCCATTCTTGTCATCGGCAATGGTGTCAACGGTGGAGTCTATGGTGATATGTTCCCGGTAAGTGAATTGGATCGCTTGGAGGAGCCCAGTCCAGACATTGAGGGTTTGACGGAGTATGATCATCCTTTTGGACAAATTTGCGATTGGGTATCGTCAGGCAGTAGTAATATTGTGTTTCCGAATCAAGCCGATGCGGATTTGGAAGATGGGGTAGATTTGAGTCAGTTATTTGTTTAATATTTGAACTGTTGTTCAGAAAATTATAGCAGGGCAAACCTCTGAGGTTTTCAAAACATCAGAGGTTTTTTTCTGGTTCCCACGCGCCGGCGTGGGAAACGAAGTAACGATTGGACTCCAACCCTGTCCCACAAAAGAATGAATTATAAAGTGGCTAAGTCGGTGGGGGAAAGGCCCGTCAATTCAGTAATTTCAGCTAAATTATAGCCTTTGGCTAACATTTTGCAGGCGGTTTCAAGAGCCTTTTGTTGTTGGCCCTCTTTTAGGCCATCTTCCTTGCCCATTTTTAGGCCCTTCTTCATACCTTGTTTCTCACCCTTTTCAAAAGCCGCATTCCGATTCGCCTGCTCGCGCATCTCCCAGTATTCAATGGCTTCTAATTCTTGTTTGCTCCAATTAAACCTGTCTGCGATTTCATAAGCGGTTTTTAAGACTTGAGTTTGCTTGGCATATTTTGGTATGGTTTCCAAGTCTTCGGCATGTTTGAGAAAATAAATCCATTTGTCTAAGATGGTTTTCAGTTCACTCTCCTTTTTATTGAATTTAGGCAATTCAATAAAATTGTATTCCATCTCGCGCAAGTCTTGTTCAAGCGTTTCACAGTTCAATGTCATATGATGACTCAAGTAGTGTTCATTATTAAACTCTTTAAAATCAAAGATGCCAATGAAGATGACTTTGTTGAGTTTTGGGTAATCGACGGCTCTTTCGATTTGTGAGGAATAGGCTTTGGCGACGTAGAAGCTAAAGCGTTGTCGTAAGAACGGTTTTTGTTCTACCTGCATTTCGATAATAAAAGTCACTCCACGTTTATCAGTGGCTCGCACGTCTAAAGAACTTTCTTTCAAATCCACTAAATGCGGCATTTGGTAAGGATTTAAAATGTGAATGGTTTGAATTTCAAAAGCACCTTTTAAATCCAGTATGGCATTTAAGAAGGAAATGAGAATTTCTTTCTGTTTTTCGTTGCCGAAAATCTTTTTAAAGGCGAGATCGTTTTTTGGGTTGACGAATTTCATGTTATCACCGTAAAAATTGTTTGAGTAAAAACTATCAGTGTCGTTTTCAGAAAGTGGTGATTTTAAATTAAGTGATAAAAAATTGTCAAGGGTTAAATAATAATAAATGGCAAAATCAATATCTTGGAGTCCCCAATTTATTTTGGACGAGTTGCGCCGCCCGAACTTAACACCTTAACCCCAGCGTTTTGAGGGCTATTTGAAAAATCTAGTACAACTTCGCTCCGATCATGCGTCCAAAAGAAATTTTGATATAAACCAATCGTCATTTAGGAGTAGATTTAGGCAACTTCTTCCAGAAAAAACTGTTGTAAATCTGATTTTTTTTGACAAAAAAACTTGCATCATTTTTTAGATTCAATTATAATACGTTTGCGTTTGTCCATAGCCGCCTTTTGAATTGGACGCTCCAACACAGTCAATATCAACTTCTGTCGTTAAAAGGAATCAATAATGAAACATTTTTGCTCTTATGGGCCAGTCGATTGTAAAGCGCATTTTTGTGTCCCACGTCAAGCGCTGATTGAAACTGGGGTTCAGCAGCTCATTGGTAGCCCGGAGGAAGAAGGTGGACATTTTTTCACAATTTGGGCACCACGCCAAACGGGCAAAACTTGGCTGATGAGACAAATACAACAAGCCATTGAGCTTAAATACTCGGAAGAATTTACGGTTTTTAATTTCTCATTTGGCGCATTGAGAGGCATGAGCTTTACCCCTTCTGAACAATCGGATTTTCCTCCAGCATTTTGTCGATTGCTCAAAACCGAGTTGCCTACCCACCCTGAAGTGAAAAATTGGGATGATTTTCGTCTTTTGTTCTCAAAAAACGAGGGATTATGGGATCGTCCGTTGCTCCTATTGATTGATGAAGTGGACACCATTCCACTGACTTTGATAGACTTGATGGTTGCACAATTTCGAGAGTTATATCTTAACCGCCAAAACAACTGGCTGCATGGATTGGCACTGGTTGGCGTTCGGGCAGTCTTGGGTATTGAAAGTCAACGTGGTTCTCCGTTCAACATTCAAAGATCGTTGAAGGTGCCGAATTTAACAGATGACGAAGTCAAGGAATTATATCGTCAGTACCAACAGGAAAGTGGGCAACAGATTGAGGCTGCCGTGGTGGACAAAATTTATCACTCCACAAATGGACAGCCCGGTGTGGTTTCATGGTTTGGGGAGCTGTTGACTGAAAAGTATAATCCTGGAATAAACCAAGTTATTGATATCAAAAGTTGGAAACTGGTTTGGCATAAGGCGCGTTTTGTCGAACCAAACAATACGGTGATGAATTTGATTGCTAAAGCCAGAATGCCAGAATACCAGGCTTTTTTAATAGAACTTTTCACCCATTCAAACATGCCATTTTCTTTTCATGATCCTTTGTGTAGCTATATGTATCTTCATGGCATTGTGATATCAAAAACCATAATGCAACCTAATGGGGAACTGGAAGAAATTTGCCGTTTTTTTTCACCTTTTATTCAAGATTGTCTTTATCGCGCATTGAGTCGGGAAGTCGTTGGTTCAGTCGCGTCGGTTCTCGCTTTACAACCATTGGATAAACTGGCAGATGTCTTTGCTGGTACGGGCAACCACAAGGGATTGCCCCTACTTGATCTGCCCGCTTTGCTGACAAGGTACAAAGACTATTTGGCTCGCCTCAAAGCCCAAGGCATTAATCCTTGGAAGGAACAGCCTCGCAGAAAAACTGATCTTCAGTTAACAGAAAAGGTAGGACACTTTCATCTTTTTAGCTGGCTTAAGGATGTGGTGGGAAGACGTTGTGTGGTAAGTCCAGAATTTCCGACGGGTAATGGTCAAGTTGATATTCATCTTAGCTGTGACAAGCGACGGGGCATTATCGAAGTTAAAAGTTTTGTCGATAGCTATCAAATTGAATCGGATCAAAAGCAAGCCGCTGATTATGCCAAGAATTTAGGCATATCAAGTGTTACCATTGCACTATTTATTCCGGTGCTTGAAGAAACGGTGCTTGAAACATTGTCAACGACTGAAGTGGTTAATGGGGTTGAGGTGAGTATTGTTGCTATTGGGTGGGTTTGATCAAAACCAACTACAGGGATTTGAATCTAAATTCCTATAGTTGGTTTTAAAGGTTTATAACGATGGTAGGAGTCCAAGATTTATCTTGGACGTATAATTAGTGAGCAGCGTTGTCACTTATCCCTGCTAATAACTAATCCCTGTAGTTAAGGGTTTTATTTAGGAGTCCAAGATTTATCTTGGCGGAGCTTGAGTGATAAGAGCCTTACTAAAAACCAAGATCAAATGAGCAATCCACCATCAAACGGACAGACTACAAACACCCCAATCCCCTTATTCCGTAAATCCTTGTACTCATGTTGAGTAATATGCCCCCCAGCCAAGATAAATCTTGGACTCCTAAAACCAACGGAGCGCACAAACAAAACGGACAGACTCCAAACAGCCCACACTTCAATCCCTTATTTCGTCAATCCCTGTGCTATGTTTACAATGCTCACACGCGGAGCAGACTAACTCCTTGAATTTGGCTGGCTCGCTAAAGCTCTTGACAAAGATATTTTTCTATAGTATTTTTCCCTTCCTTCAAAATTAGCATGAACATCATGTTGCACATACCATGAAAAAACGAATCCTATATGGCGTAGCCGATTACGATGAAATCGTCCGAAAAAATGGCTACTTTGTAGATAAAACGAAATATATTGAAAAATTGGAATTAACAGAAAATCCAGTATTTTTACGTCCAAGACGGTTTGGCAAATCACTTTTGTGCCAAATGCTAAAATGTTACTATGATCTGAGCCAAAAGGATGATTTTGAAAGGCTTTTTGGACATACATATATTGGTCAACATCCAACGCCCTCGCACAACAGCTTTTTTGTACTGCATCTAAATTTTTCTACCGTCGAGCCAAATGGCACAATTGAAGAAATTAAGGAGAGCTTTGACAAGACTTGTAATTTGCGAATGAAAGCGTTTGTAGGTAGAAACCAACAATGGTTTAAAAGCCAAATCAGCATAGATGTCAAAGACAAAATGTTGTTCAATCTTCAATTGTTACTCAATGTCCTTGAAGAAAACAAGGATTTGCCAAGGCTATATGTGATCATCGACGAATATGACAATTTTGCCAATAAACTGATTACGACTCACAAAGACAGTGTCTACCATGAACTAACCGGCGATGGTAGTTTTCTAAAAACCTTCTTTAAAACCTTAAAGGAGGGGCGCGAAACAGGAACCATAACTAATGTTTTTGTGACTGGCGTATTGCCTCTCGCCATAGATGATATGGCATCTGGATACAATATTGGCAACTTCATTACCTTAGACGCTGAATTTGAAGCCATGTTGGGTTTTACTCAGAGAGAAGTAAATAAACTACTTGCAGAAGTGTACCGCGATTATGAAATTGAACCTGCTCTGCGAATCGTCGTTGAGGCAACTATCAAAAACTATTACAATGGCTACTATTTTGTAAGTTCAGAAGGTGAAGCCCTCTATAATTCAACGCTTTTAATGTACTTTTTAAAGCATTTATGCCGTTATAAAACCATCCCAAAACGCTTAATTGATCTTAACCTGAGAACCGACATATCTTGGGTAAGACGCTTGACAGCTTCTAATCCCAAAAACGCAGAAGAATTTGTCGATCAACTTACCTTATATAATAAGATCGCTTATGACGATATATTGCTGGTTGAAAAATTAAATTTGTCCCAATTTTTTAAAAAGGGCTTTTTTCCGATATCTTTTTTCTATTTAGGCATGTTGACTAAGCAAGACGATTTTTACTTGAAATTGCCTAATTTGAATATGCAGCAAATTTTTGTTGAATATTTCAACGAGATTCACCAGATTAATGTCTCTACTCAATACGCCGAAATAATGCAGCACTTTGTGAATGTGCCCAAACTTGAGCAATTATTCGCGGGTTATTGGGAACACTATGTGTCGCAATTGCCAGAAACTATTTTCCAACAGGTGAATGAGAACTTTTATCGCACGACTTTTTTTGAGTTATGTAGTCGTTACTTGTCTCGTTGGTTTACTTGGCATGTAGAACGTTCCTATCCACAAGGCAAGAGCGATTTAGAATTTGTTGGCAAATATCACGAAAAATTTGCCGGGCTGCGTTGGGTGATTGAATTTAAATATTATTCTAATACGGAGTTAAGAAAGTCCAAAAGCAGCATAAAAAATTGGAAACTGGAGAAATCAGATACTCGACAAATCGCGGGTTATGTGGAAGGCTTAAAAAAGGAATATCCAGAGGCGCATATATCTCAGTTTGTGATCTACTGTTTTGGCAATAAGGGATTTCGTGTGTTTGAGGTGTAAAATCTCGACCATCCAGTGTTTTTGCGGGCAGTTAAACGTTACTGAGCAGGTTGCAAATCTGCGTGGAGCTTAGGTGCCCGTATGAGGAGGGATCAAGAAAAATTACCTAGCACGATATGGCATTGCACACCCCAATCCCCTTATTCCGTAAATCTCTGTACTCATGTTGTGTAATATGCCCCCCCAGCCAGCGAATCGTTACGCTCGCTATTTAGTACAACTAATTGAGAAATAAACGAATTAAAAATCGTCAAACCATGAATCCTTATCTCGTTCCCACGCGCCATCTTTAGGAGTTCAAAATTTATTTTGGACAAATTACATGGATCTTAAATTTTACCCCTCATTTTCAAATAGCCCTCAAAATGCTCCAAAATAAATTTTGGACTCCTATCCCCTCCCAAGCTAAAGTCTAAAAATTGACGATAAAATGACAATCACACAAAGCATTGTTTTTATTATATTATATCATTTTACCTCCATTTTCCAGATCAGCTTCATTTGTTAAACTTGGCAAATTATCCAAATAATCAGGTGGATACGCTACATGTATGGTTTTAGGCTTAACTTAATGGCATTGAGTCATATACTCATATTAGTAATATTGACAATGCCATTAAATAAAAAGAGCACCATCGTGCTTTGTGTAACCATCGGCAGCCACGCAAACGCCGATTTACCCATGGTATTAAATATGCAAGTGAAATAGACAGACAAGTTCCATTGGAACTGTGCAAGCCAACCCACGCCCGACGAGGTTAATAGATTGGTGGATATTGGCCTTTTTTATCGTTACGCTCGCTACAACTAATTGAGAAATAAACGTGAGTGTGACTTCCATTAAGTTAAGCTTAAAACCATACATGTAGGGTGGATTAAGTTTTAGGTACTATTTGGTTTTGACTTATCCCATAAATGATACCCATAAATAAAAATAATAAAAAATATATTTATAACATATTCAAACATTTAAAAGCCTAAGTGCTATTTTAAGCTAAAATTTTTTTGACATCCCCAGATTTTAGACAAATACTTAAACCAAGTGTGACATCCCATCCATTAAAGTCACACTGTAACTAAGGAGTAAAATACTCATGCCGTGTGTAAATTTAGTGCCCACCCCCAAGTGAGGTGGCAAGGGTTGTTTTTTTTATTTATGAAGGAGGTAGGTGATGGAAAATTCTAAAGTGCCGATAGGGGCACGCCGTATGTTTGCGTT